>NZ_QKRS01000015.1:0-95220 GCF_024261405.1 Pseudomonas sp. FBF18 | reverse complement strand
TCTGATCTGGGCTTAGTTGTGGCCAGGTCCGCCGACATACTGGAAGTGAATGGTGTGGAATTTGACTTCACGCGATTACCGGATGGCGCGACGCTCCCTGCCGAGGCTGTCGACTGCGAGTTCGTGATTGCGCCAGTCGAGCGGATCAGTGGCGGCCTGGTGCTGACACTCATGCTGCCGCACGGCGCGGATGCGAGTGAGCAATCGCGCTTCCCTGTCGACATCGTCAGCCCGGCTGACGGCCGGGTACCACTGCCCACGGACCGCGACCCGCAGCCCGATGTCCCGCCGAACTGGCCTGCAGCTGTCGGCGCAATCGACTGGAGTCAGATGGTCACGGCAGAGATGAAGCAAGAAGCCACTGCAGCGCAGCTTCTCGGTGCGGTGCAGGCTGATGCGGCGAGCCGCCGTGCCGCTGCCGACTCGGCAATCGCACCGCTGCAGGATGCGGTCGACCTCGACGACGCAACCGAGGCTGAAGCCACTGCGCTGAAGGCCTGGAAGAAATACCGGGTCGCGCTGAACCGCCTGCCAGAGCAGCCTGGGTACCCCGCAAAAGTCGACTGGCCCGCGCCGCCGGCCTGATCACAGATGAATACCGATACCCGCCGCGGCGGGTTTTTTATTGCCTGGAGAAAGCATGCCAATCACAGAGCAGCAGTTGCTGCAGATCCTTCCCAGTGCCCGCCCGGTAGCGGGCATTTTTTTGCCTGCTCTAAACCGGGCAATGGCTCGCTTCAAGATCAACAGCCGGCTGCGCACCGCGGCGTTCCTTGCCCAGGTCGGTCACGAATCAGGCCACCTGCGTAGCCTGGTGGAGAACTTGAACTACAGCGCCGATGCACTGGCACGGACCTGGCCCACCCGGTTCACCGCGCTGTCGAGCGCCGCTTATGCCCGGCAGCCTGAGAAGATCGCGAACAAGGTGTATGCCGATCGCATGGCGAACGGCTCCGAGTCATCGGGTGATGGTTGGCGGTACCGAGGCCGCGGGCTGATCCAGCTCACCGGCCGGTCGAACTACCGCGCCGCCGCTGACGGGCTGGGCCTGCCCCTGGTCGATAAGCCTGAGCTTCTGGAGCAGCCTGAATTTGCCTGCCAGTCGGCCGCGTGGTGGTGGTCGCAGAACGGACTGAACGAGCTGGCGGACGCCGGAAAGTTCGAGGCTATCACTCGCAAGATCAACGGCGGCCTCAATGGCCAGGCTGATCGGGTGGCTCTATACGAGCGGGCACTGAAGGTGTTGGCGTGATCGGGTGGCGCACCGCCGGCGCGGCGGTGTGTCTCGCCCTGGTGCTGGTGTCGTACTGGGGTGCCTATGAGCATGGGCGTACGACGATGGACGCCGAGTGGCGGGGCAGGTGGGCTGCGCGCGATGCCGGGGACAAACAGGCTTGGGCCCTGGCTGAGCAGGTGGCTAGAAAAGAAGAGCTTCGCCGGCAGGCGGTGGTGGATGAGGAGGAGAGCAATGCGAGGAAACAGCTTGAACTGGCGGCGGCTCGCGCTGCTGCTGCCGAGTCTGCTGCTGGTGGGCTGCGCGGGGAAATCAGCCGGCTGCGCGCAGGGCATTCAGCCACCTGCAATGCCATCGCTACCCAGCAGCGCCAGACAGGAGCCTCTGCCGTTGTGGTGCTCGGAGGATTGCTTGAAGACGCTGACCGAATGGCGGGCAGCTGCGCAGCAGCGCTTGAGCGAAGCCGAATAGCTGGGCTAGCGTGTGAATCGATCATGGACGGCACGAGAACGCACCGCTGACCGGTGATTGCCTGAGACCATGACGGGCTATACGATACTGGTTTTACATACAGTATCGGCCATGCCACTCCCATACCCTCCAGCCTGGGTAACCGCACTCGATGACCGCGAGCCACTGATCACAGATCCAGAGGCGCGAGTTGCCGTGCTCAGGCAGATGGCCTACGACTGCTATCACCGGGCTGAGGTGTCCATCGAGGAGATGGGCGAAATGCTCGAGCTTGTCGAGGCGGCGCGGCTTTGGGCGCTGATAGAGCACGAAGAGGCCTGGGCGTTGGGCTTGTTTGGCGACTATCCGCAGGATCATCCCGGCGGCGTACAGGTGATACAGGGTAGCGGCAAGCCCACCTGTGAGTAGCTATATAAAGGAAGGGGAACGGTCGGCAGAACGCCGGATGCGGGACGGAGCCCGTGGGGAGATTTTCGGGGGATGGTGAAAATTGGTCTTGCACAGTTCGGCACCGTTTGCAGCGAGCGCCCGCTCAAGGCCTTGATCCGTAAGGCTTTAGGTGTATCCTGCACGCATGGGGTGCAAGGGGTCGAGTGTTCGAATCACTCCGTCCCGACCATATATTTCAATGACTTAGCCACCTTCGGGTGGCTTTGTTGTTTTTGGGGCTAGTGACTTTTCGAGTGACTTCGCCTTTTTCTTCGTCCAATCCTCCTTTTCAAGATCGTCAGCACCGGGCGCGTGAATCGGTTGCCGACACCTTGTTTGCAACTTCAATCAGCTGGTCACGCTCTGCGCAGGATAGCGTCGGCGCCTTAGGGCCAAAGTTTTTTTGTTGCCCGCGCCAGCTGGCTAGGGCCACTACAGACACTGCGCATCCTTCTATTTCGACACCGCAGAGGTAAGAAATTTCTTCGATTGTGGCGGCGGCCCAGCACGGTGCCGGATGGCCGGAACAAACGTGGTACATACGCCAGAGGTTCATGTTTTCAAAAAAGAGAGCGTTGACATGGTGCCCCTGCCGCTCACCGTCTTCCTGACATTCAGGGGAGGGCAGTATTGCCGGCCATCGACTGGGGGCCAACTTAAGCCAGATATCGCGCGTGAATTATTCCGTGTCAGTGTGGTTTGAGCCTTAAAGCTCTGCAGAACTCGGCGCCTGAGTGGCTTTCTTGGTGGGCTGAACTGGTGCTATCGCGGCTCAAGGGCGCCAGCCCACCGTGTAATCTCGATTTGTCGGACCGTATCACGTAGTATGTGCGCAAAATTCAGTGCCTATTGTCTTCGTCTACTACGGATAGCAACAGACTAATGACTTCTAATTTGTCCCACCCAAAATATAGACCGGACATTGATGGCTTGCGGGCCATTGCAGTTCTCTCAGTTGTAATTTTTCACGCCTTCCCAAGTGTCATGAAGGGGGGGTTTATCGGGGTTGACGTCTTTTTTGTAATATCTGGGTTTTTGATATCTACAATTATTTTTAAAAGCCTAGATAGAAGGGCTTTTAAAATAACGGACTTCTATGTTCGAAGGGTGAAAAGAATCTTCCCGGGTCTTTTGTTTGTTCTGATTTCAAGTTATGCACTAGGTTGGTACTTGCTTTTAGCAGACGAATACGCTCAGCTAGGAAAGCACATTGCATCTGGTGCTGGGTTTGTATCAAATTTTACTCTCCTTGGGGAGTCTGGGTATTTTGACAATTCTGCCGAGACAAAGCCACTACTGCACCTTTGGAGTCTAGGTATCGAAGAGCAGTTCTATATTATCTGGCCTGTGGTTTTGATCGTTGCGTGGAAGATTAGATTCAACTTTTTTATTATTGCCTTACTGTTAGCTGCAATCTCGTTCTACCTCAATATTGTTGGGGTCGCAAGCGATGCGACTTCAACATTCTACTCGCCGCACACAAGGTTCTGGGAGTTGCTATGCGGCAGTATGTTAGCGTGGGTGACTCACTACAAAGGTTCTGCGCTGCGAGAAATGAAGATCAGAATCGACGCGGGAATCTCAAATAGATACAGCGCCGTGTCGAACATACAGTCAGCGGCCGGTATTGCATTTCTCGTGCTTGGCTTCATCTTCATCGATAAGGAAGTTGGCTTTCCTGGAAAATTTGCAGCTGTTCCGGTCATTGGAGCGGTGCTGCTTATCGCTGCCGGCCCGGAGGCTTGGCTCAATCGTGTGCTAATGTCCAACAGGCTGATGGTATGGATTGGCTTAATCAGTTTTCCTCTCTACCTATGGCACTGGCCTATTTTAACGTTTGCGCGGATTGTCAACGGTGATGTCCCTGATGTCAGCGTGCGCGTTGCTGCGGTACTGTTGTCTATCGTGCTTGCCTGGATCACTTATCGTTTTATCGAGCGGCCTATTCGTGAAGGGGGCGATGGAAACGGCAAGGCCTATGCTCTTGTGTCCGCAATGGTTGTCATGGGGGCCGTAGGTTTTACAACTTACCAAAAAAATGGATTGGAATTTAGATCTTTGCCGCAGCAAGTATTGGCAAATGTAGGTGTGGTTTCCGGTTACAAGGAAACAATGGGGATCTATGGTCTTGGAAAGTGCTTCATAGACTATCATCAAAGCGCAGCAGATCTAATCAAAGAGCAGTGTGTAAGTGCTGAGGGCGCTGGTCGAAGACTGGTTGTCTATGGTGATTCCGAAGCGGCACATCTTATTGCTGGAATTAGAAAGGTATATGCAGGCAGTGAGTTATCAATTCAGCAGTGGACCGGAACTAGCTGCAGGCCATTTGCTTATATTGAAAATTCAGAGCGGCGCTGCACAGAGTTCTCGGATATGTTTGTAAAGGAGATGCTTCCAGATCTTGGTTCTGGAGATGTGTTGATTGTTGGTGCTAATTGGCTTGGCTCATACTTACGGATCGGTCAAACGCAGTATGAGCAAGAACTGGATCAATTTTTTAGTGATCTTGGAAAGGCTAGGGCCAAGGTGGTGGTGTTCGGTAATACGCCAGATTTTTCCGTTGAGCCAATTAAGTTTGTCGCAAGGAAAACAGCTTTCTCACATGCTCAGCAGTTTATGCGCTCTGATGATTACCTGCATTCTAATCTTGTGATCGAAAGGCTTGCAAAGAAATACGGGCTGGAATACTTCAACCCTTCTTCAGTACTGTGTCGGCACGAAGCACCACTTGAGTGTCTGGTGTATACCGGAAAAAGTATGACCTACTTTGATCGTGGACATTTGTCTGGGGCTGGGTCTGAAATTGTGGTTGAGGGGTTTGCCAAGCAGTTCGAACTACTTGATAAACCAATCGAAGAGATATCGGCATCTGCTGATTAGATATAACATCTAAATTAACCCGGCATTGTGCGGGCTTCTAGATATCCTCCTAATGCCCGCCAAGTTGCGGGCATTTTCGCCTGCTCTAAACCAAGCGATGGCTCGTTTCAAAATCAACAGCCTGCTGCGCGCCAGGCATCAGCCACCTGCAATGCCATCGCTGCCCAGCAGCGCCAGGCAGTGGGCTTTGCCATTGTGGTGCTTGGGCGATTGTTTGAAGACGCTGACCGAATGGCGGGCAGCTGCGCAGCGCTTGAGCGAAGTTGAACAGCGGGCCTTGCATATCAGGCGGTGGAGGATGGAATTCGTCGGAAGGGTGACAGCTATTTAGAAGGAGCGGATCGCTCGGCAGAACGCCAGGGCGGGCTAGCCAGGGCCAATGACCTTTGAAGTGACGTTGCTAGGATGCGTCCGGACTCGTGAGGCTTCGTTGCAGCGAAAGCAGGGCCGGAATCCTTTATTATCGTGCCGTACGCAGGAGTGGCACGCATGGGGTGCAAGGGGTCGAGTGTTCGAATCACTCCGTCCCGACCATATATTCAGAGAATAAGGCCATTTCCGAAAGGAGTGGTCTTTTTCATGTGTGTGATTTTTGTGCCCTGGTTTCAGGACACAAACAAAGCACAACGTTTTCAGTGATTGATTTCCTTCTGCGAGGCGGTTGCCTCGGGCTTAGCTGTTAGCTACTGTCCGGCGCGTGAATCTGGGGTTTAGGAGCCCGAGCTCTTCAACGATCCTTTTGAGTTAACTGCGTTGGCAGACAGTGTTGGCCCCGCCGGAAAGCAGGAAACGCTCAAAGTAAGGGGCGACCAGTTCAAAGACCAGATAGCCATTCTATGCATGCTGAGTTCGTTAATAGGCAGTTTTTTTAAGAGTGCCTGATTAAAAGATAGCGGGATATTATCTGGAGGCCGCTGGAGATGCTCCAGCGGCCTTAAGTTTACTGCTTTGCCCACGTGCCACAGAAAGATATTTGCGAATAGTTAATTTTGTAGAGGCGCCCTTGAGTAGGTGGGCACTCATGAGGCCATGCAGAGCCGATGTCCTTCAAGTAACTTGCTTGGCCGGTATTTATAATAGCTAGACTCCTGACTTGTTTGCATATTAGTGTTTTGGACTTTCCGTCCCAAATGACCCGCTCCCAGTCATTCCCAAATGTATTGGAGCAAGGTAGGTTTGAGTTGGCGGTGTTGTACCCTTTGAAGTCTGTTATGTATCTGTTGGATGTTCCGGTTTTTTTGCAATAAGCAATATCTGATTTTCCATCAAATGAGAAAGACGACCATCCTTCTCCAAGCGTGCTGCATTTTTGAGCTGCGCTTTTACCGGTCGCAGGCCAAATGGCAGTCACATCGACAACCCCAGTGGGTGGTGTGGGGGGCTCGGGCTCTGGTACGGGAACGGGTGAAGAAACGTATGGAGGAAGCTCAACAGATTTCAAATTTTTACCGCCTTCTGTAGTAGTGGCCACAACTATTACAGCAAGGTCAGCTTCCCTTCTAGTGCAAATTAATGAAAATCCCGACGCGGTAATCTGGTCTCCTGCTTTCGGTATATCGCCCTGGCAAGTAACATCTGAACTGGGTGATATTGCCCATTGGCGAACTTCTGTGAAGCCTTTCTCACCCCCGGGTGAATACTGGATATGATAAATAAAACGTTTTGGGTCTTGAGATGGCTGTATATAATGACTGACGCCAGAGTTGTTTTGTCTAATACATTCAGACCAAGAGCTGGCAATCACGTTGCTGGCTTTTTGGGCGATTTTCTTGTAGAGGGTGTTAGATAAGGCTTCATCATAATCCGATGAGCAGTAACTGCTGGAATACGACTGATTCGAGCTTGCAGAGCCGGTTATAGTGTTGTAGTTGAGGCTGCCGTCATAGTTGCTTGATCTGGCCTCGGAGTTGCAAATTACATCTTTCGAGAGATTGTATTTGTGCTGGAAGTCTAAGACGTTCTCCTTGTCGTATATTCCGTGTTTAAGAATTGCATCGCAAACGCTGTCGAGCGCAAAAGCCTGGGGTACGGCCAACAAAGATATTGCGGGAAGAAATGATGCCAAAAGCTTCATAAATGCCCTCATTGATCATCGATGTGGTCTCTGAGGGATAGCACACCGACTGGCAATGCGCCAGCCGGCGGAAGACGGGTATTTACTGAAGGCAGGTCTCGACGGGCAAGTCATACCGGACTTCCCAGCAAATGCCGAGCTCGGCATTTGCGAGTAGCACTTCTCCTCCACGCGATACTCCGCCAGAATGCGCGCACATTTCGATTTTGATGATCGGTCTAACGCATGGAGCGAGTAGGTGCGTCATTTACTAGCGGCAATAGTGCTCGGTTTTTCCTGCTCTCTGCCCGCCTTGGCGGGGGATGGCCGCGCCGTGGAACCCACGTTCCTCGGAGTAATCGTTACCTCGTCTCTGGCCGTGACGCTGTTTCCCGTGACCCTGACCGAGGACGCGGAAGCCAGCAGCCGAAATAGCAGCAAAAACCAGGATAAAAAAATCGTAGACGCCCGCAATGACGCGGCGGCCTATGTGGCAAGCGACGGCGCCATTCTGGGCGTGGAGCTGCAAGCTGCCTTGTCAGCGCTGCGGCCCGCAAGCACGGTAACTACTGAGGACGAGATGCAACTGGCGAAGGCGATCCTGGCCTATCAACCAGCGGACTAAAGTCCTGGCTAAAGCGCCTTTCTCACAACGGATTTGCAATCCGTTACATCCAAACCTCAGCCTTTCCCTATTCCCTGTAGTCTCTTTCCCAATCATACTCCCGCCGCACGCCAGCCATTGCGCCGGCCCAGTCAGCGCTCTAGTCTCCTCCGCGTCGTTGCTCATCAACGACCGGCTTTGACAGGCCGTCCCTGACTCTTGGCGCACGTGCACCCTTTATGGCGGCTGTACGTGGGGCACACTCGTGTGCGCCGAGTTCTAGAGTCCTCGGTCTGTCAACCCGCGTACCGCTGCCACCTTCTTGTTTGACAGCAGGTCTGTAGCAGCCTCATCGACTCTAGAGGTTCATCATGCTCAAGATCGTCCCAGACCCACCGCACCACGCCACCCAATCCCTCGAAGACATCCTCATCCAACTCTCCGAATACTTGCTCTGCGCACAGACCGTGTCGCAGCACGCGGTGCTACTTCATTCCCAAGCCCCCCAGCAGATGCTCAGCCTGGCGGCCGTGCATGAGATAGAACACGCGCGGGGGTTGGTGGAGGTGGCGTTGAGCCGGGTTCAGGCTGTTCACTGATGGGGTAGTAGGGGGCTTGGGTGCTATGCGACCGTGTTGCGGTCGTTCGCGGGTCAAGCCCGCTCCTACAGGGTTTTGTGGTGTGCATTCGGCTACGGCGGTGTCTGCATTCGCTGGCAAGGCCAGCGCCTACAAGGTTATGCGGCGCCTGTAGAGCCCCCACACCTCCTGAAATTGGCAACGCTGCAGGAGCATTTTGGATGGACAAGGATTCGATTGCACCCGCCACAAACGCGATCAAAACCATCGGCGTCGGCACCTTCGGCGAAGGCGAAGCAGCCTCCAACGCCGACCGGCTGTTCTGCGTGCAACCCGGCCACAATGCGCAGTTCGCGCTGGAGCAAGCCGCCGCGCTGATGAGCTGCGTGTATAGGCTCACCCTGCAAGCCGGCACCCAGCAGGACACCTCGCTGATCTGGGCCGCGCACTGCCTCAGCGGCATGTCAAAAGCCCTGGTCGAGGACGTGGCTCACGCCATGCTCACCGACTAGCCACCCCGCACAGCAGCGGGCGAAGGGCGCCGATGCTGCCCCTCGGCCGCTGCAAGGC
The DNA here is from genome assembly GCF_024261405.1 of Pseudomonas sp. FBF18. Taxonomy (NCBI): domain Bacteria; kingdom Pseudomonadati; phylum Pseudomonadota; class Gammaproteobacteria; order Pseudomonadales; family Pseudomonadaceae; genus Pseudomonas; species Pseudomonas sp. FBF18. The sequence goes on along the minus strand of NZ_QKRS01000015.1, from coordinate 86,401 downwards.
CGTCACCGATCACCCGCACCCGCGCCATCACCACCTGCGGCTGCTGCATCACCGCAAAGTGCCCGCCCTCGATCATGCGCAAGCTGAAACCACCCTCGGTCACGCGCTGCCAACAACCCAGCGATTCAAAGCGCACCTGCTCGTCACCCATACCGCCAAACGCATCCACCGGGATGTCCAGGCCGCGCACATGCGTGTGGCGATACCCCAGAATCAACTCCAGGTCGGCCTGCAGTATCGGCACCGCCAGGTCCATCATCGCCTGGTTCGCCAGCACCTCCCGTGGCGTGCCGGCAAGGTTCGCCAGGTAATCGCGCAAGGCCTGGTCATTGAGTGCTGGCAGGCCAGCGCACACGGGCAGCCAGTCCGGGCTCTGGCGAGAAGACACCAGCAGGTGCACGGGCTTGCGCACCCCCTGCGCCAGCAACACCCGCGCAGTCTCGTAGGCGAGCAGGGCGCCCAGGCTGTGCCCGAACAGCACCAGCGGCTTGTCGGGCAACGCCTGGCACTGCTCGGCAAACGCCGCGGCCACCTCCGCTACCGAGCGGGCGAACGGCTCGCGCAAGCGCCGGCTGCGCCCCGGCAGTTCCACGGCGTACAACTCGCACACCCCAGCCGCCGCCTGCTTCCACGCAAAGAAGCTCTGCGCGCTGCCGCCCGCGCAGTGAAAGCAGACCAGGCTGACCGGCGCTTCGGCGTCTGCCAGCCACTGCACCAGCGGCTCAGCGGGTCTCATCGAACAGGTCCAGCTCGCTCGCCAGGTACAGCTGGCGCATCTTCGCGCGCTGGATCTTGCCGCTGGTGGTCTTGTGCATGCTGGTGGGCTGCACGAACACGATGCGGTTGAGGGTGATGCCGTGCTGGTCCACCACCGCGCTGCGTACCACCGCCTTGAGCTGACGCGGGTTGTCCTGCAGCCAGCGCTTGATCTCGCGGTTCAGTTCGATGGCCGCCACCAGGGTCTGGCGCTGCTGCTCGTTGTCGTGGCTGAACACCGCGCAACTCTGCGGGCGCACCTCGTCCAGGGCTTCGATCACGGTGTACTCGATGTCTTCGGGGTGCAGGTTGCGGCCCTCGCAGATGATCAGGTCCTTGAGCCGGCCACACACGTACAGCTGGCGGTCGTCGGGGCCGACAAAACCCAGGTCGCCGGTGCGCAGGTAATCCAGGGGGCTGCCATCGTCGATCCGCGCTTTGAAACCCGCCTCGGTCGCAGCCGGGTTCTGCCAATAGCCCTGTGCAATGCTCGGCCCGCGTAGCCAGATTTCGCCGATGTGCCCAGGCGTGCAGCGCTTTCGGCTGGCCGGGTCGACGATTGCGATTTCCACTTCCCACGAAGGCTCGCCACACCCCACCAGCTCCTGCGGTGCCCCCGCATCCACGGGCATCACCACCGAGCACACCGGCCGCCCCTGCGGCCCGCCGCTCACGAACAGCGTTGCCTCCGCCAGCCCATAGCACGGCACAAACGCGCTGGCCCTGAAGCCATGCCCCGCATACTGCTGCGCAAAGCGCGCAAGGCTTGCCGGGCGTACCACGTCGGCGCCGTTGAGGGCGTGGGTCCAGTGGGACAGGTCCAGGCCCTGCAGGCGTTCGGCGTCGTAACGCTCCACCGCCAGGTTATAGGCAAAGTTCGGCCCCCCGGCCAACCGCGCCTTGTACCGCGCAATGGCCTGCAGCCAGATCAGCGGCTGACGCACGAAGGTCGCCGGCGCCATGATCACCGTGTGGTTGCCCAGCACGATGGGCAGCAGCTGCCCGAGTATCAGGCCCATGTCATGGTGGTGCGGCTGCCAGGTGACGAAGTCGCTGGTGTGGTCCAGCGCCCAGCTGTCGCGCATCATGCGCAGGTTGGCAGTGATGTTGGCGTGGCTCACCCTCACGCCCTTGGGCGCCGAGGTGGAGCCGGAGGTGTACTGCAAAAAGGCGACGCGCTGTGGGTCACGCTCCGCAGGCCGGGCGAACGCCAGCGGTGCGTCGCAATCGTCGGTAGGGCTCAGCATCGCCAGCGCCGCCGCCGGGGTGCCGGCAAATGCCTGCTGCAGCATTGCCTGTTCGCTTGCGGCCACCAGCAGCAGGCGGCTGCCGCTGTCATGCAGAATGCTCAGGCAACGCTCCACCCGGCGCCGGTTCGGCAGGTTGACGGGGACGGCGATGCGGTCGGCGATCAGGCAGGCCAGAAAGCTTGCGATAAAGTCCAGGCCCTGCGGGAAGAACAGCGCCACGCGATCACCCGGCTCACTCACGGCCTGCAACTGGCGGGCGATGGCGTTGGCCCGCCCCAGCAACTGCTGGTAGCTGACCTGCTGCTGTTCTTCCCCCTGGTCGTCGAGCAGGGTGAACAGCACCTTGTGCGGGTGCACCCAGGCGCGCAGCGCCAGGCTATCGTGCACCGCCAGCAGGCCGGTTGCACTGGCCAGTTCCTGTGGGCTCAGGCAGCTCTTGTCAAACATGCGCGGCCTCCCCACGGGCGGCAATCGCCGCGATGGCGAGGGCCAATTCGGCGATGGTCGGGTGCTCGAACACCAGGGTCGGCGACAGGCGCAAGCCAAACTGCTGCTCCAGGCTGCCGATCAGTTTCATGCCCGCCAGCGAGCCGAGCCCGAACGCACCCAGGGGCGTATCCAGGTCGATGTCTTCGGGCGGCAGGTCCATTTCACAGCAGATGAATTCGCTGATGCGCGTTTGCAGCGTCTCGACCAGGGTCATGGCGTTGTCCTTGAAGGGCAGAGGGGAGGGCAGAGCAGGTTGAGCAATTGCTCCGTGGGCATGGGAATGGGCAGCTCGGGCCGGCAGCACTGGCGCCAGCGATTGAACAGCCACAGCGAGGCATCGCCCGGCTGTTGCCATTGGTTGAGGCCGGCGAGCATGTGGGCCTGCAGTGCGCGGCGTGCGCAGGTGGTTTGGGTCGCGGGGTTGGCAGCGTCGCCAAGGCGGTCGCGCAGCGCGGCCTGATCGCCGCCGCTGTCGCTGAGGTAGAAGGCCTGCAACGCCTCGGCCTGTTCGTTGCGCAACCTGTCGAGCACATAGCCGGGCGTGCGGCTGGCGAACTCGGGGTAGCGCCAGTCCGCCAACGGGCGATGCTCGGCCTGTGTCATGCCGGCAAGCTGTTGCTGACGCTCGACGGGCAGGCCGGCCTCGCTGCCCAGCAGAAACACGCTGCCGCACACCACGAAATCCACCCCCATATCGAACATCGCCTGGGCGCTGGCAGGGCTGCCGATCAGGCCGCTGGCACCGATCTTCGGCCCGCAAGGCTTGCGCCGGGCCAGCGCTGCCAGCAGCAGGGGCAGGTGTGTATCGGCAGCAATCACCAGAGCATCGGCGTCAGCCTCCAGCTCATCGATGCACTCGACCCGCACCTGCCACCGCACCCCAGGGCAGCGCTCACGCAGGGGCTGCCAGTGGGCCGGCACCTCGATGCAGGCCAGTGTCTGGTCCGCCAGCCAATCAATCAGTGCCGAATCTGCGCGGCCATGCAGGCGGATACCGAAACGGCCGCCCACCTGCGGCTCGGCATTCAGGCGCAGCACACGGGCCTTCAACTGTTTATTGTCCAGGCCGTGACTGTCGATCAGCCCAATGGCCCCGTGGCGTGCCAGTTCGCTCAGCAGCGCGGGGGCGTCAGGCGCAATCACCAGCACAGGGCGCGCAGGGGCATTCGACCGCTCAATGGCAGGCTGCTCACGAACAGCCTTGAGCATCCCGCCCAGAATCGCAGGCTGGCCGATCTCGATAAAATCCTCGACGCCCTCGGCCAGCATCCGCTCGATCACCTGCTGCCATTGCACCGGGTGGGTCAGGTGTGTGGACAGTGCCTCCACCAGCCCGTCGCGGGTATGCGGGCGCGCGTGCACGTTGGCGATCACCGGGAATGCCGGTTCGCGAAACGCTCCGCTCATGCGTTGCAGAAAGTCCCGAAACGGTTGCTCCACAGCGGCCATGTGCGCGGTATGAAAGGGCCCGCTCACCTTCAGCGCAATGGCCCGAATCCCCCGCGCTGTGCAGTGCTCCAGCAACTGTTCAAGGGCTGCCAGCGTGCCCCCTACGATGATCTGTGTGGGGCTGTTGATATTGGCGATGGCCAGGCCTGCATCCGGCCGTTCGTCCAGCAGTGCCTGAACCCGCTGCCGATCCTGGCCCAGCACCGCCACCAGCCCGCCGCCCTGCACCTGGGCCATCAACCGCGCCCGCTCGATGACGATGCGCAGGCCCAGGCTGAAGTCCAGCGCGCCGGCAGCGGTCAGCGCCGCGTACTCACCCACGCTGTGCCCGGCCGCAACGCTGGCAACGGCGCCATCCTCACGTGCCGCCAGGTAGCCAAGCCACGACACCACATAGATGGCCGGCTGGGTGAAGGTGGTGAGGTTCAACTGCTGCTCGGGGTCTTCCAGGCACAGACGCTCGATCGAGTAACCCAGCACCGCATCGGCTTCGGCCACCAGCGCCGGAAAACGCGCGAACAACGCCGCGCCCATGCCCTTGCGCTGGCTGCCCTGGCCCTGGAACAACCACGCCTTCATGCGCTCACCTGCTGGCGCACAAGGTCGAAGGCGCGCATCTGCATGCCCGCCAGGCGCAGTGCGCAGCGGCCATCGGCCGTGCACAGGGCCACATCGAAGGTCATGCCCTGGCGCTCGACAATCAGCTGCCGCGCGTCTCGCAACGCCTGGGGATCAAGCGTCAGCGTGCGAATGCGATAGGGCAGGCTGGTGCCCGCCGCCGTGCTCAGGTGGGTCAACAGCGCAGCCCACAGCCGGTAGCCGTCCAGGCCCTGAGGCAGTGTCGCCCGCACACCCTCTGCCGTGACGGGCAACGCCTGCAATACCGGCGCGGCAGCAACCGCAGCCGCGGTCTCGACCTGCAGCAGCACCTGCCCGTTCACACTCACCTGCCAATGCCGTGGGGCGCGGGTAAAGTGCAGCGTGTCGCTTGCCGCAAGGGCAACCGGCGGGCCAAAACACACATCGTTCCAGTGCAGCACGCTGCTTGGCTGGGCCACATGGCCCACCAGGGCGGCCAGCGCCATGCATGAACCCGGCGGCGCCGCTCCAGGCGCCCAGCAGTCGAGCCACGCCTGTACCGGCGTGGCCGGCGCAGGTGCTGCGACGGCTGCGCTGTACCACACCCGCTCCAGCCGCCAAGGGTAGGCCGGCAAGGGATACTTGTGTGGTCGCGGTTCGTCGCCATACAGCGTGGCCCAGCCCGGGCTCGGTACTTTGCCGGCCACCCAATGCGCAGCCCATTGCTCGAGCAGTGCACGGTCGGCCCGGCCACTGCCTGCCTCCGGCGCCGGTTTGGCGGTCAGCCCATCAGCGCTGTGCCACCGGGTATCCGAGGGGCAATCAGACGACCCCAGATACGCCCGCAGCTGTTCGAACAACGCCTCGCGACCATCGACCACCACCGCCAGCCGCCGCACCATCGCATCGCGCCCCTCCTGCAGGCTGCGGGCGATGGCCGCAAGGCTGGCCGACAGGCCGCCCGGCAACGCATTCAAGCTCTCCAGCCGTGCCGCCTCTTCAGGCTGCACCGCCGCTTCGCCCACCAGCCGCTCCACCACCTCTTCAAGGCTTACCGCACCGCGCCATGCATCGATGGGTACGTCCAGTTGCAGGGCGTCCAGCGCCTGCTCCAGGCAACCTACAAAATCCTCGGCGTCCATCTTCAGCTCGGCAAGCCGGGTGGCCACACCGTTGCCTGGCATCAGCCCCAGCAGGTCGCGCAGACGTTCGTCCAGCGCCTGGCGCAGCGCGCCGCCGGCATCGGGCAAGGGCTCGCCAAAGGCCGCCAGCAACTGCCGCGCACGGGCGCGCAGGCCGTCTTCATCCTTGGCCGACAGCAGCACCAGATACGGCTGGCCGTCGGGCACGCCAGGGCTGTCGCTCCCCCTGTCGGCAGCCTTGAGCACCACATGCGCATTCACCCCGCCAAACCCGAACGCACTCACCCCGGCCAGCAGCGGTGCATCCTGTTCGCCCATGGAATGCGCGGCATCGGGCAGATAGAACGGGCTGCCCGCCAGCTCGATCTGCGGGTTGAGCGCGTCATGGTGCAGGTTGCCCACCACCTGGCGATGCTGCAGGCACAGCAGGCTCTTGATCACCGAGGCAATGCCGGCCGCGGCTTCCAGGTGGCCGATCTGGCTCTTGAGCGCGCCCAGGGCGATGGGCGTGCCGGCCTCGGTCGTGGGCAGGGCGTTCTTCAGCGCATTGATTTCAATCGGGTCACCCAGCGGCGTGCCGGTGCCGTGGGTCTCGATCATCCGCGCCTGGCTGGGGCAATGGCCGCTCTGCTGCCAGGCCCGGGTGATCACCTCGGTCTGCGCCTTGGGGTTGGGCGCGGTAAAGCTGTGGGCACGGCCGCCGTGGTTCTGCGCGCTGGCGCACACCTGGCCGTATATGAAGTCGCCATTGGCCTGGGCTGCCGCCAGCGGCGCAAGCACCAGCGCGGCCACCCCTTCGCCGCGCACATAGCCGTCGGCACTGGCAGCGAAGGTCTGGCAATGTCCGGCATGGCTGAGCATGCCGGCCTTGCCGAAGGCGATGAACAGCTCAGGCCCCAGCAGCAGGTTGACCCCGCCCACGATCGCCAGCTCGCATTCACCGTCCTGCAGTGCCTGCCGGGCACGGTGCAGTGCCACCAGCGAGCTGGAGCAGGCGGTGTCGATCGCCTCGCTGGGGCCGTGCAGGTCCAGGCAGTACGACACCCGGTTGGCGATGGCTGTCAGCGCGATGCCGGTGCCGCGCCAGGCATCACTGGGCACGCCGTCGCGGCGCATCAGCGTGGGGTAGTCGGCATGGCCCACGCCCACGAACACCCCCACCCGCCGTTTGGCCAGCTGGCCCGGCGCGTAGCCGGCATCTTCCAGCGCCGCCCAGGCCGCCTGCAAGAACAGCCGTTGCTGCGGGTCCATGCCTTGCGCTTCGCGGGGCAGAATGCCGAAGAAGCGCCCGTCGAAGCGGTCGACCCAGGGCATGAAGCCGCCGCGCTGGCAGTAGGTGGTCTCTTCCCCGGGGTTCAGCGCGCTGTCGTGGTCGCGCCAGTTCCAGCGCTCGGCCGGCACCTGGCCGACCGCATCGCGGCCTTCGCGCAACAGCTGCCAGAACGCGCGCAGGTCTGGCGCCCCCGGCAGGCGAGCGCTCATGCCGACCACGGCGACCGGCGTCACGACGGGCATGAGACCGGCTCCCGCTCTTGGACGTGGTGTGCGGCGCTGCTGGCGTCATAGGTGTGGGCGATGCTCAGCAACGGGCTCTGGCGATTGCCGGCCTGGGCCCGCTCGCGACCCTGGCGCAGCTCCTTGGCCAGGTAGTGCAGGTAGGTGGGGCCGTGCATCTCGTAGTTGTTGCGTGGGGTGGCCAGGAACTCGCGCTCGATCACCTTGCGCTCGGCGGCAATGTGCGCGCGCTCGGCCTCGGCACCGGGGCGCTGGTACGCACCGGCAAAGTAGTCGGCGGCCACCTCGGCCTGGCGCTCCATCATGTCCAGAAAGCCCCAGGTCACGGCCTGGAACACGCCGATGAAGGCAAGGTTCGGCACCTCGGGCAAAAAGATCCGCTGGTACAGCGGAATGCGGTTTTCCTCGATCTGCAACAGGCTCTGGGGCAAGAACGGGAAGTCGGTGTGATAGCCCGTGGCGTAGATCACCGCGTCCACTTCCAGGCTGCTGCCATCCACGAAGTGCACGGTGTTGCCTTCGATGCGCTGCACCTGCGGCACCACCTTGAGCTTGCCGTCGCCCACGCGGTTGGCGAAGTTCTCCGACAGCGTCGGCAGGCTCGACATCATCAGGTGGTCGGGCTTGGGCATGCCCAGTTGCTTGCGCTTGGCGATCAGCAGCTTGTACAGGCCGGTGAACATCAGCCCGGTCAGCGGGTAGGGCAGAAGCTTCTTCACCCACCAGTCGTTGAGTGGGCCCATCACCTTGTCCACGCGAATGCCGAACAGGTAGTGCGGCAGCACGTACACCCCACGGCGCAGCGACAGGTAGGTCATGCGTGCATCGTGGCTCACGTCCACGGCAATCTGCGCGCCGCTGTTGCCCACGCCCACCACCATCACGGTCTTGTCCTGGTAGGGGTGGCGATAGCGATAGTGCTTGGAGTGGATGCTGTCGATCCGGGCAGTGGCTGCGTAGTCCGGCAGGTTGGGCGTGTTGTGGTGCCCGTTGGCGACCACCAGCGCGTCGTAGTGGCGTACTTCGCCCGAGCCCAGGGTCACCCGCCAGGTGCCGTCGGCCAGGCGCTCGGTGTGCTGCACCGGGCACTCCAGGTGAATGCTGTCGCGCAGCGCGAAGTGCTCGACGAAGCTGTCCAGGTACGCATGCACCTGGCGGTGCGAGGGGAAGTCCGGGTAATGCGACGGCATGGGGAAGTCGCTGAACTGGTACAGGCCCTTGGGCGTGTTCATGTTCATGCTGTGCCACACCGAAGTGTGCTCGCCCGTGTGGTCGAAGGCCCAGATACCGCCGATGCGGTCGCGCTTGTCGAAGCAGTCGAAGGCAATGTGCTTGCGCTTGAGCGCGCGGGCCATCGACAGGCCGCCGACCCCGGCGCCGACGATGCACACCCTGGGGCCTGGCCCGGTCAGCGGGCGAATGGCGGCCACACCCGGTGCGGCGTGGCTTGGCGAGTTGACGCGAGTGTGCTCAGTCACAGGTTGGGTCCTTTTTTTTTAGGGTGGGTGAGGCTCGACAGAAACTGCGCAGTGCGCGTATCGCCCAGGTGCCGGTTGTGTTCGGCGCAGTCCTGCAACACGCCGTCCACGCCCCGGGCCAGGGCCCGGCGCAGGTTGGCGACCATCAGGTCGATGCTGTCGCGGTCGATGTTCAGCGGCGGCAGGTAGCGCAGGCAGTGGTTGTGGATCGGGCACACGGCTGCCGCCACCCCGCCTTCGGGGTCGCGCAGCAGGCTGCCCCACAGCAGGTAGCCGAAGCTGCGCTCGACAAACGCCGGGGTGCCGGCCAGCTCCAGCTCCACCGTCAGCAGCAGGCCCTCGGCGCGCACCGCGCGAATCAGCGGGAACGCCCGCTGCAGCTCCAGCAGGCGCTGGTGGAAGTACTCCCCCTGCGTTCGCGCATGGGCCAGCGCACCCTCGCGCTCCAGTGCCTGCAGGCAGTTCAGCGCCAGGTGCGCGCTCAGCTGGCTGATGCCGCGCCCCTGCAGGTCGGCCACGCGCTGCGGTTGTCGCTGGGCGCCCGCGTGGGTCACGGCCTCGCTGCACAGCACCACGCCCATCGGCAGCAGGCTGTCGCACAGCGCGCTGCCCAGTGCCACGATATCCGGCTGCGGCACCTGTGCCTGGCTGTGCAGAAAGCGCCCGGTCATCAGGTTGGTCTGGGTTTCGTCGATGCCCACCAGGTAGCCGCCGGCGTCGCGATGGCGCTCGATCATCGCGATCAGGTGGGGCGGCACTGGGCGCGAGGCATTGGCATCGACCTGGATCGTCTCGAACCACACCAGGGCGATTTCGCCGCTCAGCAGGTGGCCCTGCAACTGCGCCTCGGCGTCTTCGGCCAGCGGGTCGATGAACACGGTATGCGCATGCAGTGGCTCGAACGGCGCGCGGAAGATATCGAAGCCCAGCGTGTGCGAGGCCGCGGCGCTGAGCATCGAGAACCCCAGCCCGCCGCTCAAGCACAGCAGTTTGTGACGCTCGCCCCTGGCCGCCAGCAGGCCGAGGGTCAGCGCGGCCTCCACGGCGGTGACGTTGCTGGAGGCCGGCAGCGCCATCGGCAGGCCGGTGTTGTGCTGCAGCAGGCCTTGCAGCTCGCCCCAGTAGTCGCGCCGGGTGTCGTGCTGGCGTGCGACCTGCTCGATCACATCCAGCGGGTTGAGGCCGCGCGGGCAGGTGCCCACGTTGACGAAGCAGTCGATGATTTCCCGCGAGGGTTCGCCATCGTGCATCAGCCGTGAGCGCACCCCGCGAGCCTCGTGGAAGCGCCCATCGAAGCCGTGCATGCGGGCGATCTTCGCGTAACCGCGGTTGCCGTAGCACAGGTGCGCCTGGTAGGTCGCTTCGCTGCTGCTGGCGATACGGCGCAGTTCGCGTTGCTCATCCACGCTCAGCCCGGCGGCGAACTGCGCCATCAGGTGTTCGAAGGCCAGCTTGAACGGCAGGCCGAAGTTGCTCATCACATGGCGCACATAGCTTTCGTTGGGCGTCATCAGCCACGGGTTCTTCACCCGTTCATGTACCAGGCAGGCGCCCAGCGGCGCCTGGAGCCCGCTCAGGCCCTCGCCCAGCACGATCAGGTCGGGGCTTTCGCACAACGCCAGCAACGGCCAGTGCCCGGCCTGCCGGGCAGGCTCCACCACCAGGCTGAGAATGCCGCTGCCGGCCAGCTCGCGCAGCCAGGCATCGCAGGCCTCGGCGTTGGCGTCGGCGGCCTGGATGCAGGCCACCGCCGCCAGTTGCTCGGGCCCATGCTGGCGCTGGTAGGCCAGCGCCTGGGCAAGGCTCGCCACCACCCGGATGCCGGGTACCAGCGCACTGGCATCGGCGCGCTGCAGCGGGTTGAAGTAGCGCGCCCAGTAGCCGCTGTCGTCGATCAGCAACAGTTCGCCCTGGCCGTCGGGGGTGCGGTTGCGTGCATGGTGGCGGGCCAGGCGCAGGGCCGCATCCAGGGCTTCCTCCAGCGAAGTCATGAAGTAGCTGCGGTAATCGGCAGGCTCGCGCTTGCCGCGCTTGGCCAGGTGATTGAGCAGCAGGGCGGTCTGCGCGGCGGGCGCCGACAGGATCGCGCAGTGGCCCTGTTCGCCCTGGCGCACGTAGTCTTCCAGCGTTTGCAGGGTGTGCGCGGTGGCCGGCTGAAACACCGGGGGCACGGGGCGCCGGGCCGGGCCTTCGGGGGTTGGCAGGTTGTGCAGAAACTCCAGCAGCAACTGGTTGTAGCGTTGGTGATGGGTAAAGCCCAGCAGGTGCCCGGCGCCCTGCACCTCGATCAGTTCGGCATGCGGCACGGCGTTGGCGATCAGCGCCGAATAGGCCGGCGGCTGATAGGCATCGTCGCTGGCGCAGATGATCCTGCACGGGCAGTGCAGGTTGCCCAACTGCGGGCGCAGGTCGAAATCGCCGATCACCTGCTGGTAGGCCGGCAGCGCTGCCATGTTCCAGCCGCGGTTGAGGGTCATGAAGCGCGGGCTTTTCTGCAGCTCGCCCATCAGTACCGGGAAGTTCGACGCGCCTTCGCTGAACGGCGAACTGACGCTGATGCACAGCCCTGCGCAGCGGTGCGGGTGGGCCAGGGCAAAGGCCTGGGCCAGCACGCCGCCGAACGAATAGCCGATCACCGGCAGCGGCTGGTCGATACCCAGCTGATCCAGCAGCACCACGATATCGGCCACCAGGTGCGCAATGTCGAACGCGGGCGGCAGCTCGGCCTCGCCGCAGCCGGGCAGGTGCAGCATGATCAACCGGTGCCCGCGCCCCAGCGCCTGCAGTTGCAGGCGCCACATCACGTCGTACTGCATCACCAGCCCGCCCAGCATCAGCACCGGCATGCCGCTGCCATAGGTCGCGCATTCCAGGCGCGGCGCGCCGGGTCGGTGGATCTGCACCCGCGTGGCCTGCTGGCACAGGCTGAACTGTTCGTCGAGCAGGGCCTGGCTGGGCTCGTACTCGTTGCTCACTCGCGTGCCCTGGACCACCGCCGGGGCAGCGGGGGCGAGGTGCTCATAGCGTTGCCACAGCGCCTCGATGCTCAAGGGGCCTTGCGTAGCGGGTGTGGCCACTGCGCCGGCAGCCACGGGCGCAACCACCTGCGCCATCGGTGGCGCCGCAGCCACAACCGGTGCGGGGGCGGGCAAGGGCGCACTGTCACCGTAATGCTCCAGCAACTGCCCGTGATGGTTGGCCAGCAGGTAGCCGCAGAAACTCTGCAGGTTCTGGAATTCGAAGAACACCGTCGGTGGCACGCTGATGCCGAAGCGCTGGGTGAACAGCGTGCCGATTTCGGTGGAGGCGATGGAGTCCAGGCCATAGTCCATCAATGCACGCGTGGGCGAAAAGTCCGCCGGGTCGATCTTCAGCACGCCCAGCAGCAGATCGCGCAGGTCCTCCAGCAGGCGCTGCTCCAGCGGCGGCGCGGCGCCGGCATCCAGGCTGTCGAGCAGCAGCAGCGCCTGGCGCGCACTCAGCGCGCCGGCATCCGGGTCGCCCGTCAGGGGCAGGTGGGTCGGTTGGTTCATGGTCGGTTCCCCGGCGTGTCGTCGATGGTCAGGCGCTACGCGCCAAGGGTGGCGAGGGCTGCAGCCGCGCGGTCAGAAAGTTCACGGCCCGGATGAACTTCCACAGGTCCACTTCGTGGGCGTGGCGCTGGGTCTGCATGAAGCGCTGCTGGCCCAGGTCGAGCAGCTGCGGCTGACGCTTGATCTGCTGCACGGTGTGCCAGGCCGGGCTGCGCAAGGCACGGGCCTGCAGGTAGGCGGCCACGAAGCGCCCGGTCATGTTGGCCAGGTTGCCGATGCCCGACGGCGTGTTGAGGTAGCCGACGAACACCAGGTCGTCGTGCTCGGCCGGCAGCATGCGCAAAAACAGCGAGTCGAAATCGCGCTGCCAGTCGAAGGTCTGCAGCGGCAGAAACGGCAGGTCGATGCCGTAGCCGGTGGCCCATACGATCAGGTCGATGGTGGCCACGCTGGCGTCGCAAAAGTGCACCTGCTGGCCGTCGAAATGGCTGATGTCGGGCTTGGCCTGCACATCGCCATGGCCGATGTAGTAGAGAATCTGCGAGTTGAGAATGGGGTGGCATTCGCGAATGCCGTGGTCCGGTGCGGGCAGGCCATAGTCGCGCCCGTCGTAGCCGGCGAACTTGAAGCTGCGCTCCACGTGCGCCCAGTATTCGTCCTCGTCGGCAAATTTCGGCGCCTGGTCCATCAGCCATTCCTGGGTCGGCTGGCCATCGATGAACTTGGGCATGTAGTGGTAGCCGCGCCGGGTCGAGTGCAGCGCCAGGCTGGCGGTTTGCGCGGCGTCCACGGCAATGTCGCAACCGGAGTTGCCGCCACCCACCACCAGCACGCGCTTGCCGCGAAACTGTGCCGAGCTGCGGTACGCGCTGGCATGCAGGGCCTGCCCGCTGAAGGTGCCGGGGTACTGCGGCACCTTGGGCGTGCCGAGCAGGCCGTTGCATACCACCACCGCCTCGTAGCGGGCCTGGCGCCCGTCGTCGAAGCTCAGCAGCCAGCCGTCGGCGGTCTTGTCCATGTGGGTGACGCGGGTGTTGAAGCGGGTGTGCTGCTGCAGCTGGCAATGCTCGGCCAGTTGCGTCAGGTAGTCGAACACCTGGGTGTGCCGCGGGTAGTCCGGGTAGTGCTCGGGCATCGGGAAGTCGGCGAACTGGGTGTTGCGCTTGGAGCTGATCAGGTGCACCGCTTCATACATTTTCGAGGCCGGGCCGTCGGGCTGCCAGTTGCCGCCGAAACGCGCGGTGGCCTCGATGATCTCGAAGGCCAGGCCCACTTCGCCGAGGGCCTTTGCCACGCCCAGGCCACTGGCCCCGGCGCCGATGATGGCGATAGTCGGCTGCTGCATTGCATCACTCCCTTGAAGGTGGAAACAGGCGAATTCAGAGCATCGAACGCAGCAGGTCGCGGGCCTGTTGCTGGCTGATTTCCCGGCGGGCCAGGCGGTCGAGAATGTCTTGTGGCGTCACCGCGGGCGCAGCGTGCGGTGGCGCCGGCAGCGGTGGGCTGCTCACTGTGGGCGGCGTACTGATCCAGTAGCGACGACGCAAGAATTCATAGCCGGGCAGCGGCACCTTTCGCCACGCCTGGGTCGCCGCTGGCGGTGTCGCGGGCAGGTGCGCATCGAGCCAGGTGCGGGCCAGGGCCGCACACTCGGGCGCAGGGGCCGGGCCACTGAGCAGCACCCGTGCTTCGTCGCCCGGCGGGCTCATCAACCATTCGCTCAACTGCCGGCGCAGCGCATCGAAGTCGTCGGCCACCACGGCCAACCGTGCTTGCTCGAACGCCTGGCGCCCGTGCAGCAGGGTGCTGGCGACATCCCGCGTGGTGAAGCAGCGCAGGCCCAGGTAGTGCTCGGGGTGCTGCGGTGCCAGGGCGTGTTCATGCTCCAGGCAGTCGACAAAGCGCTGCAGGTAGCTGCGCAGTTGCCCGGCGCTGTGCGCGCTGAATACAAAGGCCTGGGGGCCGGTGGGCGCGGGTGGCGCTTGCAGCGGGGCGTCCTCGATCAGCACATGGGCATTGGCGCCGCCGGCCCCGAACGAACTGATGGCGGCCACCCGTGGCAGGCCATCTGCAGGGTCCGGCCAGTCGGCCAGGCGCTGCTGCACCACGAAGGGCGTGTTGCTGAAATCGATGTTCGGGTTCAGCGGCTGGGCATGGATGGACGGCGCCAGTTGCCGGTGCTTGAACTGCAGCAGCACCTTGGTCAACGCGGCCATGCCGGCGGCCGATTCCAGGTGGCCGATATTGGCCTTGATCGAGCCGATGGGGCAGCGCCACTCGCTGGGTACCTGGGCGGCCAGGGCCTTGCCCAGGCCACGGATCTCGATCGGGTCGCCCAGGCTGGTGCCGGTGCCGTGGGCCTCGATATAGCCCAGCCTGGCGGCGGGCAGGCCCGAGCGCTGCAGGGCGCGGCCGATCACCTGGGCCTGCGATTCGGCGTTGGGCACGGTATAGCCCGAGGTGCGCCCGCCATGGTTGAGCTCGCTGCCACGGATCACCCCGTACACGTGGTCGCCGTCGCGCAGGGCCTGGGCCAGGGGCTTGAGCAGCACCACGCCCACGCCTTCACCCGGCACGTAGCCGTCGCCGCCGGCGCCGAAGCTGCGGCACTGGCCCTGGGTGGAGGCGAAGTTCAGCTCGCACAGCATGCGGTACTTGTACGGGTGCAGCGACAGGTTCACCCCGCCGGCCAGGGCCAGCTCGCAACTGCCGCTGCGAATCAGGTCGCAGGCCAGGTGCAGGCTGGTGAGCGACGACGAACACATGCTGTCGACGGCGAACGAGGGGCCTTCAAGGTCCAGGCAGAACGACACGCGGTTGGCGATCGAGGCATACGAGGAGTTGGTCAGGGTCGCCGGCCGCGCGGGCCAGCTCGACGCACCATAGAACTGGTACTCGCCGTACATCACCCCCGCGACCACCCCCACGCGGCGTCGCTCCACGCCCGGCTGGCGCGGCCCGCACAGGCTCTGCGGGGTGTAGCCGGCGTCTTCCACGGCATGCCAGGCGGTTTGCAGAAACAGACGCTCCTGCGGGTCCATGCGCTCGGCGTCGCGCGGCGAGATGCCGAAGAACAGCGGGTCGAAGCAGTCGAAATCATCCACCAGGCCGCCCCAGCGCGCATATAGCTGGTCGTCGCCGCCCGGTTGCTCCCAGCGCGAGGTCACTTCGCTGATCAGGTCATCGCCGGCCGCCAGGTGCTGCCACAGCGCCTGGGCATCGCGTGCGCCGGGGTAGCGCCCGGCCAGGCCGATGATCGCGATGTCCTGGCGTTGGGTGTCGGCAGTGCCCTGCGTGACCACCGACAGCGCGGGTGCTGGCGGCTCGACCACCACGGGGCCCGGTGCCAGCCGGGCGACTTCGGCCGGGTGCTCGTTGCCGAGCAGGGCGGCCAGCTCGCGCAGGCTGCGCACTTCGAACAGCACGGTCTTCGACAGGGTGGGGAAGTGCTGTTCAAGCCGGCCGTTGAGTTCCATCACCAGGATAGAGTCCAGGCCGAATACCTCCAGCGAGGTGTCGGGGTCGACCTTGTCCAGCGGTGTGGCCGTCACCTCGGCCAGTTGACGGGTGAGGTAGTCGAGCAGGCAGGGCGCGTCGCTGGCCGCCTGCGGCGCGACCTGCACGGGCGGGGCAGGCGGCGCCTCGATGCCGAACAACCGTGCAACCGCGTCGCGCTTGCCGCACACCGGGATCAACACCGCTTGCGCCAAGGCGAGGCAGCGCAGGAACGTGGCAACCCCCTGATCGCTCGGCAACAGGGCCAGGCCATGGCGAGCCAGCCATTGGCGCACCGGCGCCGGGGCCTGCATGCCGTTGTCGGTCTGCCACAGTGGCCAGGCAATCGACAGCGAGCGGCCCTGGCGCTGGCCGCTGGCACAGCGCTGCTGGCGGGCCTGCACGAAGCGGTCGAGCCAGGCGTTGGCCAGCGCGTAGGCGCTCTGCCCGACATTGCCGTACACCCCGGCCAGCGACGAGCACACCATGAACAGTTTCAGCGGGTCATCGGCGGTGGCTGCATCCAGATGGCGGGCGGCCAGGGTCTTGCCCTGGAGTACGCTGGCGCGCTCCTGGGCAGGTTGCCGCAGGAAGAACCCGTCCTGCAGAACCCCGGCACAGTGAATCACCCCGTGGCAGGCGCCATAGCGCTGGCGAATGCTGGCCAGGGCAGTGTGCAACGAGTCGGCATCGGCGCAGTCGGCCTGCCAGTAGGCGGCATCGTCGGCGCCCAGGTGCGTGAGGCGCTGCAGCCATCGGGCAGCGTCTGCATCGAGGGCGCGACGGCCCAGCACGGCCAGGCGCAGACCGCCGAGGCTCGCCAGCGCTTCACCCAGTGCACGGCCGACGGCCCCCAGCCCGCCGCTGATCACCAGCACATCGCCGGCGCTCAGTTGCGTCGGCGCTGTGCCGGCACCCGGGGTGACAAAGCGCAGGCTCGCCACGCGGCGTTGCCCTTCGCACAGCGATACCCGGTTGACACCGGGCTGCGCAGCCGCAAGCAGTTCGTGCGCCAGCGCTTCACGCTCTGCGCTGCCGGGCTGGTGGCTGGTTTCGATCAGGCTGGCGCTCAGGCTGGGGATCTCCTGCACCACCGAGCGCAGCAGCCCTTCAAGGGCACTGACAGGGCCGGGGTGCAGCACGATCCGGGTATGCAACGCGGGGGTGCTCTGGCCCTGGCACAGGTGGCGCAGCAGGTCTGCGGTAGCCAGGGCGGCGTCCAGCCCTTCGCCCAGGCCGGCGTCCTGGCTGCCGGTGCTGCGCAGGTCGATCAGCAGGCGTGCGGGTACCTGCTGCTGGCTGGTCAGCAGGCGCAGCAACAGGTCGATGTGGCGCGCATCGCCCAGGTCGGCCTCGACGGTGCGTGGTGAGGTGTAGTGGAACTGCTGCGCGGGTACCAGTCGCCAGGCGGCGTCACGCAGTTGCGCGGGTAACTGGGCGAAGGCTTGCGGGTCGTCGCACAGCAGCAGTGTGGTGGGCATCGGCCCGGGCGCGGCCGGGGCGGCGGGCTGGTGCTGCCAGTAGGGTTCGAGCAGATGCACGGCATGCTCGGGGTCGACGCGGTACTCGCGAAAGGCAAAGGCCTCGATGTCCATCAGCACCTGGCCGTCTGCATCGAACACCCGGAAGTCGTACAGGCGCATCTGGCTGCCCTGGGCAGCACGCGGGCGCACGTGCACGAAGCAGCGCTCGGTCAAGGGCCGGTAGCCGTGCAGGGCCTGGCAGGCGTAGGGCACGAAGGTGGTGTCGATCTGTGCATTGCCCTGGGCGGCGGTGACGAAGGCGCTTTGCAGCACCGCATCGAGCAACGCCGGGTCCAGCGTGCTCAGCGGTTCGCCCTGGCGCTGCTCGGGGCGCCAGTGCAGTTCGGTCAGCGCCTGTTGCTCGCCCAGCCACGCGCCGGCAATGCAGCGCAGGGTGGGGCCGTAGGCGATGCCCAGGCGCTCGAGGGTGGGGTACAGCGCGTCGAGGGCCAGCGGTCGGGTGCACTCGCTGCGCACCTGCGCCAGGCTTGGCAGGCTGTCGGCGGGCACCTGCACGGCGCGGCACTCGCCACGAAAACTGGGGGTGGGGTCACTGGCCGGCAGCGGCTGGAACGCCAGGCGCACACCGTCGTGGGTGCGTGCGCTGCGGCATTCGATGCTGCGCTGCTGGCCGGGCTCGACGCGGATCGGGCTGGCCCAGGTCAGCTTGTGCAGGGTCAGCGGCAGGTCCAGGCCGTGGCGGCGCGCCTGGTTGCAGCACAAGTCGATGTAGGCGGCGGCGGGCAGCACCGGCTGGCCCTGCACCACATGGTCGCGCAGAAAGAACTGGCCGGCATCCAGGTGCAGCTGGGTGCTGGCGTGGGGCGCGGCCGACTCCACACGCGGCACCCAGTAGCGGTCCCTGGCAAAGGGGTAGAGCGGCGCGGCCAGTGGGCCGGGCGGCTGCGGCCAGAAGCGGCCCCAGCGGGCGAGCGTGCCGTCTACCCAGGCCGCTGCCAGTTCATCGGGGGCGCTGGCGCTCAGCTCTCGCGTTGGTGTGCCGGGCAGCAGCCGGCCCTGATAGCCCCCCGGCATCGATTGCACGAAGCGCTCCAGGCCAGCCTGCAACTGCGTCAAGTCGGCAGCTACCAGCGCGAAGCGATGGTCGAACGCCGGGCGGCAGCATTGCAGGGTGTAGGCGAGCTGGTTGGCCGATGCGTCGGGGTGGCGTTGCAACCAGGCCAGCAGGGCGGCGGCCTGTTCGCGCACTTGCGCTTGGCTGCGCGCCGACAGCGGGTACACCGCCGGGCCCGTGCTGGCGCTCGACGGTGTGGGTTCGGGGGCCTGTTCGACAATCACATGGGCATTGGCGCCGCCAGCGCCGAACGAGCTGATGCCGGCGCGGCGCGGGCCGTTGTCGCTGGTCCAATCACGCGTGTCGCGCACGATCTGCAGGTGGCTGTGCTCGAGCCCGGCGTCGGGGTTCAGCACCCTGGCATGCAGCGACGGCGCCAGGCGCCGGTGCTGCAACTGGAGCACCACCTTGCTCAGCCCGGCCATGCCGGCGGCCGCTTCCAGGTGGCCGAAATTGGCCTTGATCGAGCCGACATGGCAGGTCGCCGAGTGTTGCCCGCCCAGTGCCTGCCTGAGCCCTTGCAACTCGATGGGGTCGCCCAGGCGCGTGCCGGTGCCGTGGGCTTCGATGTAGCTGATGCTGGCGGCCGGTACCCTGGCATCGGCCAGCGCCCGCTCGATCAGCGCGGCCTGGGCACCGGCGCTGGGCACGGTGTAGCCGTTGGTGCGCCCGCTGTGGTTGATCGCACTGCCCTTGATCACTGCCAGTATCCGGTCGCCGTCGCGCCGGGCCACCTCGAGCGGCTTGAGCACCACGGCCGCAACCCCTTCACCGGGCACGAAGCCGTCCGCCTCGCTGCCGAACGCATGGCAACGTCCGGTGGGCGAGAGCATGTGCTGCTGGCACAACTGCACGTACTTGGCGGGGTGGGTGTAGAGGTTGACCGCACCCACCAGCGCTGCCCGGCACTCGCCCTTGCGCAGGCTGTCGATGGCGCTGTGCAATGCCGTGAGCGATGACGAGCAGGCGGTGTCGATGGCCAGGCTCGGCCCGCACAAGTCCAGGGCGAACGATACCCGGTTGGCCACCGACCACGGCAGGCCACTGGGGATCGCCGGTTGCCCGGCCTGCCACAGGGCAGGGCCGAGCAGGGGGTAGGTGTTGCTGGTGATCCCGACGAACACGCCGACATCCAGCGCACCCTGGGCGCCGCGCAACAACTGGCCGCGCTCGCCCAGGTGGCCGCTGTCTTCCAGGGCATGCCAGGCGCATTCGAGAAACAGCCGCTCCTGCGGGTCGAGGCAGGCGGCTTCACGCGGGGCGATGGCGAAGAACTGCGCATCGAACCGATCGATATCGGGTAGAAACCCGCCCCATTTGGCATAGCTCAGGCCGCTGCTGCGGGCGTCGGTGCCCGCGGCGAAAAAACCGTCCAGCGGCCAGCGCTCGGCGGGTATCTCGCTCACCGAGTCGACACCCGCCAGCAGGTTGCGCCACAGCGCATCCAGGTCGTCGGCACCGGGGAAGCGGCCATGCAGGCCGACAATGGCGATATCGCCAGCGGGCTCCTCGTTGCACGGCGCCAGGGGGGCAATCGAGGGCCAGGCCTCGACGCCTGCGGCTGGTGGGGGCGGGATGGGCGGGCGGCCCTGCAGGTAGCTGGCGCTGGCCTGCGGATGCTCGCGCAGCAGGTGCGTGGCAACGTCGCGGATGCAGCGGCAGTCGAACAGCAGGGTCTTGTTCAGGTCGGCGAAGAGGGGCTGGATCAGCTCGTTGAAATTCAGGATGGCCAGCGACGTGAGGCCGATCTCGTGGAAGGGCGCATCGTTGTACAGGGTGTGGGCCTCGACACCGGTCGCCTGCTCCAGCAGTTGACGCACCAGATCCATCAAGGCGGCGTGCGAACGGGCTTCCTCGGTATCGAGCATCTTCAATTCCTGAATAAAAGTTGACAGGCGACGGGCAGGCACACAGAGGCCGACGCCGCGGTGGCGTCAGCCTTCAAGTGGCTGGGTCAGGTATTAAAGGGTAATGCTGGTGGTGGGGTAGAACAGCATGTTCAATACGAACAGAATCATCCAGAAGCCGACTTCCAGTGTTTCGGTAATAGGCTGAATACGTTTTATCGCGCCATAGACATGCACCACAAACATCAGGGTGAATACCACGAAGAGTATGTCGAAGGCATAACTGAAACTGGTGCCGGTGGTGGCCGAGCGCAACATGGCCACTTCAACCACCAGAATGAACGCGCCCAGGCAGCGGCCGAAATAGATGGCCAGGTGGGTATGTTCCGGGATGGTCCATTGCATCAGGCGCGCCCAGGTGAGTGGCGCAATGAAGATCGGCAGGGCGAAGAACAGCGTGGTCACGATCATCAGGGTGGTGATGTACACACTACTGTATTGCGCATAGTAGCCAAGCATCGGCGAACTCCTTGTTCAATTGTTATTGTTGTTATTCATCGTGGGGTTTTGCTGGGGGCAAGCATTGCGAGGGCGGTACTTGTGTGTCAAGCAAACCGCGGTGGGGGAATACCAAAGAAGGGGAGCCGGGTCGAGAGTCGTACTACTTAGGGCGCGAGACTTAAAACGTTATCAACCGCTTCACCGCAGGTGAAGTTATCAAGTAATAACCGGGTGAATAAAGTTTTATTTATCCGATAGTTGCGAGCCCTGCCGGCACATGACCGTCAGGGCCCACTCGCTCGCCGCCTACCACAAACCCGCTGCAGCCCCTCAGGAAAAAAATGCAGGATGTTGTGCGCAGAAATCGCTTGAGGTAGCCGGCCTTGCCGTCCAAGGTGCCACCCTGATAGCCATTGCCTGAAAAAGGCTGAAGCGTGCGGCGCAGGCACATGACGATGCCTGCGTGAGGAGCGGCCTTCTGCAAGCGTGACGCGTCATCTCGCTGCAGAACGTTGCCGTCTTCTCCCAATAATAAGAGAGGTAAAGGAAATGCAATCCAACAGTCTCAAGCAGAGCCTGAAGCAACGTCACATCACCATGATCGCGCTGGGGGGCGTGATCGGGGCTGGGCTTTTCATGGGCTCCGGCTCGCTGATCGCGTCGGCCGGCCCCGCCGCGATCCTGTCGTATTTCATCGGCGGCATCGTGGTCACCCTGGTGATGTTCATGCTTGGCGAGATGGCCTGCCGCACCCCCGATGCGGGGTCGTTCTCCACCTACGCCAACATGTACCTGGGCGAGTGGGCCGGCTTTACCGTCGGCTGGCTGTACTGGTTCAAGTCGATGATGACGATCACCCTGGAGGCCGTGCTGCTGGGCGCCATCCTGCATGACTTTCTGCCCTGGCTGCCGATCTGGGCGGGCGCGTTCATCATGCTGGTGACCCTGATGGCGAGCAACGCCTACTCGGTGAAGTCGTTCGCCGAAGTGGAGTACTGGCTGGCCGCGCTGAAGGTCGCCACCATCCTCATCTTCATGCTGCTGGGCGTGTCGATTCTGCTCGGCCTGCACAGCGACATCCCGTCCCCTGGCCTGGTGAACCTGACCGCGCATGACGGCTTCATGCCCAATGGCCTGTCGCCGGTGATGGCGGGGGTGATCGTGGTGATCTTCTCGCTGGGCGGCAGTGAAATCGCCGCCGTGGCGGCTGGCGAGTCCGAGAACCCGCGCCGCAACGTGATCCGCGCGATCAAGAGCGTGATCCTGCGCGTGATGCTGTTCTACGTGGGCTCGGTGTCGATCCTGATCCTGTGCCTGCCGTGGACCGACAAGGCCAACCTGGCGTCGCCCTATGTGTCGCTGTTCACCCTGGCCGGGTTCGGCGGCGCGGCGGTGGCGATGAAGATCGTGCTGTTCGTTTCGTTCATGTCGGTGATGAACTCGTTCATGTTCTCCAACTCGCGCATGCTGTTCTCCCTGAGCCAGCGTGGGCATGCGCCCAAGCTGTTCTCGCACACCACGGCCAAGGGCGTGCCGCTCAATGCCTTGCTGCTCAGCCTGTGCATCTGCCTGACGATTCTGACCGTGCACTTTCTCAGCGGCGGCGACCTGTTCATGACCCTGGCCAAGAGCAGCGGCACCTTCGTGATGATCGTGTGGATCTTCATCATCATTGCCCACCTGGCCATGCGCCTGAAAACCCGTCACGAACCGGTCGACCCCAAGGCCTTCCGCGCCTGGTTCTTCCCTTATGCCAACGTCGTGGCACTGCTTGCGCTGCTCGCCGTGATCGGCAGCCAGGCCATCGACCCGGCATCGCGCCTGCAACTGTGGTTCATCGCGGCCACCACGGTGCTGGTGGTGGTGGCCTATTTCGTGAAGCGCAACCGGGTGGCCGACAAACCGGCGGCTTACGTGCAAGCCGAGTAAGCCGTGGCAAGGGTGTAGGAGCCAGCCTTGCTGGCGATGCCCGGCCATGCCGGGCCAGGGGGGCTGTACGCACCATCGCCGGCAAGGCCGGCTCCTGCAGGCCGCTTTACCAGAACCCTGCCGGCGCCTGCAGCGCAGCCCTGAACACCTCGATTGCCCGCTCCACATCTGCCATCTCGGTGTACCGCCCCACGCTCACCCGCACACTGCTCAGCGCCTGGCCGGCATCCAGCCCCAGTGCCAGCAGCACATGCGAAGGGGCCTGGGTGGCCGAGCTGCACGCGGAGGTCGACGACAGCGCCAGGCTGCCGGCCACCTGCGCGCTGTTGAACCCGCTGCGGCTGATGCACAGGTTCAAGGTGTGCGGGACACGCTGCTGCGCGCACCCATTCAGGGTCACGCCCGGCAGGGCCAGCAAGCCTTCACGCAGGCGCTGGCTCAGTTGCTCGATGCGCATGCTTTGCGCATCACCTTGCACGCCCGCCAGCTCGAACGCCGCGCCCATGCCCACAATCTGATGCGTAGCCAGCGTACCCGAGCGCATACCGCCCTCGTGCCCGCCGCCATGCATCTGCGCCTGCAGCACGGGGCGCGCACGCGGGCCGACGTAGAGCGCACCGATGCCTTTGGGCCCATAGACCTTGTGCGCCGAAAACGACATCAGGTCGACCGCCAGCGTGCCCAGGTCGATGGCCACCTTGCCCACCGCCTGCGCCGCGTCCACGTGCAGCAGTGCGCCGTGTTCGCGCACGATGTCGCCGATGCGGGCGATGTCGGTGAGGGTGCCGAGTTCGTTGTTCACCCACATCAACGACACCAGTGCGGTGTCCTCGCGCAAGGCCGCCTGCACGGCCTCGGGCTGGATCAGCCCCTGTGCATCGGGCTTGAGCCAGGTGACCGTGTGGCCCTGGCGCTCCAGTTCATGGGCGGTGTCGATCACCGCCTTGTGCTCCAGGCAACTGGTGATCAGGTGACGGCGCCCAGGCTGGCCCTGGGCAATGCCTTTGAGGGCCAGGTTGTTGGACTCGGTGGCGCCCGAGGTCCATACAAGGGCGTGTGCGGTAGCGCCAACCCGGTCGGCCACTTGCTGGCGCGCGTGGTCCACGGCCTGTCGGGCGGCCTGGCCATAGCCGTGGCCAGTGGAGGCGGGGTTGCCGAAATTGCCCTGGCGGCCGAGGCAGGCCAGCATGGCTTCGATCACCCGGTCATCGACCGGAGTAGTGGCGGCGTAGTCGAGGTACAGCGGTAGTTCTGGCATGGTCATCGTCTTTTTGTGCACGTGAAGGGCAGGTAGGTAGCCTACCGACGATGACGGAGAAAATTTTTGACTGTTGTTCGGTTTGTTTGGTGCTTATAGAAAAAATATTCTCTTTGTGTCTCAGGGATTAGTATATTTTTCGTCATCGCACGCCGCCGACCGTATTCACGCCTAAACCGTTGCGCCTCGCCAACCACATCACACCCTGAACATCGCCATCAGCCCCTGCTGATGATTGGCCAGCCGGTTGAGTGTCTGGCTGATCTGCGCCGATTCCTCGGCTTGCCCGGACAACGATTCGGTCACGTCGCGAATGCTCGCCACGTTGCGGTTCACTTCCTCGGCCACGGCACTCTGTTCCTCCGCCGCCGAAGCGATCTGCAAGTTCATGTCGGTGATCACCGCCACCGCATCGCCAATGCGCTGCAGGGCCGGCAATGCCTGCTCCACACGCGCCGCGCTGTCCTGCGCCTGGCGGTGGCTGTTGTGCATGGCCTCCACCACCTCGCGGGTGCCTTGCTGCAACCCTTCTATATCGACGCGAATCTCGTCCACCGAGTCCTGGGTGCGCTTGGCCAGGTTGCGCACTTCATCGGCCACCACCGCAAAGCCGCGCCCGGCTTCCCCCGCCCGCGCTGCCTCGATGGCGGCATTCAATGCCAGCAGGTTGGTCTGCCCGGCAATCGAACGGATCACGTCCAGCACCGAGCCGATCTGCTCGCTGCGCGTGGCCAGGTGTTCCACCTCCTGCATGCTGGTGGTCATCTCGCCGGCCAGTTGTTCGATGGCGCGGGTGGTGTCGCCAATAAGCTCCAGGCCTTCGCGGCTGGCATGGTCGGCGCCGCGCGCAGCCTCGGCGGCCTGCGCGGCGTTGCGCGCCACATCCTGCGCAGTCGCGCTCATCTCGTGCGACGCCGTCGCCACCTGGTCCACCTCGCGGTACTGCTGATGCATGCCGGCGCTGGTCTGGCTGGCCAGTGCCGCCGACTGGTCGGCGGTGCCGCGTGCGTCGTGCACCGAGGCCTTCACGTCGGCAATCACCGGCTGCAGCTTGTCGAGAAACCGGTTGAACCAGCCCGCCAGCTCACCCAGCTCGTCCTTGCCCGCATACTCCAGGCGCCGGGTCAGGTCGCCCTCGCCACTGGCGATGTCCTTGAGCATCGCCGCCACGTCCAGTATCGGGCGGGTCACGCCGCGCGCGGTCAGCCAGATCACCAGCAACCCCACCACCGCGGCCACCAGTGCCATCAACAGGCTGCCGAGGTTGGCGCTGGCATTGTAGGTGTCCAGGCGATTGTTGAGTGCCACGGCCGGCGCACGCAGCACCTGCTCGGGCACCTCCAGCAGCACGCTCCACGGCTGGGCACCGGGCACCGGGGCGAACGACTGGCTCACCTGCAGCAGGCCGTTGTCGTTGAATTCGGCCGCCTTGCCGGCGCGCATCTGTTCGGCCAGGGCCCTGGAGTCGGTGCCGAACACCTGCTCGAAGTGCTTGCTCAACTGGCCGCTGTCCTCGCTGTGGCCGGCCAGCAGGCCGGTCGCGCTGACGATGCTCACCTGCCCGTTGCCGTCGAACAGGTCCTTGCGTCCCTCCAGGCTCAGCAGCTGCAGGTTGTCCAGGCTGATGTCCACACCCAGCACGCCGATCAGCTTGCCGTTGTGCTTGAGCGGGATGGAGATGCTGGTGGTCAGCGGGGTGCGGTCGCCCACGGTGTCGAAGTAGGGCTCCACCATGCAGGTGTCACCGCTCTCCAGGGTGCAGGTCAGCCAGCGGTTGGAGACCGAGCCATTGGCCGACACGCTGGTGTCGGCGAGCATCGATTCAGGCATCGCCTCGCGCTCCAGGGTGCCGGGGCTGGGCTGCGACCAGTACAACGAGAACCGTCCGGCCTCGTTGCTGCCCGCGCCGGCCTGGTTGACGAAGGCCGCGTCCTTGCCGTCCAGCGCATCGGGCAGGAACACCAGGTACAGCCCGAGCAGTTCGGGGTTGTTGCCCAGCGCCCGTTCGGTTTCGCGGGTCAGGGCCTGGCGCAGGTCGCCATTGCCCTGGGCGCGCAGGTACATCACCAGGTCTGCAAAACCGTTGCCGTACAGGTAGGCGCTCTGGAAGTAGCGCTGGATCTGCGCCGCCTGCAGCTGCGCGTAGGTGTGCAGGCGCAGGCGCGCGTTCTGGTCGAGCATCTGGGTGCTGGCGCTGCTCACCAGCGTGGCGCTGCGCGAGGACTGCACCCGTGTCGCCACCATCAGCACCACCACGACGGCCAGCAGGCACAGGCCCGCCAGCAAGGTGATCTTCCATTGAATTCGCAGGCGACGCAGCAACATGATCAGGTCCTTGATTTCACGGTGTCGAGCAGCAACGGCCCGCTCTGGATCGCGGGTGGGCATCGTTGGGCGGTGCTCGGCAGGGGTGGCGCAGTGATGGCATACAGGAGGCAAGGACCATAAGAAAATTGACAGACAAGTGTCAATTAATATTTCCACTTTGAGGCGGGGTGCTCGCAGATAAAACGCAAAATTGCCGATGTTTCCGTTTTTTCGCGGGTGATGACTGATGGTTTGTTTATTAAATTAGACAGATTGGTTATCAGCCCAGGCGGAACCATATGTAAATTTCGTAAATAAGATTTAAACACATTTGAGAATCATTATATTTGGCGTCTCTTTGTGGCAGCCCTGCCGTGCAGGCTGCCCTTGTGCTTGATGTGACGGAGACGTGAAATGCAGTCCAGAAGTACCCCGAACAGCCTGGCCTGGGCCTTTGTCGCGCTGTCATCGCCGGCCCTGATTGCCACCTCGGCCCAGGCCGATGACGAGCAGAACGGCGAGAACACCCTGGTGATCCAGAACACCATGGTCACCGCCGAGCAGGAAGCCAAGCAGGCACTGGGCTCTTCGATCATCACCGCCGAGGACATCAAGCGTCACCCGCCCGCCAACGACCTGTCCGACATCATCCGTCGCGAACCGGGGGTCAACCTCACCGGCAACAGCGCCAGCGGCGCACGCGGCAACAACCGCCAGATCGACCTGCGCGGCATGGGCCCGGAAAACACCCTGATCCTGATCGACGGCAAGCCCTCCAGCGCCCGCAACGCAGTGCGCTACGGCTGGAACGGCGACCGCGACACCCGTGGCGAAACCAACTGGGTACCGGCCGAGGCGGTGGAGCGCATCGAGATCCTGCGCGGCCCGGCTGCTGCACGCTATGGCTCCGGCGCCATGGGCGGGGTGGTCAACATCATCACCAAACGCCCCACCCAGGAGCTGCAGGGCAACGTCAGCCTGTTCACCACGCTGCCCGAAGACCACGCCGAAGGCGCCAGCAAGCGCACCAACTTCAGCCTCAGCGGCGGCCTCACCGACGACCTGGCGTTCCGTGTGTATGGCGGCCTGGCCAAGACCGACGCCGATGACCTGGACATCAACGCCAAGAGCGCCAACAGCGCGCTGGTGGCCGGCCGCGAAGGCGTGCGCAACAAGGACATCAACGGCCTGCTCAGCTGGCGCCTGAACGATGAGCACCGCCTGGAGCTGAGCAGCGGCTACAGCCGCCAGGGCAACATCTACGCCGGCGACACCATGAACAGCAACGGCGGCGGTGACGTGGAGCGCATCTCCAGCCTGTACGGCCACGAAACCAACGTGATGCAACGCAGCACCTACGACCTCACGCACCTGGGCGACTTCCAGTGGGGCTCGACCAAGTCGTCTCTGTCGTATGAATACGTGCGCAACTGGCGCCTCAACGAAGGCCTGGCCGGTGGCCCGGAAGGCTCGATCAACGACACCGGTGCCGACATGTCACGCCTGCGCAACACGCGCCTGTCCAGCGAAGTGAACCTGCCGTTCAGCCTCGACAGCAGCGAACATGTGCTGACCCTGGGTGGCGAGTACCTGTACGAAGTGCTCAACGACAAGGGCTCGCTGCGCCCGCAAAGCTTCGACCCCAGCGGTGGTGCCGGCAATGAAATCGCAGGCTTCGATCGCAGCGACTCGAAGATGTCGGCCAAGAGCTTCGCCCTGTTCGCCGAAGACAACATCGTGATCGGCGACACCACCATCACCCCGGGCCTGCGCCTGGATCACCACGAAGAGTTCGGCGACAACTACAGCCCGAGCCTGAACGTGGCGCACAAGCTCACCGACGACCTCACCGTCAAGGGCGGTATCGCACGGGCCTACAAGACCCCGAACCTGTACCAGGCCAACCCCAACTACCTGCTCTACAGCCGGGGCAACGGTTGCAGCACCCAGCAGACCAACAACGGCGGCTGCTACCTGCAGGGCAACCCCAACCTCGACCCCGAAACCAGCGTCAACAAGGAAATCGGCCTGCTCTACGACCGTGGCACCTGGCGCACCAGCGCGACGTACTTTCGCAACGACTACAAGAACAAGATCATCGGTGGCACCGACGTGATCTACGACATCAACAGCGGTCGCCGCGTGACCCAGTGGGAAAACGCCGGCAAGGCACTGGTGGAAGGGGTAGAAGGCAACTTCTTCGTCGAGCTGACCCCGTCGCTGGACTGGAACACCAACCTCACCCTGATGCTCAACAACGACAACCGCGACACCGGCGAGCCGCTGAGCGTGATTCCCAAGTACACGGTCAACAGCACCCTGGACTGGCGTGCCACCGACAAGCTGTCGTTCCAGGTCGCCGGTACCTATTTCGGCAAGCAGAAGTCGCCGACCTACAACTACCGCACCCAGCAGAACTACGACCTGGATGCCCAGCAGGACGTCGAAGCCTACGGCCTGGTCGATGTGAGCACCGGCTACAAGATCACCAAGAACTACGACGTGCGCTTTGGCGTGAACAACGTGTTCGACAAGCAGATCCACCGGGGTGGCAACGCCAGCAGTTCGGGCGCCAACACCTACAACCAGCCGGGCCGGGCGCTGTTCGCGGCACTGAACATCTCGTTCTGAGCCGCCATTGCCTACAGGCTGCCCCGGGTCGATCGCGCATCGATCGGCCCGGGGCGGCTTTTTGTGTTTTCAGGCCCTCTACACCCGTACTACCCAAGGTGAAGCGTGAGTTATCTATCAGCACAACCTGCCACGAAGATTCTGGCCGTCGAGGACGATCCGCTGCTGGCGGCCCATCTGGAACAGCACCTGCGTCGCCGCGGTTTCGATGTGAGCGTCTGTCATGGCGTGGACGACAGCACCGACCTGCAGGCCTGGACGGCCTTCGACCTGATCCTCATGGACATCCTCCTGCCCGGTCGCGACGGCCTGCAACTGCTGGGTGAATTGCGCGAGCGGTTCATGGTGCCGGTGATCCTGATGTCGGCACTGGGTGCCGAGCAGGACCGCATCGTCGGCTTCAGCCAGGGCGCCGACGACTACCTGCCCAAGCCGTTCAGCATGAACGAGATGGACGTGCGCATCGATGCGGTACTGCGCCGGGTCGCCTATGAGCGGGCCGCGCCGGAAGGCGCGCAGGGCGAGCCGGCGGCGCTGCGCAAGGACATGCGCCAGGACATGCAACTGGGCACCGCGGTGGCCAGCTTCACCCCCATCGAGTACCGCCTGATGCAAGTGCTGCTGGCGCACCCCGAGGAAGTGCTGAGCAAGCCGTTCCTCTACCAGCAGGTGCTGCACAGGCCGTTCTCCCAGCAGGACCGCGTGCTGGACATGCACGTCAGCCACGTGCGCCGCAAGCTGGCCGCCATCGGCTATGCCGGCCGCCTGGCCACGGTATGGGGCAAGGGCTACGTGCTGACACAGGTGCCGGCATGAGCTTGCCCGGACGTCACTCGCTGCTGTGGAAACTGTGCGCGCTGCTGGTGGTGCTGTGCCTGTCGATCATCTGGTTCAGCCGCTCGGGCGGTGCGCACCTGGAGCGCAGGAGCTATCACCTGAGCGAGGAGGCGCGCCAGGTGCTCAAGGGCTACGCCGTGGAGGCCCACGCGGCGTGGCGCAGCGGCGGTACGCCAGGCGTCGACCGGTGGCTGGCCGACCTGAAGATCCGCGAGCCGGGCTGGGCGCTGGTGCTGGGCAGCGACCTGCGCTCGTTGAGCAGCCAGACGCTGACCGATGAGCAGCAGAAGTACGTGACGTTCATGCGCGAGCTCGACTGGCCCATGAGCAAGCGCTCCCCCGAGCTGCCGGCGATCAGCGTGCCGTTCCCCGAGGCGCCCCAGGCCGGCAGGCTGGTGATCCAGTTGCCCGAGCGCTTCATGCCGTCGATGCGTCCGCTGCTGGTGCAACTGCTGATCCACGGGCTGCTGCCGGCGCTGTTGGCACTGCTGGCGGGTTTTCTGCTGTATCGCGTGCTGATCGGCCCGCTGGCGCACCTGCGCGCCCAGGCCAATGCCCTGCGTGCCGACCGCCTGGACACCCGGGTCGACCCGGCGATTTCCCGGCGTAGCGACGAACTGGGCGATCTGGGGCGGGCCTTCGACCACATGGCCGAGCGCCTCGAAAAGACCGTGTCGCTGCAGCAGCGCCTGCTCGCCGACCTGTCCCACGAGTTGCGCACGCCGTTGACGCGCCTGCACATGGCCGCCGAAAACGAGCCCGACGATGACGTGTTGCGCGAGCGCCTGACCCGCGAGGTGCAGTGCATGCGCCAGCTGGTCGACGACACCCTGGAGCTGGTGTGGCTCGGCACCGAGCGCCCGCAACTGGCGCTGGACACGGTCGAGGTGCAGACCCTGTGGGAGGTGGTACGCGAGAACGCCTGTTTCGAGTCCGGCTGGCGCGAGGGGCAACTGCCCATGGCGCTCACCGAAGACTGCCTGGTGCGCGGCCACCTCAACGGCCTGGCCCAGGCGATGGAAAACATCGTGCGCAATGCCATCCGCCATTCGCCTGCCAACGGGCAGGTGCGCCTGGGCGGCCGGCGCGATGGCGATTGCTGGCACCTGTGGATCGACGACCAGGGCCCCGGCGTGGCCGAGGCTGCGCTGGAGACCATCTTCCAACCTTTTACCCGACTCGACGCCGCACGCCCGGGCGGCGACGGCTTCGGCCTGGGCCTGACGATCGCCCGTTGCCGGGTGCAGTTGCAGGGCGGCCAGGTATGGGCACAGAACCTCAAGCCGGGCCTGCGCGTGAACCTGCGCCTGCCAGCGGCAGCACAAGGAGAAACCTGATGAGCAACACCCGACCGGTCTGGTTGTTGATTGTGTCGCGCGCGGTAGCCGCCTTGCTGGGCGGCTATGCATTCAGCTATGCGGCCACGGCTTTTCTGGCCCGTGTGCTGCCAATGCCTGCGGTGGATGCGGTGATCGTGGCCAGCCTGCCGTCCTTTGCGTTCTACACCTGCGCGTTCCTGTGGGCCTTCGCCAGTCGCGATGCCCTGCGTGCGTGGTGGCCGGCGGCGCTGGCAGTGCCGTTGGCGGCGGTCGGCTTCTGGCCGCAGTTGTGGAGCCTGTGAGATGAAAAATACCTTCACCCAATCCATGGCGTGGCTGCACACCTGGGCCGGCCTGATCTTCGGCTGGCTTCTGTTCGCGATATTCGCCACCGGTACGCTGGCGGTGTTCGACAGCGAAATCGACAACTGGATGCGCCCCGAGGTGCGCAGCCACGACCTCACCCAGTTGCAGGCCGCGCAACGCGGGCTGGCCTACCTGACCCAGCATGCACCGGGCGCCAGCAACTGGAACATCAGCCTGCCGGATGCACGTTCGCCCGGTTTGCAGGTAGCGTCCGGCGAGCGTCGACGCGGTGGCGGCACCGCGCTCGACCCGCATACCGGCGAGCCGATCGAGGTGCGCGAAACGGCCGGCGGCAGCTTCTTCTTCCGCTTTCACTTCACCCTGAACCTGCCGCGCAACTGGGGCATCTTCGTGGTCGGCGCCCTGGCGATCGTGATGCTGGTGGGGCTGGTCAGCGGCATCGTGATCCACAAGAAGATCTTCAAGGAGTTCTTCACCTTCCGCCCCGGCAAGGGCCAGCGCTCGTGGCTGGATTTTCACA
This sequence comes from Pseudomonas sp. FBF18, assembly GCF_024261405.1. Taxonomy (NCBI): domain Bacteria; kingdom Pseudomonadati; phylum Pseudomonadota; class Gammaproteobacteria; order Pseudomonadales; family Pseudomonadaceae; genus Pseudomonas; species Pseudomonas sp. FBF18. The sequence goes on along the minus strand of NZ_QKRS01000015.1, from coordinate 54,641 downwards.
ACGCCAGCGCGGTGCTGCTGTTGCCGTTTCACCTGATGATCACCTACACCGGGCTGGTGATCTTTTTGCTGATCTACATGCCGGCGGCGGTGGATGCGCTGTTCGAGGGTGACAACCAGGCGTACTACAAGGCCCAGGGCGAGCAGCGTCTGCCCACGCCGCGCGCGGCGCTCAAGCAGCCAGCCGCGCTGGTCGACCTGGCCCCGGTACTGGCCAGCGCGCAAGAGCGGCTGGGCGCCATCAGCAGCATCGGTATCTCCAACCCCGGTACGGCGGCCGCGCGGATCGAGGTGCGCCCGACCCTGGGCTATCGCATCGCCCTGAGCAAGGGGCAGGCCATGGTGTTCGACGGCGTCAGCGGCGAGCTGCTGCGCGATGTGCCCGACATGCGGCCTGCCGTGCTCACCCAGCGGGTGATGGCGGGGCTGCACTTCGCGCAGTTCGGCGGCTATCCGATGCGCTGGCTGTACTTCGTGTGTGCGTTGGTCAGCACCGCGATGATCGGCACCGGGCTGGTGCTGTTCTGCGTCAAGCGCCGGCGCAAGTACGCCAGTGCCTCGGTGTCGGCGCAGCGTTGGTACAAGGTGGCCGAGAGCTTCAACGTGGCGTTCGTCGCCGGCCTGATGCTGGCCTGCGCAGGCTTGCTGTGGGCCAACCGCCTGCTGCCGGTGGAGCTGGCGCAGCGGGCCAACTGGGAGGTCAAGGCGTTCTTCGCGGTGTGGTTGCTGTCGCTGCTGCATGCCGGTTTGCGTCCGGCGCAGCGCGCCTGGGCCGAGCAGCTGGGGCTGACCGCGGTACTGTGCATCGGCCTGCCGGTGCTGGGCGCGTTGACCGCGCAGCACGACCCGGCGCACCGCGTGCTGGAGGCCACCAGCGTGGTGCTGGGTGGGTTGCTGGCGTATGCGGCATGGCGCTGCGTGGCGCCGCGTGAAGAAAAACCTGCGCGCAAGCGTGCGACGGTAGCGGTGGAGGGGCAATGACATGCTGATGATCGGCGTGGTGGTGTTTGCCTATGTGGGCATGTTGGCGTTGTGCCTGGGGCTGGAGCGGCACTACAAGCAGGTGTGGGGCAGGGCACCTGCACCCTGGTTGAGGGTGGCCCTGCGGTCGGCGGGCTGGTCGGCGCTGGCCATCAGCCTGTGGGTCAGTGGCGTGGCCTGGGGCTGGGCGATGGGGCCGGTAGCCTGGTTTGGCGGTATTTCACTGGCGGGGTTCGGGGTGGCGATGCTGTTGCCGTACTGGCCGCGTGCAATGGTTTGGCTGGCCGCAGCGTTGCCGTTGTGGGGCGTGCTGCTGGCGGTGTGACGATGTTGCAGTGGGGGCTGACATGCTGGACAGGCCCCCCCTGCGCGATGGCATCATCGCTAACTCGTTCACAGTCACCCCGGATGTCTTGCAGATGCTCACGATCTACCTGGTGGTCGCTCTCGGGGCCGTTGTTGCGGGGTTCGTCCAGGGGCTTTCGGGCTTCGCCTTCAGCATGGTCGCGATGTCGTTCTGGGCCTGGGTGCTCGACCCGAAGCTGGCCGCCACCCTGGCGGTGTTCGGCGGCCTCACCGGGCAGGTGGTGGCCGCGTTCTCGGTGCGCCGGGGCTTGAGCCTGCAACGCCTGCTGCCCTTCATCCTCGGTGGCCTGGCCGGCATTCCTCTGGGTGTTGCGCTGTTGCCCAACCTGGACATGCACTGGTTCAAGACCTTGCTCGGGGCCCTGCTGGTGACTTGGTGCCCGGTCATGCTGCTGGCCGGCAGATTGCCGAGAATCCCGCTGGCCGGCCGGCTGGTCGATGGCGTCATCGGTGTGATCGGTGGCGTTATGGGTGGGCTTGGCGGTTTCACCGGCACGGTCCCGACGCTGTGGTGCACCCTCAAGGGCTACGAGCGCGACCTGCAGCGCTCGATCATCCAGAACTTCAACCTGTCGATGCTGTTCGTGACCATGCTCACCTACCTGGGCACCGGCATCGTTACGGTGGACATGCTGCCGTTCTTCGCCATCGTCGCGCCGGCCATGCTGATTCCGACCTTCCTTGGTACGCGCCTGTACATCGGCATCAGCGACCTGCAGTTTCGCCGCATCGTGCTGGGCTTGCTGACTGCCTCGGGTGTCTCGCTGCTGATTTCGTCTGTGCCGAACCTGCTGGGGTAACCCAACCCTTTGGCCGGCTAGGCCGGCTCCTGCAGGTTCGCGCATTTGCCCAACCCCCCGGCACATGCTAGAAAACCGCCTACCCATTCAAAACCTGAATCCCGCCATGAGCCTCAGCCTCAAACCCAACAGGTCTCTGTTCGACCTCGACCTGCTGCGCGCCATCGTGGTGGTGGCCGACTGCGGCAGTTTCACCACAGCGGCCACGCGCCTGCATTCCACCCAGTCGACCATCAGCCAGAAGGTCCGGCGCCTCGAGGAGATGGTCGGTCACCGCCTGCTCGAGCGCGGCAATCGCGAGGTGCTGCCCACCGACGCCGGCCAGACCCTGCTCGGCTATGCCCGCCACATGCTCGCCCTCAACGACCAGATGCTCGAAGCCCTGGCCGGCGCCACGGTCGGCGTGACCCTGCGCCTGGGCGTACCCGAAGACTTCGTTGGCGGGCGCACCACCAACGCGCTGTCGGCGTTCAACCGCAAGCACCCGCAGGTCAAGCTCGAAGTCACCAGCGGCCTGTGCCGCGACCTCAGCCAGAGCTACGACAACGGCGAGCTCGACCTGGTGCTGCTCAAGCAGCGGCGCAACGGTCGCGAAGGGGTGGCCAGCTGGCCGGAGCAATTGCGCTGGATCGACAGCGCACACAACCCGGCCCTGGCGCTGGACCCGATCCCGCTGGTGACCTTTCCGCCACGCGGGCTGTACCGCGACGAAATCATCAGCGCAGTAGAGAGCCTGGGCCGGCGCTGGCGCATCGCGTTCACCAGCTCCAGCCTCAGCGGCATTCAGGCCGCCGTGGCCGACGGCATGGGTATCAGCCTGCTGCCGCCACGCGCCGTCACCGCCGAGCACCGGGTGCTCGGCGAGGCGGATGGCCTGCCGGTGATCGACAGCTACGAGATTCTGATTCTGCATCGCCAGACGGCCGACCCGATGGTACGAGCGCTGGCGGGCGTGTTGACCGGCCTGCTCGAAGCACAGGCGGTGTGAGCCTGCGGGTCACTTCCCCACAAAAAAGCCCGCCAGTCACGGCGGGCTTTCTGCATCGCTACCTGCTTAACGCTTTGGGTTCAGCGTCAGGTTCACGTTGCGGTTCACATCCTTGTACAGCAGGTAGCGGAACGGGCCAGGGCCACCCGAGTAGCAGGCCTGCGGGCAGAAGGCGCGCAGCCACATGAAGTCGCCGGCTTCCACTTCGACCCAGTCCTGGTTCAGGCGGTACACCGCCTTGCCTTCCAGCACGTACAGGCCGTGCTCCATCACATGGGTTTCCGCGAACGGGATGGTGCCGCCCGGCTGGAAGGTCACGATGTTGACGTGCATGTCGTGGCGCATGTCGGCCATGTCGACGAAGCGGGTGGTGACCCAGGCGCCATCGGTGCCCGGCATCGGGATCGGGGTAACGTCCTGTTCGTTGGTGACGAACGCTTCCGGGTGCGCCAGGCCTTCGACTTCCTGGTAGTGCTTGCGGATCCAGTGGAAGGTCACGTTGGCCGCGCTGTTGTTGCGCAGGCTCCAGTCGGCGCCCGGCGGAATGAATGCGTAGCCGCCTGGCTTGAGGGTGTACGGCTTGCCTTGCAGGGTGATGTCGACTTCACCTTCGACCACGAACAGAACCGCCTCGGCGTTCTTGTCCTGCTCCGGGCGCTCGCTGCCGCCTTCAGGGGCAACTTCGACGATGTACTGCGAGAAGGTCTCGGCGAAACCCGACAGCGGGCGGGCGATGACCCACATGCGCATCTTGTCCCAGAAGGGCAGGTGGCTGGTGACGATGTCACGCATCACGCCCTTGGGGATCACCGCGTAGGCTTCGGTGAACATGGCACGGTCTGTCAGCAGCTCGGTCTGAGCCGGGTGCCCGCCGTGGGGGGCGAAGTAAGTGGTTCTGGACATGGACAGTCTCGATGTTTGTTGTTGTGTCCCCCGGGCCAGCCTGCGGCGGGCGGCCCCGTTCAGGGATTGCACCGCTACGTTATGACCATCTTTAGCTATCCACAAATTAAATGTTGAAATCCCTGCCATTCGATTTGTGAATGTGGCGTGCGCCGGGCCAGCACTGCGCTACAGGTGTGCGCCCTGTGTAGCGGGTGATGCAACACCTGTAGCGTTGATTGCAGCGCGGGCGGCATCGGTGCGGCGCGCGCAAAGCCGCGTGCCAGAGCGGTTGTGGCGGTTCATGTCACAGCTGGCATGGCGGTTGCGATGAGCTGATGGCGCAGCGCGAAGACTGCGCCACTAATAAGAACAGGACACTCCCATGAGACAGACTGGCCTCGCCTCGCTTCCCCTCAAATCCCTTGCCGTTGCCGTGCTGCTGAGCCTGGCGGGTACACCGGCGCTGGCTGCGGACATCCCGGCCAACGTCGATGGCGCGCGCATCATCGCCGCCGACAAGGAGCCCGGTAACTGGATGAGCACCGGGCGCACCTACGACGAACAGCGCTACAGCCCGCTCAAGCAGATCAGCGACCAGAACGTCGGCCAGCTGGGCCTGGCCTGGAGCTACAAGCTGGACCTGGACCGTGGCGTGGAAGCCACCCCCATCGTGGTCGACGGGGTGATGTACACCACCGGGCCGTTCTCGGTGGTGTACGCGCTGGATGCGCGCGACGGCAGGCTGATCTGGAAGTACGACCCGCAATCGGACCGCCACCGCGCCGGCGAAGCCTGTTGCGACGCGGTCAACCGTGGCGTGGCGGTGTGGAAGGGCAAGGTCTACGTGGGCGTGCTCGACGGGCGCCTGGAGGCCATCGACGCCAAGACCGGCCAGCGCGCCTGGTCGGTCGACACCCGCGCCGACCACAAGCGCAGCTACACCATCACCGGCGCCCCTCGGGTGGTCAACGGCAAGGTGGTGATCGGCAACGGCGGCGCCGAGTTCGGCGTGCGGGGCTATGTCACCGCCTACGACGCCGAAACCGGCAAGGAGGCGTGGCGCTTCTACACCGTGCCGGGCGACCCCAAGCTGCCGCCCGAGGGCAAGGGCATGGAGATCGCCGCCAAGACCTGGTTCGGCGATGCCTATGTGGAGCAGGGCGGTGGCGGCACCGCCTGGGACTCGTTCGCCTACGACCCGGAGCTGAACCTGCTGTACATCGGCGTGGGCAACGGCTCGCTGTGGGACCCCAAATGGCGTAGCCAGGCCAAGGGCGACAACCTGTTCCTGTCGTCCATCGTGGCGGTCAATGCCGACACCGGCGAATACGTGTGGCACTACCAGACCACCCCGGGCGATGCCTGGGACTACACCGCCACCCAGCACATGATCCTGGCCGAGCTGCCCATCGACGGCAAGCCGCGCAAGGTGCTGATGCAGGCGCCGAAAAACGGCTTCTTCTATGTGATCGACCGCGCCACCGGCGAGCTGCTGTCGGCCAAGGGCATCGTGCCGCAGAGCTGGACCAAGGGCATGGACATGAAGACCGGGCGGCCGATCCTGGACGAAGAGAACGCCGCCTACTGGAAGAACGGCAAGCGCAACCTGGTGACCCCGGCGTTCTGGGGTGCGCATGACTGGCAGCCGATGTCGTACAACCCCGACACCGGGCTGGTGTACATCCCGGCGCACATCATGTCGGCCTACTACGAGCACATCCCCGAGGCGCCCAAGCGCAACCCGTTCAAGAGCATGTACCAGCTGGGCCTGCGCACCGGGATGATGCCCGAAGGCGCCGAAGGCCTGCTGGAGATGGCCAAAAGCTGGTCGGGCAAGCTGATCGCCTGGGACCCGGTCAAGCAGCAGGCCGCCTGGGAAGTGCCCTACGTGACCATCTTCAACGGCGGCACCTTGAGTACCGCGGGCAACCTGGTGTTCGAGGGCAGCGCCGACGGGCGGGTGATCGCCTATGCCGCCGACACCGGCGAAAAACTCTGGGAGCAACCGGCTGCCAGCGGCGTGATGGCCGCGCCCGTCACCTACAGCGTGGATGGCGAGCAGTACGTGACCTTCATGGCCGGCTGGGGCGGCGCGTTCTCTACCTTTGCCGGGGCCCTGTCGCTGCGGGCCGGCGTGCAGCCGTACGCCCAGGTGCTGACCTACAAGCTGGGCGGCACCGCCAAGCTGCAAGAGCCGGCGCCACGCCCGGACACCCCCAAACCACCCGCGTTGAGCAACGACACCGCTTCGATCGAGGCGGGCGCCAAGCTGTACGACGGTTACTGCTCGCAGTGCCACGGTATCCACGCGGTCAGCGGCGGCGTGCTGCCCGACCTGCGCAAGCTCACCCCGGAAAAGCACCAGATGTTCCTCGGCATCCTCTTCGGTGGCCGCGTGCCGGATGGCATGCCGTCGTTCGCCGACGCCTTCACCCCCGAGCAGGTCGACCAGATCCACCAGTACCTGATCAAGCGCGCCCACGACCTTCATCAGGAAGGCGATACCTGGAAGCAGTTCAGCGCCAAGTCATCCCATTGAAAAGGAGCCATTGACCCATGAGTGACGTCATCTACCAGAACTACATCGCCAATGCGTTCGTCGACAGCGACGCGCAGATCGAGGTGCACAACCCGGCCAATGGACAACTGCTGGGGCGTGTACCCCAGGCCAGTGACGCGCAGGTGGAGCAGGCCATTGCCGCCGCGCGCAAGGCCCAGAAGAGCTGGGCCACGCGCCCGGCCATCGAGCGCGCCGGCTACCTGCGCAAGATCGCCAGCAAGGTGCGCGACAACGCCGAGCGCCTGGCGCGCATCATCACCGCCGAGCAGGGCAAGGTGCTCGGCCTGGCCCTGGTCGAAGTCAACTTCACCGCCGACTACCTGGACTACATGGCCGAGTGGGCGCGACGCCTGGAAGGCGAGGTGCTCACCAGCGACCGCGCCGGTGAAAGCATCTTTCTGCTGCGCAAGCCGCTGGGTGTGGTGGCCGGGATTCTGCCGTGGAACTTCCCGTTCTTTCTGATCGCCCGCAAGATGGCGCCGGCCCTGCTCACGGGCAACACCATCGTGATCAAGCCCAGCGAAGAAACACCGATCAACTGCTTCGAGTTCGCCCGCCTGGTGGCCGAGACCGACCTGCCCAGCGGCGTGTTCAACGTGGTGTGCGGTACCGGGGCGACCGTGGGCCAGCGCCTGACCAGCCACGCCGGCATCGACCTGATCAGCTTCACCGGCAGCGTGGGCACCGGCTCGCGGATCATGGCCGCGGCGGCGCCGAACATCACCAAGCTCAACCTGGAGCTGGGCGGCAAGGCGCCGGCCATCGTGCTGGCTGATGCGGACCTGGAGCTGGCGGTCAAGTCGATCACCGCGTCGCGGGTGATCAACACCGGGCAGGTGTGCAACTGCGCCGAGCGGGTTTACGTGCAGCGCGAGGTGGCGGATGAGTTCACCGACAAACTGGCCAGCGCCATGGCCGCCACCCGTTATGGTGACCCGCTGGCCGAGGCGGACCTGGACATGGGCCCGCTGATCAACCAGGCCGCCCTGGACAAGGTCGGGCAGATGGTGCGCACCGCCACCGGGCAGGGCGCGCAGCTGGTGACCGGGGGCGCGGTGGCCGATCGCGGGCAGGGCTTCCACTACCAGCCGACGGTGCTGGCCGGCTGCTCGGCCGACATGGAGATCATGCGCAAGGAGATCTTCGGGCCGGTGTTGCCGATCCAGATCGTGGAGAGCCTGGACGAGGCGATTGCGCTGGCCAACGACAGTGAATACGGGCTGACTTCATCGCTGTACACGCGCAGCCTGAGTGCAGCGATGCATGCCAGCAACGCGCTGGATTTCGGCGAGACCTACATCAACCGCGAGAACTTCGAGGCCATGCAGGGCTTCCATGCCGGCACGCGCAAGTCGGGGATCGGTGGGGCCGATGGCAAGCATGGGTTGTATGAGTACACGCATACCCATGTGGTCTACATCCAGATCTGAGGCCCAGGTAGCCTGTTAGGGCCTCATCGCGGGTCAAGCCCGCTCCCACAGCCTGTGGGAGCGGGCTCGACCCGCGATGGGTTGCACAGCAACCCCTGCCATCACAACCGATCATTGGGCTGCACCACCCCGTACTTCTTCATCTGCCGATACAGCGTCGAGCGCGCCACCCCCAGTTCAGCCGCCACCGCACTGATGTTCCAGCGATGGCGCCGCAACCTTTGCAGCAACTCGCTGGCCGGGTCCTGGCTGTCGATGCGCAGCGGCTCGCCGCGCACCACCTGCACCACTTCCGCCGGCAGGCAATCCACGTCGATCACCCCGTCCTCGGCCAACGCCACCGCGTAGCGCAACGCATTGAGCAACTGACGAATGTTGCCCGGCCACGCATGGGCATGCAGGCACTGGCGGGCCTGTTCGGTCAGCCGCACGCCGCTGCTCTGCGCCGCCAGTAACTGCTCGATCAACGCGCCCCGGTCACTGCGTTCGCGCAAGGCCGGCAACGCCAGGCTCATGCCGCCCAGGCGGTAGTAGAGGTCCTCGCGAAAGCGCTTGTCGCCAATCATCCCGTGCAGGTCCTGGTGGGTCGCCGACACCACCTGCACGTCCAGCGCCACCGGCGCCTGGGCGCCGATCGGGAAGATCTCGCGCTCGGCCAGCACCCTCAGCAAACGGGTTTGCAGGTGCGCCGGCATGTCGCCGATCTCGTCCAGAAACAGCGTGCCGCCGGCGGCCAGTTCCAGCTTGCCCTTCATGCCCTTCTTGTCGGCCCCGGTGAAGCTGCCGCCGCGGTAGCCGAACAGCTCGCTCTCGATCAGCGTCTCGGGAATCGCCGCGCAATTGAGCGCGATGAACGGCCCGGCGCGCCGCGCACTGGCCTGGTGGATGGCGCGGGCGAATGCCTCCTTGCCGGTGCCGGTCTCGCCGGTGATCAGTATCGGCAGGTCCTTGTCGAGCACCTTGCGCACCCGCTGCACCGCCTGTTGCAGGCGCGCATCGCCGCCGGCCAGCTGCTGCAGGTCGGGGTGGCTGCTGCGCACCGGCGGTCTGGCCGGGGCAGGGCGGTGGCGCTGCGACGGTATGCGCAGGCCCACATCCAGCAAGGCGTCGTCCTGCTGCCCGCGCAGGCGCACGCCGCGTGCACCGCCCTGGGTCAGGTGCAGCAGTTCATCCACCGAGGTTGGCAGCAGGCTGTCGATGCGCGCACCCAGCAGCGGCGCCGCATCGCGCTGGTGGGCAACGAAGGTGGCGCGGTTGGCGCCGATGATGCGGCCGTTGTCGTCCAGCGCCAGCAACTGCTCGTTGGCCAGGTCGGCTATGTCGTCGATGGGCTTGAGCGACAGGGTGAGGCGGTCGCGGTAGCACTCGCGAAAGTGCGCGTTCTCGATCAGCCGCGCATACAGGATCACCAGTTGCAGGGTCAGGTACTGCGCCTCCTTGGGCCCGTTGCTGTTCAGGCAAGTGGCGTTCAGGCAGCCACGCAGCAGGCCCTGGGCGTCGAAGATCGGTGCCACCGAGCAGCTCAGGCGAAAGTTGGAGGCCAGAAAGTGCTCTTCGCGGTGGATGATCAGCGGCTGCGCGGCGGCCAGGGTGGTGCCGATGCCGTTGGTGCCGGCAATCGACTCGTCCCAGCGCGCGCCCACCACCAGCCCGGCCTGGGTATAGATGTGGCTGGCTTCGGGCAGGCGGGTGTCGAGGGTGATGCCGTGTTCGTCGCTGAGCAGCACCGCGAACCCGGCCGGCACCACGCGCCTGGCCAGGCCGCTGACGCCCTGGCTGGCGATGGCCAGGTATTGCTGGTGCTGCTGTTGATGCTGGCGGATGGCGTCGGCGCCCAGCACATGGGTACGCCCGGCGGCGCCGGGGTCGAGGCGATGCTCGACCACGCTGCGGTACCAGGACTGCGCAATGACAGGGTCGGGGCGGATGCCGCGCTCGGGGAAGTGATCGTCGACGAAGGCCGCAAGATCGCTCGGGCTGGTCTGGGTATGCTGCATGCTGGGCTCCCGTCGACCGTGGCGCGCGCAGGGGCGGCTCACCGTCATCTTGTTGTCTCGGGCCAGGGGCGGGCACCGATCTGTGCCTACCTTAGTCGCTGTGTCGGGAATTTTCAGCTATTGATGCAGCCCTGGCCTAGAAAAGCATCCCCAGCAGAATCGCCTTCACCGTCGCCTCGGCCTTGTTGCTGGCCTGCAGCTTGCGCATGGCGTTGACCAGGTGGAACTTCACCGTGCGGCTGTCGATGGTGAGGATGATGCTGATCTCGCTGTAGGTCTTGCCCACGGCGGTCCATTTGAGCACTTCTTTCTCCCGTGCGGTCAGGGCCTTCTGGGCCTCGGGCAGGTGGGTCTGGGCAAAGAAGCCGGTCATGGCACTGTGCGCCAGTTGCGACAGCCAGATGAGCTTGGCTTCCTTGGCGTCCAGTTCAAGTGTGGAGATCGGGTCATCCGGGCGGGACAGGGACAGCAGGCCGATGGTGCCGTAGTCGCCCTGCACCGACAGGCACCAGCCGTGGTCCAGGCTGTAGTGCCGCGCCTCTTCCCAGAATGCCTGCTGGTGCTGCTGTTGCGCGGCGGCCCACTGCAGGGGCGTGGTGCGGGTCAGCCCGTGGGCCACCGTCGGGTCGCAGGAAAAATAGTCCTCGGCCACGTACCTGGCTTCCCAGGCGCTGGGGTAGTTGGAGCGCAGGATGAACTGCGGGGCGGCGATCGGCAGCGGATTCTTCAGCCCATAGGAACAGAACTCGAAGTCCAGCTCGCGGGTAAGTCGGGTCAGCTCGCTGAACAGCTCGCCTTCGTTGCGGCACCCCGTCACCACGGCAATGAAGTGCTCGCGCCAGTCATTCACGCAATGTGCCTTTCATGGGTGGAATGTGCTCGGCCAATGGAGAGTGCAAACAGGCCCGAATTATACCGTACGGTACAGTTTTCGCGGAAAACTTCTGTAGCAAATGGCCATCAGTGCGCTGGCATTTCAGGTTTTTCCTACGAATAAACCTGCCCTTTCGGGCAGCTATATAGGCTCCGGAGGGTTTGTTGTACTCCCAGCTCTTTGAGTTGGGGCGTTTTCATGTTCACTGCTGTAACCGGGACCATCAAAGACTTTCCGCGCACCATGGCGAGCGCACTGGCCGAGTACCGCTACCAGGTGTTTGTAAGGGAGCTGGGCTGGCCATTGCAGTGTCCCGAGGGTCAGGAGTGGGATGAGTTCGACCGCCCCGATACGCTGTATGTGCTGGCATGCGACAAGCAACAGAATATTTTCGGTTGTGCCCGCCTGATCCCCACCCATCGCCCGTACCTGCTGGCAGAAGTGTTTCCGCACCTGGTTGGCGATGCGCCGCTCCCCTATCAGCAGGACATATGGGAGCTCTCGCGCTTCGCCATGAGTTCGCCCAAAGGCCAATACCTGTCGGCTGAACAGGCTTGGCAGAATACCGTGGCGATGGTCGGCAAGGTGATCGATGTGGCGCGTGCCCAGGGGGCGCGCAGGCTGATTGCCTTTACTGCAATGGGTAACGAGCGGTTGCTCAAGCGCATGGGCGTGACCACGCGAAGAATCGCGCGTCCGCAGATGATTGACGACAAGCCGGTGCTGGCCTTCTGGATCGAAATAGATGACCAGACGACCCGCGCACTGCAACTGGCAGCGTGACGGGTGAACATGTCGAGGGAAGGTGGTAAAGCAATGATTGCGTGTGTGCGTTGGCTGTTGGTCGTGCTGTTCGTGGTGGTGACGTTTCCGTTCCTGTGCCTGGTGCTGCTGCTCAATCCGCGCAAGCAGGACAACCTCTACCTGGCCTGCAAGGTCTACAGGGCCATCAACTGGATCTTTGGCGTGCGCGTCGAGGTCGGTGGTTTCGACGCCATCGCGCCCGACCGCTCCTACATCTATGTGGCCAACCACCAGAGCAACCACGATGCGTTTGTCGTGGCCCAGGCGCTGCGCCCAGGCACGGTGATCGTGGGCAAGCAGTCGTTGCGCTGGCTGCCGTTGGCCGGGCAACTGTACTGGCTGACCGGCAGCCTGTTCATCGACCGCAGCAACCCGCGCGCGTCGATCACCAGCTTGCGGCGCATCGCCACCCGCGTGGCCGACAGCAATACATCGCTCTGGATCTTCCCCGAGGGCACGCGCAACACAGGGCAGGGCGTGCTGCCGTTCAAGACCGGTGCATTTCGCATCGCCAAGGAAATGGGCATCGGCATCATCCCCGTGACCATCAGCCCGGCAGTGCGCCGGATCCGCCACAACGCCCTGGGCTGCACCGATGTGAGTATCGTGGCGCACCGGCCCATCGAGGCCGACCTGGTGGCCAGCATGGATGCCAAGCAGCTGGCGTCGTATACGCGGGAAGTGGTCAACAATGGGTTGCCCATCGTGTAGTTGCCGGGGCCTTCGCCCGCAAGGCTGGTTCCTGCAGGAGCCAGCCTTGCGGGCGAAGAGGCCCGTCAGTTCGCCGCCTTGAACCTCAAGCGCCACGCATGCAGCAGCGGCTCGGTATACCCGCTCGGCTGCTCACGCCCCTTGAACACCAGGTCGCTGGCGGCCTGGAACGCCATCGAGGTGGCGAAGTCCGGCGCCATCGGGCGGTATGCCGCATCCCCGGCATTCTGCCGGTCGACCACCACCGCCATGCGTTCGAGCACCTCGCGTACCTTGGCCTCACTCACCGTGCCATGCAGCAGCCAGTTGGCAATGTGCTGGCTGGATATACGCAAGGTCGCACGGTCTTCCATCAGGCCGACGTTGTGGATGTCCGGCACCTTGGAGCACCCGACCCCTTGCTCCACCCAGCGCACCACGTAACCGAGAATGCCCTGGCAGTTGTTCTCCAGCTCCTGCAGTTTTTCTGCATCGCTCCAGTTCGGACGCGGCGATACCGGAATGGTCAGCAGGTCGTTGAGCAGGCTGTCACGCTCGCCGGCCAGGTCGATGCGCTGCAATTCGCTCTGCACCCCCTGCACGTCCACCTGGTGGTAGTGCAGCGCATGCAGCGTGGCGGCCGTGGGCGAGGGCACCCATGCGGTGGTGGCACCGGCCTTGGGGTGGCCGATCTTCTGCACCAGCATGTCGGCCATCAGGTCGGGCATGGCCCACATGCCCTTGCCGATCTGCGCGCGCCCCTTGAGCCCGCAGGCCAGCCCCACCAGCACGTTGTTGCGCTCGTAGGCGGTGATCCACGGCGTGGACTTCATGTCGCCCTTGCGCAGCATCGGGCCGGCTTCCATGGCGCTGTGCATCTCGTCGCCGGTACGGTCGAGAAAGCCCGTGTTGATGAACACCACCCGCTCGTGCGCTGCGCCGATGCACGCCTTGAGGTTCACCGAGGTGCGCCGCTCCTCGTCCATGATGCCCATCTTCAGGGTGTTGCGCGGCAGCGCCAGCAGGTCTTCGACACGCCCGAACAGTTCGGCGGCAAACGCCACTTCGGCAGGGCCGTGCATCTTCGGCTTGACGATGTACACGCTGCCGCTGCGCGAGTTGCCGCGCCGCTGCAGGTCGTGGATGGCGATCAGGCCGGTGAGCACCGCGTCCATGATGCCCTCGGGAATCTCGGCGCCATCGCCATCGAGAATCGCCGGGTTGGTCATCAGGTGGCCGACGTTGCGCACGAACAGCAGCGAACGGCCATGCAGGGTCAGTGTTGCGCCATCGGCTGCGGTGTAGACGCGGTCCGGGTTGAGGCGGCGCACGCGGGTCTTGCCGCCCTTGCTGATCGCTTCGCTCAGGTCGCCTTTCATCAGGCCCAGCAGGTTGCGGTAGATCAGGGTCTTGTCTTCGGCATCCACCGCGGCCACCGAGTCCTCGCAGTCGAGGATGGTGCTCAGGGCGGCTTCGACCAGCACGTCCTTGACCCCGGCCGCATCGGTCTGGCCGATGGCGCTGGTGGGGTCGATCTGGATTTCCAGGTGCAGGCCGTTGTTCTTCAGCAGCACCGCGTTCGGCTGGGCGGCATCACCCTGGAAGCCGACGAACTTGGCGGGGTCTTTGAGTGTGGTGGTCAGGCCGCTGATGAGGTCGACGCGCAGTTGCCCGTCCTCGATGCGGTAGGCCTTGGCCTCGGCGTGCGAGCCGCCGGCCAGCGGTGCAGCCTGGTCCAGGGCCTTGCGCGCGAAGGCGATGACCTTCTGGCCACGGCGCGGGTTGTAGCCCTCGCCAGCCTCGGCGCCGTCGGCGTCGCTGATCGCATCGGTGCCATACAGCGCGTCATACAGCGAGCCCCAGCGTGCGTTTGCGGCGTTGAGCGCATAGCGCGCGTTCATCACCGGCACCACCAGCTGCGGGCCGGCCTGTTCGCACAGCTCGCTGTCGACGTTGGAGGTGCTCACCGCCACCTGTTCAGGCACCGGCACCAGGTAGCCGATCTCGCTCAGGAAGGCGCGGTAGGCCGGCATGTCGGCCACCGGGCCCGGGTGGGCGCGGTGCCAGGTGTCCAGCGCGGCCTGCAGGCGGTCGCGTTCGGCGAGCAGGGCGCGGTTCTTCGGCGCCAGGTCGTGCACCAGGGCGTCGAAGCCTTGCCAGAAGTTGGCCTCCGGCACACCGGTGCCGGGCAGGGCCTCGGTTTCGATGAAGTGCTGCAGGGCGCTCGCGACCTGCAGGCGTTGACGCTGAATACGGTCGTTCATGTTCGGTTGCTCCTGATCAGTCTTTAACGGCGGCAACGCCGGCCTTGGCCACCTGGGCGTCCTGTTCGGACTTGACCCCCGACACACCCACCGCGCCGACCACCTGGCCGTCGACGATCACCGGCACGCCGCCTTCGAGCGTGCCGCTGATCACCGGCACCGACAGGAACGCCGTGCGCCCGCCATTGATCATGTCTTCGTACAGCTTGGTTTCACGTCGGCCCAGCGCCGCGCTGCGGGCCTTTTCGGTGGCGATGTAGGCACTCACCGGCGCGCAGCCGTCCAGGCGCTCGAAGCCCAGCGGGTGGCCGCCGTCGTCGACCACGGTAATGCTCACGGCCCACTGGTTGGCCTGGGCCTCGGCACGGGCGGCGGCGAGAATCTGCTGCACGTCGCTCAGGGTCATTACGGGTTTGCTTTGCATGAAATCAGGCTCCTGGGTTGAGGGCTTGGTCAACGAGTTCGATCCAGTGCCGCACGGGGGTTCGCCCGGCACCGTCGAGGTGGGTCTGGCAGCCGATGTTGGCCGTGGCGATCACGTCGGGGTGGCCACTTTCCAGCGCATCGAGCTTGTTGTCGCGCAGTTGCCTGGACAGCACCGGCTGGGTCAGCGAATAGGTGCCGGCCGAACCGCAGCACAGGTGGCTGTCGGGTACCTCGGTAAGGTTGAAGCCCAGGCGTTTGAGTACGGCTTCAACTGCGCCGCCAAGTTTTTGTGCGTGCTGCAGGGTACACGGGCAGTGGAAGGCCAGGGTCTGGTCGCAGCACGCCTCGAAGCGCTCCAGCGGTTCGGCGCGGATCACTTCGACGATGTCCCGCGCCAGGGCGCTGATGCGTTCGGCCTTGGCCGCGTAGGCCGGGTCGTCGCGCAGCAGGTAGGCGTATTCCTTGACGAAGGCGCCGCAGCCGCTGGCGGTCTGCACGATGGCTTCGGCGCCGGCTTCCACGGCTGGCCACCAGGCATCGATGTTGCGCCGCGCACGTTCAAGCCCGGTGTCCTGCGCGTTGAGGTGATAGTCCACCGCGCCGCAGCAGCCGGCCTGGGCAATCGGCGTGATGCTGATGCCCAGGCGGTCGAGCACGCGCGCGGTGGCGGCGTTGGTGTTGGGCGACAGGCTGCGCTGCACGCAGCCTTCGAGCATCAGCACGCGCCGTGCATGGGTGGCCTGGGGGCGTTGCCGGGCCGGTGCCACGCTGCGTGGCAGGTGGGTCCTGAATGCCTCGGGCAGCACTGGGCGCAGCAGCTCGCCGGTACTCACCAGCGCCTGGAACAGGGCCGGGCGCGGCACCACGGCGCGCAGGCCGCTGCGCAGCAGGCGCTGGCCCAGCGGGCGGGGTACACGGGCCTCGATGGCGTCGCGACCGATGTCCAGCAGCTTGTGGTACTCCACCCCCGACGGGCAGGTGGTTTCGCAGTTGCGGCAGGTCAGGCAGCGGTCCAGGTGCTGCTGGGTCTTCTCGCTGACGGTGTCCTGCTCGAGGAATTGCTTGATCAGGTAGATGCGTCCGCGCGGGCCGTCCAGCTCGTCGCCCAGTTCCTGGTAGGTGGGGCAGGTGGCATTGCAGAAGCCGCAGTGCACGCAACTGCGCAGGATGCGTTCGGCTTCGTCGGCGTGGGGCAGGCGCTTGGCCGCTTCGCTCAGGTTGGTCTGCATGGTGGCTCCTGGGTCAGACGTCGGCGTACTGGCGGCCGGGGTTGAAGATGCCCTGAGGGTCCAGGTTGCGCTTGAGCGTCTGGTGAAACCGCAGGATCGGTGCGGCCAGCGGCTGGAACGGGCTGTCCACCACGCCCGGGGTGAAGCAGGTGGCGTGCCCGTTGGCGGCGGCGGCGAGTTGACGGATGCTGTCGGCATCGGCGCTGCTCTTGAGCCAGCGTTGCGCGCCGCCCCAGTCGATCAACTGCTCGCCCTCGATCGCCAGCGGCGCCGTCAGTGCCGGCACCGACAGGCGCCACAGCGGGCGCGGGTCGTCGAAGAACGCCAGGCGCTGTTCGCGCAGGTCGTCCCAGTAGCTGTCATCCAGCGCATCGCCGCCCAGGCGTTCGGCGGCGGCGCGTACCGAACCCTCGTTGCCTTCCAGGCGCAGGTACAGGGTGCTGCCGTCATGGCTGGCGGCGGTCAGCGGGATCGGCTGCTGGCCCCATTCGCCGAGCTTGTCCAGGGCCATCTGCAGCGGCATGGCCTGGCGCAGGCTGACCCGGCAGCGGTACTTGGGCAGCACCTTGAACGAGGCTTCGGTGATCACCCCCAGGCACCCCAGGCTGCCAGCCAGCAGGCGCGACAGGTCGTAGCCGGCGACGTTCTTCATCACCTCGCCGCCAAAGCGCAGGTGCGTGCCCAGGCCGCTGATCATGCGCGTGCCCAGTACGAAGTCGCGTACCGAACCCGCCCATGGGCGACGCGGGCCCGACAGGCCTGCAGCGAGCATGCCGCCGACCGTGGCGTTGTCGCCAAAGCACGGCACTTCGCAGGCAAGCATCTGCCCGCCACGCTCCAGCGCGGCCTGCAGCTCGCGCAGGGGCGTGCCGGCGCGGGCGGTGATCACCAGTTCGGTGGGGTCGTAGGAGACGATGCCGGTGTGCCCGGCGAGGTCCAGTGGCTGGGCGTCGACGGGGCGCCCGTAGAAGGTCTTGCTGGCACCGCCGCGGATGAACAGCGGGGTGCGCTCGGCGATGGCCTGCTGCACGCGGGCCAGCAGGTCGGCGCTGCGGTCGCTGCCGTGGGCCGGGTCGAACAGTACGGTGCTCATCAGAAGCGCTCCAGGTCCGGGAAGGGCAGTTGGCCGTGGTGCACGTGCATGGCGCCGAATTCGGCGCAGCGGTGCAGGGTGGGGATGTTCTTGCCCGGGTTGAGCAGGCCCAGCGGGTCGAACGCAGCCTTTACCGCATGGAACAGGCTCAGCTCGTCGCTGTTGAACTGGGCGCACATCTGGTTGATCTTCTCGCGGCCCACGCCGTGCTCGCCGGTGATGCTGCCGCCGACCTTCACGCACAGCTCGAGGATCTTGCCGCCGAACGCCTCGGCGCGTTCCAGCTCGCCGGGGGTGTTGGCATCGAACAGGATCAGCGGGTGCATGTTGCCGTCGCCGGCATGGAACACGTTGGCCACGCGCAGGTTGTACTCGGCCGAGAGGTCGGCGATGGCCCCCAGCACGTGGGGCAGTTCGCGCCGGGGTATGGTGCCGTCCATGCAGTAGTAGTCGGGCGACAGCCTGCCCACGGCGGGGAAGGCATTCTTGCGCCCGGCCCAGAAACGCACGCGCTCGGCTTCGTCGCGGGCCAGGCGCACTTCGGTGGCACCGGCTTGTTCGAGCAGCACGCGCACGCGCTCGCAGTCGTCGTGCACGTCGGCCTCGACGCCGTCCAGTTCGCACAGCAGGATGGCCTCGGCCTCTACCGGGTAGCCGGCGTGGATGAAGTCTTCGGCGGCGCGAATCGCCAGGTTGTCCATCATCTCCAGGCCGCCGGGGATGATGCCGGCGGCGATGATGTCGCCCACGGCGCGGCCGGCCTTTTCCACCGAGTCGAAGGCGGCCAGCAGCACCTTGGCCACCTGCGGCTTGGGCAGTAGCTTGACGGTGACTTCGGTGATGATGCCGAGCATGCCCTCGGAACCTGTGAACAGCGCCAGCAGGTCGAAGCCGGGGGCGTCCAGGGCATCGCTGCCCAAGGTCATGCGTTCGCCCTCGACGCTGAGCATCTCGACCTTGAGCACGTTGTGCACGGTCAGGCCGTACTTGAGGC
This sequence comes from Pseudomonas sp. FBF18, assembly GCF_024261405.1. NCBI lineage: Bacteria > Pseudomonadati > Pseudomonadota > Gammaproteobacteria > Pseudomonadales > Pseudomonadaceae > Pseudomonas > Pseudomonas sp. FBF18. The sequence continues at coordinate 36,261 of NZ_QKRS01000015.1, read as the reverse complement.
AGTGCACGCCACCGGCGTTCTCGGCGACGTTGCCGCCGATCGAGCAGGCGATCTGCGAGGAGGGGTCGGGTGCGTAGTACAGCCCATGCGGCGCGGCAGCCTGGGAAATCGCCAGGTTGCGTACGCCGGGCTGCACGCGGGCAAAGCGCCCGGCCGGGTCGATTTCAAGAATCTTGTTGAAGCGCGCCATTACCAGCAGCACGCCCTTTTCCAGCGGCAGCGCGCCGCCGGACAAACCGGTGCCGGCGCCACGTGCCACCACCGGCACCTTGCGCTCGTGGCACAGGCGCAACACGCTCTGCACCTCTTCCAGATGGCGCGGCAGCACCACCAGCATCGGCGTGGTGCGGTAGGCCGAGAGGCCGTCGCACTCGTAGGGCTTGAGGTCTTCGGCGGCGTGCAGGATATCCAGGTCGGGCAGGCGGCTCTGCAGGGTGTGCAGGAACTCGGCCCGGTCGACGCTGTGCAGCGCACCATCGACGCGTTCGTCGTAGAGAATGTTCATGGGCAGGCTAACGACCCTTGTCTTGTTGTTATGGAGGCTCGATGGAACACGGCTCACTTGCATCATTGGCCGGCGGCGGCTTAGTGTCTATCGCTCAAATCACTGGTCGAACCAGTTTGTTTCTGAGGTTTTTCCAGCTTGTTCATGAATATTCAATAAATACAGTTAGTTATGTATTGATCTGGCAAGGGTCATAAAGCCCACGGTGTCTGGTCATACCAGTTGGAGGAACGATGGGCGAAGCGCTTTCAATGCAGGTGGCAGACGTGGTGTGCGAGCGCATCGAGCGGCTGATCGTCGATGGCGTGCTCAAGGTCGGCCAGGCGCTGCCGTCGGAGCGGCGCCTGACCGAAAAGCTCGGCGTGTCGCGCACGGCCCTGCGCGAAGGGCTCAAGCTGCTGCGCGCCAAGGGCATCATCGAGACTGCGCATGGCAAGGGCTCATATGTGGCGCAGTTGTCGGGGCAGGGCAGCACCTCGGCATTGATGCACCTGTTCAGTTCGCAGCCGCGCACCCTGTACGACCTGTTCGAGGTGCGCAGCCTGCTGGAAGGGGAGTCGGCACGCCTGGCGGCGCTGCGCGGCACCGAGGCGGACTTCGTGCTCATACGGCGCAGTTACGAGGCGTTGCTGGCGGCCCATGAGCAGCCACTGACGGCCTCGGAGCATGCGCACCTGGACCATGCGTTTCACCTGGCGATCTGCGAGGCCTCGCACAACCCGGTGCTGGTGCAGACGCTGCGCTCGCTGACCGACCTGCTGTTGAACTCGGTGTTCGCCTCGGTGAACAACCTGTACCACCGCGATGTGCAGAAGCGCCAGATCGACCGCCAGCATGCGCGGCTGTACAACGCCGTGACCGGGCGAATGCCGGAACAGGCGCGCAAGGCGGCGATTGCGCATATCCAGGGCATCTGCGCGAACCTCAAGGAGATCGAGGAGGAGGAGCAGCGGCTGGTGCGGGCGACGTTGCGGCTGGAGGGGTGGGTTTGAGGGCGTGTGGGCCGGGGTAGGCGCGCCGTGCGGCGGAGCTCTGCCACATCTGCCCGCTGGTCGCAGCAAAAAATGCGAACGATTGCAGTCAAACCCACTCACACCTTGAGGGCACGACCCCAGGCCCCCCGTCGAAGGAGCAAGCGTATGACCCAGCGAGGCCAGGACACCATCGAATGGCTGCAAGGCCAGTCCATGCTGCAAGCCGCCCGCGACCGCGCCCGGCTGTATGCAGGGCAGGCGCGCATGTGGCTGCACCCTTACGCCGAGGCCCGCGCCCGCGACGCCAGTGCCATCGCCTCGGTGTGGCTGACGGTGTACCCGGCCTCGATCATCGTCGAGGAGGGCGGTTCGGTGTTGCAGGCGCTGGCCCATGAGCAGCTGTGGCAGGCGCTGTCGGAGCTGGGCATCCAGGGCGTGCACACCGGGCCGTTGAAGCGCTCGGGCGGCATCACCCAGCGCGAGTTCACCCCCAGCGTGGACGGCAACTTCGACCGCATCAGCTTCGACATCGACCCGCGCTACGGCAGCGAGGCCGAGCTGGTGCACCTGAGCAAGGTGGCCTCGGCGCACAACGCGGTGACCATCGACGACTCGATCCCGGCGCACACCGGCAAGGGCGCCGATTTTCGCCTGGCCGAGATGGCCTACGGCGACTATCCCGGGCTGTACCACATGATCGAGATCCGCGAAGCCGACTGGGGCCTGCTGCCCGAGGTGCCGGCCGGGCGCGATGCGGCCAACCTCACGCCGGCCATGTGCGACGAGCTCAAGGCCCGCCACTACATCGTTGGCCAGTTGCAGCGGGTGATCTTCTTCGAACCCGGCATCAAGGAAACCGACTGGAGCGCCACGCCGCCGGTACTCGGGGTCGACGGCAAGCTGCGACGCTGGGTGTACCTGCACTACTTCAAGGAGGGCCAGCCATCGCTGAACTGGCTGGACCCAAGCTTTGCCGCGCAGCAGCTGATCATCGGCGACGCCCTGCACGCCATCGACGTGCTCGGCGCCCGTGGCCTGCGTCTGGATGCCAATGGCTTTCTCGGCGTGGAGCGGCGCGCCGAAGGGCCGGCCTGGTCGGAGAGCCACCCGCTGTCGGTCACCGGCAACCAGCTGCTGGGCGGCATGATCCGCAAGGCCGGCGGTTTCAGCTTCCAGGAACTGAACCTGACCCTGGACGACATCGCCAACATGTCCCACGGCGGCGCCGACCTGTCCTACGACTTCGTCACGCGCCCGGCCTACCAGCACGCGCTGCTGACCGGCGACACCGAGTTCCTGCGCCTGATGCTGCACCAGATGCATGCGTTCAAGATCGACCCCGCCTCGTTGATCCATGCCCTGCAGAACCACGATGAACTGACCCTGGAGCTGGTGCACTTCTGGACCCTGCACGCCAACGACAGCTACCTGTACAAGGGCCAGACCTTCCCCGGCAACATCCTGCGCGAGCATATCCGCAGCGAGATGTACGAGGGCCTGGCGGGCGAGCACGCGCCGTACAACCTCAAGTTCGTGACCAATGGCGTGTCGTGCACCACGGTCAGCATCATCACTGCCGCGCTGGGCATTCGCGACCTGGGCAGCATCGACGCCGAGCAGCTGGCGCTGATCCAGAAGGTGCACCTGCTGCTGGCCATGTACAACGCCATGCAGCCGGGGGTGTTTGCGCTGTCGGGCTGGGACCTGGTCGGCGCCTTGCCGCTGGAGCCCGAGCAGGTTGAGGGGCTGATGGGTGACGGCGACACCCGCTGGATTCATCGCGGCGCCTATGACCTGGCCGACCTGGACGTGGAGGCGCAGCTCTCGGCCGAAGGCCTGCCGCGTGCGCGTTCGCTGTATGGCAGCCTGGCCAGCCAGTTGCAGCAGCCCGACAGTTTTGCCAGCAGCCTGAAACGCATGCTCGCTGTGCGCCAGGCCTATGCGATTGCGGCGAGCCGGCAGATCCTGATCCCCGAGGTGGCCAACCCGGCCTTGCTGCTGATGGTGCACGAGCTGCCGGCAGGCAAGGGCATCCAGATCACCGCACTCAACTTCGGTGCCGAGCCACTGAGCGAAACCCTGCATCTGCCGGATGTAAGCCCCGGCGCGGTGGTGGACATGATCAACGAACGGCTGGAGGGCGAGCTGAGCGAAGCGGGGGAGATGACCATCAATCTGGATGGCTATGAGGGCCTTTCGCTGCGCATCGTGAGCAGTGTGGCGACGCTGTAGGCGTTTGCATGCGGTAACGTTTTTACAGGCCCGGGGCTTCGTGTCTGACGGTTCCCCGGCCCCTTCGCTGGCAAGGCCAGCTCCTGCAAGGGGCCGCCACCGTCACCGCACTGCTGCCTGCCCCGTGACACACCCCGCCCACCTGATGGAAAATGCCCGACGCCTCTCCCCACCAAAAGGCTTCTGCATGGACAAGCTGGACCGGGCAATACTCGACCTTCTGCAAACCGACTGCACCCGCGCGGTGGGCGATATCGCCGAGCAGATCGGCCTGGGCACCACCGCCTGCTGGCGGCGCATCCAGAAGCTCGAAGAGGCCGGCATCATCCGCGGCCGCGTGGCCCTGCTCGACGGCAAGAAGCTCAATGTCGGCGTGGTGGTGTTCGTCTCGATCAAGACCACCCAGCACAACGCCGACTGGCTGGCCGGCTTTCATGCCGCCGTGGCCGGTATCGACGAAGTGCTGGAGGTGTACCGCATGGCCGGCGACACCGACTACCTGCTGCGCGTGGTGGTGCCGGACGTGGCCGCCTACGACGCGGTGTACAAGCAGTTGATCCGCATTCCGGGCCTGTCCGACATCAGCTCCAGCTTCTCCATGGAGCAGATCAAGTACTCCACCCGCCTGCCGCTGCGCTATGCGCCCTGAGCCGATCACGCTGCACCAGGCCGGCGCCGACGACAGGCAGGCTGCCGTAGCATTCGTGATGCAGGCCCGCGCCGCGCTGTTCCCCAAGCTCGCCGCCACCGGGATGCCGGCAGACCTGCAGCAGTTCGAACAGGTCTACCTGCACGGCGCGGGGCGTTTCCTGCTGGCCCGCTGCAATGGCCAGATCGTCGCGGCCATCGGCTACCTGCCTTACGACCACCGCTTCCGCCAGCTCGACTACCGTGGGCAGAAGGTGGTGGAAGTGGTGCGCCTGTTCGTGTTGCCGGCCTATCGCCGCAGCGGGCTGGCCGGTGAGTTGTACCGCGCGTTGCGTGAGCTGGCGCTGCAGGACCAGGTGCAGGTGCTGTACCTGCACACCCATCCGTTTCTGCCAGGCGCCATTGGTTTCTGGCAAAAACATGGCTTCGAGATCATCGATGTGGAAGCCGACCCGGTGTGGCAGACCACCCACATGCAATGTCGCCTGCCCGCCGGCTGAACCTCAGAAGCGCCCGTTGAGCGGGTATTCCACCGCCAAACGGATCTGGTCGGCATCCAGCTCGGCCTGGGCAGTGTTGCCCCGGTGCACGTTGTGCCGCAGCGACACGGTGGTGCCCTTGGCCACGCCGCCCTGCACCACGTAGCGCGCCTCCAGGTCGCGCTCCCAGTGCTTGCCGCCTTCGCCGTAGCCCAGGTACGCATAGCCGCCACGCGGGTCGACGTGGCTGCCATCGATGCGGCTGCCGCGCACATACGCCGCACTCAGCACCAGCCCGGGCAGGCCCCACGGGGTCATCGCCAGGTCGTAGCGGGCCTGCCACGACTGCTCGTTGGGGGCGTTGAAGTCCGACAATTGCACGGCGTTGCTGATGAAGATCGCGCCACGGGTCACATAGTCGAACGGTGTGTCGCCATCGACCTTCTGGTAGCCCAGGCTGAAGCTGTGCGGCCCTTGTGCGTAGGTCGAGAGCAGGCTCCAGGTGGTGTTGTCGATCTGCCCGGACAACGCCTTGCCGGTGTCGGTGGTGCGGTACAGGTTGAGGTTGAAGGTGAGCGAGCGGTTGGCGTCCAGTGCATGGCTGAAGGTGCCGCCCAGGTAGTGCTGGTTCCAGGTATCTTCGTAGCGCGAGGTGTACAGGCTGGCGCTGAGGCTCGGGCTTGCGCTGTAGACCACCCCGGCCAGGTCGAAGGCATCGCCTTTTGCTGCGTTGGAGTAGTTCACCACGAACCCCTGGTCATGGCTGCTGGCGTTGCGGTCGGTGCTCTCGGTGAAGTGCCCGCCTACCAGTTTCACCCCTTCGAACTCATTGCTGGTGACCAGCACCCCGGTGGCGGTTTCGGGCAGCAGGCGGCTGTCGGACGAGCTGAACACCGGGGTCTTGACCCGCTGTTCGCCATACGACAGCACGGTGGAGGAGGCCCGAAGCTTGACCGCCGCGCCGCCGCGGCTGAATTCGTTCTTGGGGTGGCCGTGGTTGTCCAGCCCCAGCAGGCGCGCCTTGCCGGCGCGTCCGCCGCCGCTGTCCAGTTGCACGCCAAGGTAGGCATGGGCATCCACGCCCACGCCGATCAGGCCCTGGGTGAAGCCCGACTGCAACGTGCCCATCAGGCCATAGGCCCATTCCTCGGCATAACCGTTGCGCTCGGCACGGGGCTTGTAGGCATTGCGTGCGCCGCTGTTGCGCATGCCGTGGCGGTATTCGCGGTTGTCGTACACGCTGCGGTTGAGCAGGCTCCAGGTGCTGTCTTCGACCAGGCCGTTGGCCTGCTCCTGGGCCGATTCGGCCAGCACCAGGGGCGCCGGCCCGGCCAATGCCAGCAGCAGGGCCGAACGGGTGCGCAGTGCGATCATTGTGCGGCCTCGCGTTGCAGCAGGGCGGCAAGACGATCTGCTGCACGCCTGGGCAAGGTGCTCGGCAGGCTCGGTGGCGTGGCGGCGGGCTCACCGACCTGGATCAGCATCACCATGCCCATCGACAGGTGCGGGATGCACTGGATGCCGTACAGGCCCGGCACGTTGAAGGTCTGCTCGATTTGCTGGTTGATCCTGCCCTTGAACGCCTCGGCGCCTTCGGGCAGCAGGCCGGGCAGCGAGGCGGCATTGTGCCCGCTCTGGGTGGCGATGAACTTCACCGAATCGCCGGGGGCGATGCGCAGGTAGTCCGGCTCGTACACCATGCTGCCGGTCGCACCACGGTTGAGCATTTTCACTTCGTGCACCTCGGCCGATACCGAAGGGGCGGGCAGGGCGCTGGCGAGCAGCAGGGGCAAGGCGGCAAGGCGCATGGGCGGGCTATCCATTTCAGGTCAAGAGGAACGAACGCGCAGGATCTGCGCGCCGTCGAAGGGGTCGGTCAGGTAGTGCGCCTGCACCCCGAAGGTGGCCTGCAGGCGTTGCGGGGTCAGCACCTGCAACGGCGGGCCGACATCCACCAGGCGCCCGCGCTCGAGCACGGCCAGGCGATCGCAGGTGAGGGCCTGGTTGAGGTCGTGCAGGGCGATCAGGGTGGTCACCGGCAGCGCCTGAACCAGGCGCAGAATGCCCAGCTGGTGCTGGATGTCGAGGTGGTTGGTTGGCTCGTCGAGCAACAGCAGTTGCGGGCGTTGCGCTAGGGCCCGGGCGATGTGCACGCGCTGGCGCTCGCCACCGGAGAGGCTGCGCCAGCTGCGTGTTGCCAGGTGGGTGGCATCCACGTCGGCCAGGGCCTGCTGCACGATGGCGTGATCGTCTGCCGACCACGGGCGCAACGCCGACAACCACGGCGTGCGGCCCAGGGCCACGGCATCGAACACGTTGATCGCATCGCTGGTGTCGGCCTGTTGCTCGACCACTGCCAACCGCCGCGCCACCTCGCGGCGTGGCAGCTGCCTGAGCGCGTTGCTGCCCAGGTGCACCTCGCCGCAGGTGGGCGTGCGCAGCCCGGCCAGCAGCTTGAGCAGGGTGGACTTGCCCGAGCCGTTGGGGCCGACGATACCCAGGGTCTCGCCACGGCGCACCTCAAGGTCGACCGCGTCCAGCAGCACGGCATCGCGCACCTTCAAACCCAGGCCGGTGCAGCGCAGTGCAGCTTCATCCAGCGGGTGGGTGACAGCGTTCATCGGGCGCTCCTGCGGCCAATCAGTATCAATGCGAACACCGGTGCGCCGACCAGCGCCGTGATCACCCCCACCGGAATCACCTGGCCCTTGATCAGGGTGCGCGAGAGCACGTCGGCGGCAATCAGGAACAGCGCGCCACCCAGCGCGCTGGCCGGCAGCAGCCGCGCATGGGGGGTACCGAACAGCAGCCGCATCGCATGCGGAATCACCAGCCCGACAAAGCCGATGGCGCCCACGATCGACACCATCACTGCCGTCACCAGCGCCGCGCAGCTGATCAGCAGCACCTGCACGCGGCGTACCGGGATGCCCAGCGAGGCAGCCGAGTCGCTGCCGAAGGTGAAGGCGTCCAGCGCCCGCCGATGCCACACGCACACCGCAAGGCCGGCCAGCGCCACCGGCACCGCCAGCCACACCGACGGCCAGCGCACGCCACTGAGGTTGCCCAGCAGCCAGAACAGGATGCCGCGCGCCTGCTCGGCACTGGCCGACCGGGTGATCAGAAAGGCGGTGAGCGCGTTGAACAGCTGCGAGCCGGCGATCCCGGCGAGGATGATCTGCCCCGTGCTGTTGGACGGCCCGCTGGCACGGGCCAGCAGCGCCACCAGCGCGAAGGCCGCGATGGCCCCGACGAAGGCGCCCAGCGACAGCGTGATCGCCCCCGCGCCCAGCCCCAGCAGCGCCACCAGCACCGCGCCGGTGGAGGCGCCGGCCGAGATGCCGAGCAGGTACGGGTCGGCCAGCGGGTTGCGCAGCAGCGACTGCAGTACCACCCCGCAGGTGGCCAGCCCCGCGCCGCAGGCGGCGGCCACCAGCGCACGGGTCAGGCGGTAGTTCCACACGATGCCTTCATCGATCGGGTCCAGCAGGTGCCCGGCGGCCCACAGCTTGTTGGCCAGCACCTGCAGCACCACCGAGGGGGCGATCGGCGTTTCGCCAATCGCCACCCCTGCCAGTATCGCCAGCAGCAGGGCCAGGCACGCGAGCAGGCCGCGCACAACGCTGCCTGTCATGGCGCCAGTTCGAAGCCGTTGATGGCCGAGGCCAGGGTCTCCATGCCGCTGAACAGGCGCGTGCTGGCCTGCATGGCATGTGCATCGAGAATCACGATGCGATTGTGTCTGACCGCGTCCATGTTGCGCGTGACCGGGTCGCTGCGCAGGAATTCGAGTTTCTTCTGGTAGTCATCGGCCGGGAAGCGACGACGGTCCATGCGCGCGATCACCAGGAAGGTGGGGTTGGCCTTGGCGATGGTTTCCCAGCCCACGGTCGGCCATTCCTCATCGGACTGCACCACGTTGTGCACGCCCAGGGTCTGCAGCATGTAGTCGGGGATACCCTTGCGCCCGGCCACGTACGGGTCGATGTCCAGGTCTGCGCTGGAGAACCAGAACAGGGCGCTGGTGTCCTTCAGATCCTTGCCCTTCACGGTGGCGGCAGCCTTGGCCAGGCGTGCCTTGAGCTCGCTGTTCAACCGCTCGCCACGCGCCTGCACGTCGAAGATCTCGGCCAGCTGGCTGATGCTGTTGTAGATGCTGTCGATGCGAAACGGCTCCAGACGGGTGCCGTCGGCGCCGACCAGGTTGTCCTTGCCCTCGCAGTCGGACGGCATCAGGTAGGTGGGGATGTTCAGCTCATGGAACTGCTCGCGGGTGCCGACCACGCCCTGCGGGCCGACCATCCACTCCAGCTGCACCGCCACCAGTTGCGGGCGCTTGCCGATCACCGCCTCGAAGCTGGGGTCGTTGTCGGCCAGGCGCTCGACCTTGTCGTTCTGCACCTTGTACTGCGCCAGCACATCGTTGAACCACAGCGAGGTGCCGACCAGCCTGTCGCCCAGGCCCAATGCGTAGAACATCTCGGTGCCGGCCTGGCCGATGGTCACGGCGCTGTCGGGCGCATGCTGGAAGGTCAGCGGCATGCCGCAGTTCTGCAGCGTGAGCGGGTAGTGGGTCGGGGCGGCCTGGGCCAGGGTCGACAGACCCAGGCCCGCGAGCAGGGTGACAAGGCGGGGCAACTGCATGATGCGATCTCCATTCGAACCGTACACGGGCAGGGGTGTACAACCTGGAAACACATCGACAGGCGCTGCCGCGAGGGCAGGGCAAGGCCGTTCGGCGCGCGGGGCGCTCGCGGCACAGATGTACTCCCCGGACACCCCGCCGGTTAGTGATTGTTGCTGTGCCGGCAGGTCTCCTGACTGGTGCGTCGTCACCTGGCTCCGGCCTTCCCGGGGGTCACCCAGTGGCATTTCAGGAGCAGGCTCGGCACTTACAGTTGCGGGGGCAGTTCCGTTTGACGCCATGCAGTGGCGTCTCGGATTCCCTATTGATTCCGTGTGGAAACCGGCGGGCGGCATGGTAGTCGATCACGCCGCCCGCAGGGAAACAAAACCCCGCCAGCCTCAGAGGTACTTGAGCCAGGCAATGTCGCGACGGCGGGCCTTGAACGCGGCAAACCAGCGCACCGGCGGGAACAGCGCCACGGCCAGCAGCACGGCGGTCAGCCACACCGCCCAGATACCATCGAAGCCGAAGTAATTGCCCTGGTTCAGGCCCAGCAGTGCAACGCAGGCCAGGTACGCCACTTTCAGCACATACAGGTGCAGCAGGTAGAAGAACATCGGTGCGGCGCCGAACACCGCCAGGGTGCTGATCCACCGGCGCTGCCCGGCGCGCTCCAGGCCCAGCAGCAACAGCAGGCCAGCCCCCAGGGTCAGGGCCAGGAACAGCAGCGAGGGCGGGTACTTGGTGATGTTGAAGAAGCTCATCAGGGTGTGCGCGGTATCGGCCTGAACCGTCCATGGCGCCTCGCCGTAGCCGTTGAGCAGGCGCAGGGCGACAAAGCCGAGCAGGGTTGCCAGGCCTGCCAGCAGCAGACGGCGCTGGCGCGTGGCGGCCGGCATCGAGTGGGCGAACCAGGGGCCCAGGCCGTAGCCCAGCGCGATCACCCCGACCCACGGCAGCACCGGGTACGAGGTACGCAGGCGCAGGCTGTCGGAGAACTCGAGCCAGCCGCGGTCATGCAGGATCGCCCACGGCACGTGCAGCGCAGAGCCCTGCGCAAAGTGCAGGCCGTCGAGCAGGTTGTGACCGGCCACGATCGCGGCGCCCAGCACCAGCAACAGCGGGCGCGGCAACCACACCAGGGCCGCCAGGGCGATCATGCTGATGCCGATGGCCCAGATCACCTGCAGGTAGATCACGCTGGGTGGCAGCTGGAAGGTCCAGGCGATGTTCACCAGGGTGAACTCCAGCACCACCAGAAACAGCCCGCGCTTGAACAGAAAGGCCGACACATCGCCCCGGCCCTGGTGCTTCTGGCCATACAGCCAGGCCGACAGACCGGTCAGCAGCACGAACACCGGGGCGCACAGGTGGGCCAGCGTACGGCTGACGAACAGCGCAGGTTCGGTGCTGTCGATGGCCATCGGGTCGCTCACCTGGCGGTGCAGGAAGAAGGTTTCGCGCACGTGGTCCAGCAGCATGAACAGGATCACCAGGCCCCTGAGGGCATCGATGGACAGCAGGCGTTGGCTCGGTTTGCTGGCGGCGGGGAGGGCAGTAGCGCTAGTCATTGAAAGGTCGCAGGCAGAGGGGGCGAATTGAATGGTTACTGTATAACATTTCTATTTGCTCGGTAAATCTTCCTTACAATCTTGACTGCCATGCTGCGACATCAGACCGCACCCATCTGGCGCTGCGCGCTGGAACCCGTCGACCCTGCGTGACAAAATGCCGCCTCGCAAAACCCTTGCACAAGGCTCCCGCTCTCGGGGCCGGCACCTTCCCAAAAGGATGGTTACATGAACGATTTACTGACCCGGCGCACGGTGATCGCCGGGCTCGGCCTGCTCGGCCTCGGTGCCCTGGCAGGTTGCAACAACTCCGGCGCGCTGGACTTCAAATACGGCAAGGACCTGAGCAACAAGATCCTCGGCCGCACCTTCAAGCTCAAGGACCCGCAAGGCAACGTGATGACCCTGTCGAGCTTCCAGGGCTCGATGCCGATGGTGTTCTTCGGCTTCACCCAATGCCCGGCGGTGTGCCCCACCACCCTGGCCCGCGCGGTGCAGATCAAGAAGCTGATGGGCCGCGACGCCGACTTCCTGCAGGTGGTGTTCATCAGCCTGGACCCCGAGCGCGACACCCCCGAAGTGCTGGACGCCTACGTCAAGGCCTTCGATCCCTCGTTCGTGGCGCTGTCCGGTACCCTGGAAGAGACGGCCGCAGTGGCCAAGGAATTCGGCGTGTTCTACGAGAAGGTGCCGGCCGGCGACACCTATACCATTTCCCACAGCTCGACCAGCTACGTGTTCGACTCGCGTGGCGTGCTGCGCCTTGGCCTCTCGCATTCCCTCAATGCCAGGGAATGCACCGAAGACCTGCTTACCGTAATGGAGGTTTGTTAATGCGTTCTCCCGTGAAACACGCGCTTGGCGCGATGGCGTTGCTGTCCCTGTTCGGTGCGGCGCTGCCCGCCGTTGCCCAGACCACCGTGGGCGAGCCCTGGGTGCGCGCCAGCGTGCCGCAGCAGCAGTCGACCGGTGCGTTCATGACCCTCACTGCCAGCACCGACAGCAAGCTGGTGGGCGTCGAGTCGCCGGTGGCCAAGACCGTGCAAGTGCACCAGATGCAGATGCACAACGATGTGATGAGCATGAGTGAAGTCAAGGCGCTGGACCTGCCCGCCGGCAAGCCGGTGGTGCTCGACACCAATGGCTACCACGTGATGCTGATGGGCCTGGTCAAGCAGGTGAAGGAAGGCGACACGGTGCCGCTGACCCTGATCGTCGAAGACGCCAAGGGTCAGAAGGAGTCGATCAAGGTCGACGCCCCGGTGCGTTCGCTGACCGCCACCGACGGTCACGGCGAGCACTCGATGCACGACCACAGCCACATGTAAGTACCCGCCGCGCCGGCCCTTGCGCCGGCGCAATCCGTTCCTGCCGGGTGGTTCGCCACCCAACGGGTTCAACTGGCCTGCGCCAGATAGTCCCGCAGCCGATCCTGCAGATACCACACACCTTCAGCGTGTTTCAGGTAATCGCTGATCGGCATCATCTGCCAGTACTGGCCTTCGTCGCCAAATTCGATGGCATCGATTTCCCCCTGCGTGATGTGCCCCACCAGAAACCAGGACTCCCAGCCGGGTCTGGCCAGGCTGGGGTAGTTGCGGCGCCATTCGATGCGTTCGGGGGGCAGGCGCAGGGCGAACTCTTCGTCCAGCTCGCGCAGCGCGCATTCGACCGGGGTCTCATCACCTTCGCGCCCCCCGCCGGCAAAGTCCCAGCAGCCGGGGAAGGGGATGGTGCTTTTCACGTCGCGCTTGTAGGTCAGCAGGTGGTCGTGGAACAGCAGGGCGAGTTTGGCACCGCAGAAGGGTTTGAGGGGCATGGAGACTGGCCTCTGGCAGGACGGGCGTTAGGCACCGGGCCGGTATTTATACGATGGTTCTGCAGGTTGTGCGGCGTTTTTTGTGGTGTGGGCTGCCGGGCAGCTGCTGGTCACACAGGCATGCGCCGCCGACGGGTATAACTGAACCCGGGAATAAGGATATGCTGTTTCGAAATATTACAAATTGGTGAGGGCAGAATGCCGTTAAAGGACCTGTTGCTGGCGCTGGTGGTGATCGTCGCCTGGGGCCTGAATTTCGTGGTGATCAAGGTCGGCCTCGACGGCCTGCCGCCCATGCTGCTGGGTGGCCTGCGCTTCGTGCTGGTGCTGTTTCCGGCGATCTTCTTCATCAAGCGCCCGCAACTGCCGTGGCGCTGGTTGCTGGCCTACGGCACCACCATCTCGCTGGGCCAGTTCGCCTTTCTGTTCGAGGCCATGGGCAACGGCATGCCGCCGGGCCTGGCGTCGCTGGTGCTGCAGTCGCAGGCCTTCTTCACGCTGTTCTTTGCCGCGATGTTTCTCGGTGAGCGGCTGCGCGCCGCCAGCCTGCTGGGGCTGCTGGTGGCCGCCGGGGGCCTGGCGCTGATCGGCAGCGAGAACGGCAGCCACGTGCCATTTTTGGCGCTGGTGCTGACCCTGTGCGCCGCCGCATGCTGGGCCATGGGCAACATCATCACGCGCCGCTTCGGCAACATCGACCTGGTGGCGCTGGTGATCTGGGGCGCGCTGATTCCGCCGTTGCCATTCTTCGCCCTGTCGTGGTGGCTCGAAGGGCCGGCGCTGATCGAAAGCTCGCTGCGCGGCATCGGCCTGAACTCGATCCTGGCCCTGGCGTACCTGGCCTTCATCGCCACCATGCTCGGCTACAGCCTGTGGAGCGGCCTGCTGTCGCGCTACCCGGCGGGCAAGGTCGCACCGTTTTCGCTGCTGGTGCCAGTGGTGGGGCTGAGCTCCTCGGCGTTGCTGCTGGGTGAGCGCCTGAGTACCCTGCAATGCTGGGGTGGGGTGCTGGTGATGGTGGGGTTGCTGATCAACGTGTTCGGCTCGCGCCTGCGTCAACGCCTGCGGGCCGCGCTGAGCTGAGGCCCCTGGGCGGCGGTGGAACGATCCGCCGCGCACGCCGCTCCAATTCCAGACCCTCGCCGACCAAGGTCCGACCATGAATTCACCTCGATCCACCACGCCCCATGCCGGCCCGGCCGGCATGGTCAAGGTGCGCGGCGCGCGCGAACACAACCTGAAGAACGTGGATGTGGACATCCCCCGCGATGCGCTGGTGGTATTCACCGGCGTGTCCGGCTCGGGCAAGTCGTCGCTGGCGTTCTCGACCCTGTATGCCGAGGCCCAGCGCCGCTATTTCGAGTCGGTGGCGCCCTATGCGCGACGCCTGATCGACCAGGTCGGGGTGCCGGATGTGGACGCCATCGAAGGCCTGCCGCCGGCGGTGGCCCTGCAACAGCAGCGCGGCACCCCCAGCGCGCGCTCCTCCGTGGGCAGCGTGACCACGCTGTCGAGCCTGATCCGCATGCTCTATTCGCGCGCCGGCAGTTACCCGGACGGCCAGCCGATGCTGTATGCCGAGGACTTCTCGCCCAATACGCCCCAGGGCGCATGCCCCGAGTGCCACGGCCTGGGCCGGGTCTACGAGGTGGACGAGGCCTCGATGGTGCCCGACCCGTCGCTGACCATCCGCGAGCGTGCGGTGGCCTCGTGGCCGCTGGCGTGGCAGGGCCAGAACCAGCGCGACATCCTCGTGACCCTGGGCTATGACGTCGACATTCCGTGGCGCGACCTGCCCCAGCAGCAGCGCGACTGGATCCTGTTCACCGAAGAGACCCCCACTGTGCCGGTGTATGCCGGCATGACCCCGGCCCAGACCCGCGACGCCCTCAAGCGCAAGCTCGAACCCAGCTATCAGGGCACCTTCAGCGGCGCGCGGCGCTATGTGCTGCACACCTTCACCCATTCGCAGAGCGCGCTGATGCGCAAGCGCGTCAGCCAGTTCATGCGGGCCAGCGCCTGCCCGTTGTGCGCGGGCAAGCGGCTCAAGCGCGAGGCCCTGACCGTGACCTTCGCCGGGCTGGACATTGCCGAGCTGGCGCAGTTGCCCTTGCTGCAGCTGGCCGAGGTGCTCAAGCCGGTGGCCAGCGCCACCTATGTCGAGCATGGCGACGAGCAGGGTGCGGTGCTGACCCACGCGCAAACCCGTGACGCCCGCCAGCAGCGCGCGGCCAGGGGCGACAACGCCCATGCCGGCGGCCCGGACGTGCGCCACACGCCCAACCTCTCGCTGGAAAAACGCCTGGCCGCGCAGCGCATCGCCCAGGACCTGCTCGAACGGGTGGCCACCCTGATCGACCTGGGCCTGGGTTACCTGGCCCTGGAGCGCAGCACGCCGACCCTGTCCTCGGGCGAGCTGCAGCGCCTGCGCCTGGCCACCCAGCTCAACTCGCAGCTGTTCGGGGTGATCTATGTACTGGACGAACCCTCGGCCGGCCTGCACCCGGCCGATGGCGAGGCGCTGTACGAGGCCCTGCTGCGCCTCAAGGCCGCGGGCAATTCGGTGTTCGTGGTCGAGCACGACCTGGACACCATGCGCCGCGCCGACTGGCTGGTGGACGTGGGCCCGGCGGCGGGCGAGCAGGGCGGCCAGGTGCTGTACAGCGGGCCCCCGGCCGGGTTGGCCGAGGTCGAGGCCTCGCAGACCCGCAACTACCTGTTCGACGCCCAGGCCGCCGTGCCGCGCACCCCGCGTGAACCCGGCGGCTGGCTGCGCCTGGAGGGCGTGACGCGCAACAACCTGCACAACCTCGATGCGGCCTTCCCCCTTGGGTGCTTCACGGCCGTCACCGGGATTTCCGGCTCGGGCAAGTCCAGCCTGGTCAGCCAGGCGCTGCTGGAGCTGGTGGGCGCGCACCTGGGCCAGGCCACTGCGCCCAGCGAGCCCCAGGAGCAGAGCCTGGAGGATGACGTGGCGCAGGCCAGCGGCGGCCAGGTCACGGCGGGCCTGGAGCACATCCGCCGGCTGGTGCAGGTGGACCAGAAGCCCATCGGCCGTACCCCGCGCTCGAACCTTGCGACCTACACCGGCCTGTTCGACCACGTGCGCAAACTGTTCGCCGCCACCGATGCGGCCCGCGAACAGGGCTTCGATGCCGGGCGCTTCTCGTTCAACGTGGCCAAGGGCCGTTGCGAAACCTGCGAAGGCGAAGGCTTTGTCAGCGTCGAGCTGCTGTTCATGCCCAGCGTCTACGCACCGTGCCCCACCTGCCATGGCGCCCGCTACAACCCGCAGACCCTGACGGTCACCTGGCAGGGCCTGAACATCGCCCAGGTGCTGCAACTGACGGTGACCCAGGCGCTGGCGGTGTTCGAGCAGCAGCCGGCGGTGCAGCGTGCCCTGGCGGTGCTGCACGAAATCGGGCTGGGCTACCTGCGCCTGGGCCAGCCGGCCACCGAGCTGTCGGGCGGTGAGGCGCAGCGCATCAAGCTGGCCACCGAACTGCAGCGCATGGCCCGCGGGGCCACCCTGTATGTGCTCGACGAACCCACCAACGGCCTGCACCCGCAGGATATCGACCGGCTGATGCTGCAACTGGGGCGCCTGGTGGATGCCGGGCATACGGTGATCGTGGTGGAGCACGACATGCGCGTGGTGGCCCAGAGCGACTGGGTGATCGACATCGGCCCGGGGGCGGGGGACCAGGGCGGCACGCTGGTGGCCTGCGGCACGCCGCAGCAGGTGGCGGCCAGTGCCCACAGCCGTACCGCGCCGTTTCTGGCCCGGGCCCTGGGCTGAGGCGGCTCAGGCGTCGAGGCTGCGCCGAACCTTGTCCAGCAGTTCGTGGATCTGGAACGGCTTGGTGACGATGTCCATGCGCTCACCGAGAAAATGCTGCCGGTCGATGGCGTTCTCGGCGTAGCCGGTCATGAACAGCACCGGCAGGCTCGGGCGCAGCATGCGCGCGACATTGGCCAGCTCGCGCCCGTTCATGTGCGGCAGGCCCACGTCGCTGAGCAGCAGGGCGATGCTCGGGTCGGCATGCAGTTTCTGCAGGGCGCTTTCGACGTCCGGCGCCGGGGTGCAGCGGTACCCGGCATCGGTCAGCACCTCGCAGACGAAACTGCGCACCACCGACATGTCCTCCACCACCAGCACATGCTCGCCGGCGGTACTGATCACGGTGTCGGGTGTGGGTTCGGTGATGCTCAACAGCGGGCTCTGGCTGGCCGGCAGCAGCAGCGTCACTTCGGTACCGCGCCCGCCGGTGCTGCGGATCTGCACGTCGCCGGCCGACTGGCGGGCGAAGCCGTAGATGGTCGACAGCCCCAGCCCGGTGCCCTGGCCGATGGGCTTGGTGGTGAAGAACGGGTCGAAGACCTTGCCGATCACCTCGGGGGCGATGCCGCTGCCGTCGTCGCGCACCGACAATGCCACGTAGGCGCCATCGGCCAGCTTGAGGTCGTCCTGGGTGTGCGCCGCGTAGGTGCTGATCCAGATGTTGCCACCCTGGGGCAGCGCGTCGCGCGCGTTGATCACCAGGTTGAGCACGGCGTTCTCCAGCTGGATCGGGTCTACCAGGGCCACGCTGAGGTGCTCGCTCAGGTTCAGGTGCAGGCTGATGTGTTCGCCGATGGTGCGTCGCAGCAGTTCCTCCAGCGAGCGGATGTGCTGGTTGATGTCGGCCGGGCGGGGGTCCAGCGGTTGCTGGCGGGCAAAGGCGAGCAGGCGGTGGGTCAGGGTGGCGGCCCCCATGGCGGCGCCCAGTGCAGCGTCGGCGTAGGACTGCACCTTGTCGACGCGGCCCTGCTCGATGCGTTTCTTGATCAGCTCCAGGCTGGTGATGATGCCGGTGAGCATGTTGTTGAAGTCATGGGCGATGCCGCCGGTAAGCTTGCCCAGTGCGTCCATCTTCTGCACCTGCAGCAACTGCGCCTCGGTACGGGCGCGCTCGGCCACTTCCTGGGCCAGCAGGGTGGTCGCGCTGTCCAGTTCGGCGCGCTGGGTGCGTTCGCGGTGGCGCTGTTCGGTCACGTCCTCGACGAAGATCAGGCTCGACTCGCCGCTGCGGTAGGGCGACACCTGCCACTGGGTCTCGCGCAGTTGGCCGTTGACGCGCATGTGCAGCAGGCCCTTCCAGCGGTCCCGGGTGCCGAGCCTGCGCAGCAGTTCGTCGATCACCGGCTGCTGGTCGTCGGCAAAGCACTCGACCAGGGTGTCGGGGCTCAGGTTGTCCTGGATCAGCTGGGCGAACGCCTGGTTGCATTCGTGCACCTTGAGCCCGGTGCCCAGCAGCGCGATGGGCGCGGCGGTGCTGACGAAGATCTCGCGAAAGCGCGCCTCGCTCTCGCGCAGCGCCTGCTCGGTGTCGCGTACCCGCAGCAGCGTGCGCAGGGTGGCCAGCAACACCTCGGGGTCGACCGGGTGGATCAGGTAGGCGTCGGCCCCGGCGTCCAGCCCGGTGATGATGTCGCCGGTACCGATGGCGGCCGCCGATACGTGGATCACCGGCAGCAACGCGGTGGCCGGGGTGGCGCGCAGGATGCGCACGATATCGAAGCCGCTCATGTCCGGCAGGTGTACATCCAGGATCAGCGCGTCGTAGGTCTGGCTGGCAATCAGCTCCAGGCCCTCGCCACCGGTGCCGGCCTCGTCGATGCGGTAGCCATGGCATTCCAGGCGCCGGCGCAGGGCATAGCGGGTGACGATGTTGTCGTCGACGATCAGCAGGCGGATGTCAGGCTTCATCACCAGGCTCCTGGGCCAGCGCCAAGGGGATCACTACGTAGAAGGTCGAACCGACCCCGGGTGTACTCTCGACCCCGACCCGGCCACCCAGCAGCGCCGCGAAGCGCTTGCACAGCGACAGGCCCAGGCCGGTGCCACGCAGGCGCTTCTGCAGCGGCGAGTCGATCTGTGCGAAGTCCTCGAACAGCGTGTCGTGCAGCTCGCCCGGAATGCCGATGCCGGTGTCGTGCACCGCAAAGCGGATCTGGCCGTCGTCTTCCAGTTGCGACGATACCCGCACTTCGCCACGGGCGGTGAATTTCAGCGCGTTGGAAATGAAGTTGCGCAGGATCTGCGCCAGCTTCTTGTCGTCGCTGTACAGGCGCGGCAGGCCCTGGGGCTCTTCGAAGATCAGGTCGACCGCCGAGGCATCGACGATCGGCCGGAACATGCCGCGCAGGGCCGCGAACAGGTCGAGCATGTCGAACCAGGCCGGCGAGATGGTGATGCGCCCGGCCTCGATCTTGGCCAGGTCGAGCAGGTCGTCGACCATGTCGCTCAGTTCGCGCGCCGAATTGCTGACGAAGGTCACCTGCTTGTGCTGCTCGGGGCTCAGCGGGCCGTCCAGCTCGTCGCTGAGCAGGCGGGCGATGCTCAGGATCGAACCCAGCGGCGTGCGAAACTCGTGGCTCATGTACGACAGGAAGCGGCTCTTGAGGTCCGAGGCCTGGCGCAGTTGCTCGGCCTGGATATCCAGCTCGGCATACAGGGCCAGCACGCCCTGGTTGGTTTCTTCGAGTTCGGCGCGCAGGGCGTCGCCCTCTTCACGCAGCCGCGCGATCAGCGCCTGCGCCTCGGTGTCGGCAAGGGTAGGGGAATCAGCCACTTAGGGTCTCCAGGGCAACAACCAGCACGGTGACATCATCGCGGCCTCGGCAGAAGTCGCGATGCAGCACGGCGGCGATCAGTGCCGGGTGCTGATGCATGAGGCCAGGATACTGCTGCAGGTCCCAGCGCGATTGCAGCCCGTCGCTGTAGAGCACCAGCAGGTTGGCATGCACATCAGCATAGTCAAAGGGGCGCACGCGACGGAATTGCCCGCCGACGATACCCGGGTGCGAGGCCAGGCCACGACTGCTACCGGGTGCGAGCAGGTGCGCGCCGATGTTGCCGACGCCGCTGAAACGCAGCGCGCCGTTGTCGTACTGGGCGAAGGCCGCGGCGCCGCCACGGGTGCCCTGCATGTTGACGTGCATCGCCTCGAGCACCTGCGCGGGGTCGGCGAACGGGGCCTGGGCAAAGGCCTGGGTGCCGGCGTGGGCGGCCCGTTCGGCGAGCTCGCCGTGGCCCAGCCCGTCAACCACCAGGGCACTGATGCGCTGGCCGTCGTAGGCCAGGTACCAGGCATCGCCACAGGCCGGGTCGTGATGCAGGCTGTGCTGGCTGGCGCCCCAGCGCAGGTCGCAGGCCGCGCTGCTGCGCGGGTACAGGCGCGCCAGCACGGCGGCGCCACGGCTGTCGGCGTACACATCGAACACATCGGCCAGGCGCTTGATCGCGCCCAGGCCGATGCCCTGGGTACCGCCGGTGGAGAACCCGTCGGCCAGGCAGTGGTGCAGGTCGAAGCCTGCACCACGGTCGATGGCGATCAGTTCCAGCCCGCTGTAGCTGCTGTTGGGCAGCACCCGCAGGTGCAGTTCACCGCGCCCGGCATGCTTGAGCAAGTTGCTCGCAAGCTCGGTGGCCAGCAGTGCGGCGCGCCCGGCGTCGGTGGCATCGAAACCCTGCTGTTCGGCCAGGCGTTGCACGCAGCGCCGGGCATGACCGACCTGGCTCTCGTCTTCTATCGGCAGCACCTGGGTCAGGCTGCCCAGGATACTCAGGCCCATCGCAGAATCGTCACGCGCGTGCCGGCCCCGGGGGCGGTATCCAGTTCGAACTCGTCCACCAGGCGCTTGGCCCCGGTCAGGCCCAGGCCCAGGCCGCCGCCGCTGGTCCAGCCATCGGTCATGGCCAGCTTGATGTCGGGGATGCCCGGCCCTTCGTCGCGAAAGGTCAGGCGCAGGCCCTTGCGATGGTCCTTCTCGACCACCTGCCAGTCCATGTGGCCACCGCCGCCATACACCACGGCGTTGCGGGCCAGCTCGCTGACCGCCGTGACCAGCTTGGTCAGGTTGATCAGGCTCATGCCGCAGCCCTGGGCCAGGGTGCGCGCCAGTTGCCGTGCACGTACCACATCCTGCTCCAGCAGGATGGGCTGGGTGCCGCTTTGCTCGGCGCTCATTGCGGTGCAGCCGAGTTGTTGAGCAGGCGCATGCCGCGCTCGGCGTTGAGCGCGGTACGCACGCCGGGCAGGGTCAGGCCCAGTTCGACCAGGGTGATCGCCACGGCCGGCTGCATGCCCACCAGCACGGTCTGCGTGTCCATGATGCGCGACACCCCGGAGATGGTGCCGATCATGCGGCCAATGAAGGAGTCGACCATGTCCAGCGCCGAGATGTCGATCAGCACGCCCTTGGCCGAGGTCGCGCTGATGCGCTCGGACAGGTCGTCCTGCAGGGTCATGGCCAGCTGGTCATGCATGTCGACCTGGATGGTCACCAGCAGGAATTCGCCGATTTGCAGAATCGGGATGCGCTCCATGGCTTCAGCCCGCCTTGGCGACGGACAGGCCCAGGCGATGCAGGGCCAGCTTCAGGGCGTCGGCCAGGTTGGCCTTGGTCACCACGCCCTGCAGGTCCAGGCCCAGGTGCACGATGGTCTGGGCGATCTGCGGGCGTACACCGCTGATGATGCAGTCGGCGCCCATCAGGCGGATGGCGGTCACGGTCTTGAGCAGGTGCTGGGCCACCAGGGTATCGACGGTGGGCACACCGGTGATGTCGATGATGGCGATTTCAGAGCCGGTGTCGACGATGCGCTGCAGCAGCGATTCCATCACCACCTGGGTGCGTTGCGAGTCCAGGGTGCCGATCATCGGCAGTGCGAGTACGCCGTCCCACAGCTTGACCACCGGGGTGGACAGCTCCAGCAGTTCTTCCTGCTGGCGCTTGATCACCGCCTCGCGGGATTTCTGGAAGGTGCGGATGGTGTGCAGGCCCAGGGCATCGAGCAGTTCGGACACCTGCAGCAGCTGGTTGGCCAGTTGCGCCGGCTGCTCGCTGTATTCGCGCTGCAGCAGGGCGAACAGCGGGCCCTTGAGGGAGAAGATGAAGGTGGCGGTCTGCTGCGAGTCCTGGCCGAGCAGGGCGCGGCTATGGGAGAGCTTTTCCAGGAACAGGCGCACCTCGTCCCAGGCACCGGCGTTGAGGTTGCTGGCATCGCCGTTCTGCAGGCCGGCGTGCAGCAGGTCGAGAAACTCTTCGGTCTGGCGCTTGAGGTCGTCGGCCTTGAGGTTGCGCGTGGCACCCGACGCGTCCAGCCCGGCCAGCCATTCGGCTACCAGGGAGGCCTGGTGGGTGCGGATGGCGGTGAGGGTGACAGGTTGCAGTGCAGCCATTTGGACAAGCTCCTGAGCAGGGTAGGTAAGGCACATGCGCATCTGAGTGTGCAGGCCTGATTCTAGTTCGATATTGCCTTCATCAAATTTTTTGCAGGCCCTCAGCTCCCGCTGGCGGGGCGCGGTTGCAGCATCGGGTCGTAGGGGTTGAGCTGGCGCAGCGACTCGAGCAGGGCATTGGCTGTGTCCACCTGCCGGGCCTGTTGCAGATAATGCATCAAGGCCAGCCGAACATCACGGTTAAACGGTTGTTGTTGCAGGCTGCTCCACAGTTGTTGCATTGCCGGCTCGCGCTGCCCCTGATCGTGCAGGGCCACCGCCAGCACATACCCGTAGCCGGCGTTCTGCGGGGCCAGCTGCACGGTTGCGCTTCTGACAGGAGCCAGCCTTGCCAGCGAGGTAGGGCGGCGAAAGTGCGGGTTTGTTACCATCGCGTTCTTTTGGTCGGGGCATGCCCCGACAACGCTCAGGAGTACGCAATGATCCTCACCACCACTGGCACTGTCGAAGGGCGCGAAGTCGCGGCCTACCTGGATGTAGTCAGCGCCGAATCGGTGCAGGGCATCAACGTGGTACGCGACATCTTCACCAGCTTTCGCGACTTTTTCGGCGGCCGTTCGCAAACCCTGGAAAGCGCCCTGAAAGAAGCGCGCATCCAGGCCACCGACGAAATCCGCCAGCGCGCCCGCAGCCTGCAGGCCGATGCAGTGATCGGCCTGGATTACGAAATCAGCATGCCGTCGGCCCGTGGCGGCATGGTGGTGGTGTTCGTCACCGGCACCGCGGTCAAACTCAGGTAGCCATAGGCCACTGGTCGGGTGCGACAATAAGTGACCAGGCAGTCTTCAAATGTCCGGCTAGTCTCTGAAAGCAACAGGTCACTATTTCCTAGGCATTCATCTGCGTGCCGGTAGTGATCCACAGCAGGGGAGCCGGGTATGAAGGAATCGTATTTCGAAGACGATGGTGACGAGTTTCCCATCAACAGCCAGGTGCGTTGCGGGCAAGCAGCGTTCCAGCTGGGGTTTGCCAACATGACCCTGGAAGACGCGCCGGTACGTGTGCGCTCCACGGTGCCACCGCGCAGCGAGCGCCGCCGGTTTCTGCCGGGCCTGCGCAAGAAGTAGCCACGACGCCGAAGAGGCCCCGCCATCCAGCCTGTGCTGCGGTGTGTGGGGCTTTTTCATGCGGGTTGTAGGCTATTTCGCAAACAGACGACCGGTACGCTGAATCTGCCGTTTTATGCGGCTTTCTTGACCTCGCTCAATGGGGCGACGGCTGTCGCTAGCCCCCTTGGCGGTTGTATGCCTTACTGTCGGTTCGAACGAACAAGGAGCAGTGCGATGCGCATCAGGGAAGAGACTTATTGGGCGTGGGCCGACTCTCAGCTGCACAGCCGCAGCCATGACGAAGAACTCAGCGATGGCACCAGCATCGACGTGCAGGTGCGGTTGTCGCGCACCGGGGCCACGCAGATGTTCCTGGGGGTGTACGGGCGCCGGGGCAAGGCGCTGTTCGAGGAGTACTACCCCTCGTGCCCGGGTGAAACCATGAGCCGTGCGCTGGTGCGCGGTGTGGACCGGGCCCGGGCGTTGGCCACCGACGCCGTGCCGATGGAGCACCCGCGGTTTCGTCGTCAGGCCTGATGCCTGCGGTTACGCCCTGTCGTGGCGCACAGGGAATGTGCGCAGACGGTGGGGCGAGCCGGAGCCGCGATGAGGCGATAAAGGCACGCATGAAAAAGGCGACCCGAAGGTCGCCTTTTTCAATTCGTCTGGCTCAGCACAGCCGGTCGATCACCTTCACGTCCTGGCGCTCGCGGATGGCGGGCCATTCCTGTTGCAGGGTCTCCAGCACCTTGGCGACAAACGCGGTGTCTGCCGCTGCCTTCTTGCCGACGTAGCCCTTGCCACGGCGGAACATCCTGAAACGGGCGCGCATTTCACGCTTCGCATCGATCGCCTCTTCGACAGTGTGCGGCGGCATCTTGTCGATGTGCACGTCACCTGTGGCACTGACCCACAGCAGGTGGTCATCGAGGCTGTCCTTGCGGGCAGCGAACAGCTGAGCCAATTGGTCGATGGTGGGTTGGTTGTTCAAGTTGATCATAAAGCCCCCTATTACCTATTCGTCGTTGGTGAGTTCAAACCTGCGCTACTTCATGTAGCGATCTACCAAGGCTGCTACAGCAGCGTCGCAACAGGGGCTTTCTTCACTCTGCCTTTTGGACAGTCCCTCTCCACGGACAGCCCGAAACCGCTCGAACTGTCTGGAACACCCTTTGCCAGCGCTCCCGATCAGGGAGACGGCCTCATCATGCAAGGGGCAACGAATGCCGTCAATAGGTTTTGTAGTGATTTTTTTTATTCACTACAAATGACCGGTCAGTCTTTTTCGAGCTTACGGGTCGCCGCGCCACAGGCTGTTGGAATGTCCTACAAAGCGCTCTGGTCAGGGCGTCTTGGCCATGTATTGACCCGGGTCAGCGCGTACCGGCCAGGCGCTGGGGATGATAGGGGCCTGTTTTGTTGCCAAAGAAGTCCTGCCCATGAGTACCCCCGCCAATCCTCCCGCAGCGCCTGGCGCTCAACCCCTGTTGCCCGTGGGCCTGCTGCTGGGCATCGTCGCGCTGGTCGGCGTGCTGCTGTTGCCGCTGCCGGCCGACCTGCCGGTGGCCGGTCACCGCGTGCTGGCGATCCTGGCCTTTGCGGTGGTGATCTGGATCACCGAGGCGGTGTCGTACGAAGCCAGTGCGATCATGATCACCTCGCTGCTGGCATTTTTGCTGGGCACCGCACCGACCCTTGCCGACCCGTCGGTGATCTACGGCTCGTCGGCAGCCGTGAGCATGGCCCTGACGGGCTTTGCCAACCCGGCATTGGCACTGGTGGTGGGGGCCCTGTTCATCGCAGCGGCGATGACCCACACCGGGCTGGACCGGCGCATCGCGCTGGTCACGCTCAACCGTGTGGGCGTGAGCACCCGACGCATTCTGCTGGGGGCGATGGTGGTGATCATCCTGCTCAGCCTGGTGGTGCCCAGTGCCACGGCGCGCAGTGCCTGCGTGGTGCCGATCATGATGGGCGTGATCGCCGCGTTCGGTGTGAACAAGCGCTCCAACATCGCCGCCGGCATCATGATCATCGTGGCCCAGGGCACCAGCATCTGGAACATCGGCATCCAGACCGCAGCCGCGCAGAACCTGCTGACGGTCGGCTTCATGGACAAGATGCTCGGTGCACGGGTGTCATGGATCGACTGGCTGATCGCCGGGGCGCCGTGGGCGTTGATCATGTCGGTGGTGCTGATCGTGCTGGTGCTCAGGATGCTGCCCCCCGAGAGCGACAGCATTCCCGGCGGCAAGGCGGCGGTAGCCGAGCAGTTGCAGGCGCTGGGGCCGATGAGCGGGGCGCAGAAGCGTCTGCTGGGGGTGTCGCTGCTGTTGCTGCTGGCCTGGGCCACCGAGGGCAAGCTGCATCACTTCGACACCACCTCGACCACCTACGCCGGGTTGGTGCTGCTGTTGCTGCCGCGCTTCGGGGTGATGACCTGGAAGGATGTGCAGGCGCGTATTCCGTGGGGCACGGTGATCGTGTTCGGCGTCGGCATCAGCCTGGGCACCACCCTGTTGACCACCCAGGCCGGGCAATGGCTGGGCGGGCAGGTGGTGGCCAATACCGGGCTGGATCAATTGGGCACGCTGGGGGTGTTTTCGATTCTGGCGGCGTTTCTGATCGTGATCCACCTGGGCTTTGCCAGTGCCACGGCGCTGACCTCGGCGCTGCTGCCGATACTGATCGCGGTGCTGCAGACCTTGCCGGGGGATTTCAGCCGCCTGGGCATGACCATGGTGCTGGGGTTTGTGGTCAGCTACGGGTTCATCCTGCCGATCAACGCACCGCAGAACATGGTGTGCCTGGGTACCGAAACCTTCAACGCGCGGCAGTTTGCCAAGGTCGGAATCGTGGTGACGCTGGTGGGGTACGGGTTGATGCTGGTGTTCGCCGCAACCTGGTGGCACTGGCTGGGCTGGATGTAGAAGGGCCGTTGCAAGCGGCAAGCGGCAAGCGAGGCCGAGCCAGCTTGCCGCTTGCAGCGATGCTCATCAGAAGTTCGCCGGGGTGTTGGCGCTGATGATCTCGGCTTCGTCCTGGCCGATGTTCTTGAAGCTGTGGGGCAGGGTGGTGGGGAAGTAGTAGCCGTCGCCGGAGTTCAGCACGCTGACCTGGCCGTCTACCCGCAACTCGATGGTGCCACGGGTCACCAGGCCGCATTCCTCGCCCTCGGTGTGCACGATCGGCTCTTCGCCGGAGTCGGCGCCCGGCGCATAAAGCTCGCGCAGCATGCGCATCTGCCGACCTTCGACACTGGCGCCGACCAGCAGCATGCGCAAGCCACCACTGCCCAGGTCGGGCTGCTCGTTGGCGCGGAACACGAAGCGTTCTTCGCGCGGCGGTTCGTCGAAACTGAAGAACTCCGCCAACGACATCGGGATGCCTTCCAGCAGCTTTTTCAACGAGCTCACCGATGGGCTGACGCGGTTCTGCTCGATCTGTGAAATCGTCGAGTTGGTCAGGCCGCTGCGCCTGGCCAGCTCCCGTTGCGAGAGCTTGGTGCGTTCACGTACCAGTTTGAGTCGTGTCCCCGTGTCCATAGCCGCCTTGATGTCAAAAATAATGGGCGACGCATTAAAACACATTCCGTCGCCGAACCCGCCTACTGGCGTGCAGGCACCGGCCACAAGGCGATCAACAGCAGCAGCAAGGCGGCCATCAGGTACGGCAGGCGCGGGTCCAGGGCGTAGATCAGGGTGCCGGCCAGCGGCCCGATCACCGTGCCCAGGGCCTGTGCCGCGCCCACAGAGCCTGCGGTCGCGCCCTGTTCACCGGCATCCACCGCGTTCGCCGCCAGCGCCTGGAACGCCGGGAACACCCAGCCCATGCCGGCCGCAGCGACGAAGTAGCACGCCCACAGCATGCCCACGCTGTCGGCCAGGGCGCCGCTGGCAAAACCCAGCGCACTGATGCAGCCGCCCACGCGGATCATGCGCAGCGGCGGCCATTGCAGCTTGCTCACCAGCACCTGCGAGAAGATCAGCGCCGCACCCACCATGGTCAGGGCAATGCCCGCCGCCTGGGCGGCATCGGCAGGCGCCAGGCCCAGGCGGTCAAGGGCAAAGAAGCCTACGGTGATCTGCGCCAGCGACACGCACAGCATCGCCACGAAGGCCACCGTGAGCGGGCGAAGCAGGCGCGGGTCGGTCAGGCTGACGGGGCGGGGCGGTTGCCTCAGGTGCAGCTCCTGACCCTTGAGCTTGAACTGCAGTACCAGCAATGCCAGCAGTGGCAGCACCGACATCGCATAGAACGGCAGGCTCAGGCTGTGGCGCGCCAGCAGCGCGGCCAGTGCCGGGCCCATCACCAGGCCCACGGCGTTCGCCGCACCCAGCGAGGCCATGGCGCGGGCGCGCTGTTGCGGTTGCATGTTGTCGGCAATCAGCGCGGCGCAGCCGACCGGCAGGGCGGCATAGAACGCACCGATCAGGCCGCGGCCGATCACCAGCGCGGCAAAGGCCAGGGAGGAGGCCGGCAGGTAGCGCAGCGCGCCATCGATGAACAGGCACAGGGCCCAATAGGCCAGGGTGAACCCCGCAGTGCCCACCAGCAGCACCCGGCGTCGACCGAAGCGGTCGCTGGCCCGGCCCCAGGGGCGCGCCAGCAGCATCCACACCACCCCGGCTACCGTGACCGCCGCCCCCGCCTGCCAGGCTGCCAGGCCCAGCACCCGGGCGATGGGGCCGATCAGGGCGACGAAGGCCATCATCGCCATGGTGCAGGCCATGTTGACCACCATCAGCGGACGCAGGTCGAAGGCGGGGGTTTTGAGCAGCGGGGGTTGCTGGGCGGTGTTCATGGCTATCCAAGGCAGAGGAGCAGGGCGGCCATTGTGCCGCAGCTGTCCCCAAGGCTAAAGCCTGTAAACGATAGTAATAATCATTTAATTGACTTCAGCCTTGTTGCTGTGGGTTAGAAGTCGCCTTGCAGGGTCACCATCAGGTTGCGCGGCTCGCCATAGAAGTTGCCCCAGCCAGCGGCGCCGACGCTGCTGTAGTAGTGCTTGTCGAACAGGTTGTTGCCGTTGAGGGCCAGGCTCCAGTTGTCATCCAGGCGATAGCCGATGCGGGCGCTCCACAGGGCGTAGCCGGGCTGCACCATCTTGGTGTTGCGGTCCACGAAGTGGTTGGCACTCTGCGCGCTGACCCCGCCGCCCACGCTCCAGCGCTGCAGGGCGCCGTCCAGGTCGTAGTTGGTCCACACCCGCGCCATGTGCCTGGGCACGTAGCTGGCGGTGAAGGTGGCGTCCTGGCGGGTGTCGTCGATGCGCTTGAGGTATTCGACCTGGGTGTAGGTGTAGCCGGCCAGCACCTGCAGGCGCTCGATCAGCTCACCGCTCAGCTCGGCCTCGAAGCCCTGGGCGCGCACCTTGCCGCTGTCGGTGTAGCAGAAACCGTCGGACGACCCGCCGCATACCGTGTTGTAGTCAGCCTCGGCGCGACCCTGCTCGGTGTTGCGGAACAGGTTGAAGGCGCCATTGAGGCGACCCTGGTACCACTCGGCCTTGACCCCCACCTCATAGCTGGCACCGGTCTTGGGCTTGAGCGAGCTGCCGTCGGCCTTGGTGTAGGTGCTTTGCGGCTGGAAGATGTCGGCGTAGCTGGCGTACACCGACCAGGTGTCGTCCAGGTCGTAGATCAACGCGGCGAACGGCGTCACCTGGCCGTTTTCCTGGCTGCGGTTGCGCTGCCAGTAGTCCCAGGCCTGGGTGTAGCTGTCGCTGCTGTTGCGGTACCAGCTGACGCGGCTGCCGAGCACGGCGGTGAGGGGCTCGGCCAGCTTCAGGCGCAGGGTGGCGTAGGTGCCGAACTGACGGGTGTCGGAGGTCACCGGAATCGGCCCGCCGCGGTAGGACTCCTTCTCGTAGACCGAGTCACCCGGCTTGGGGATGTGCGGGTTGGGGTTGAACGGGTTCTGGGTGACGCCGTACAGCCCGGTCAGGTTGATCAGTTCGTAGCGGTCGCGGCCCTTGGAGCGGCTGGCGTTGGCGCCGACGATGATCTCGTGCTCCAGGCCCCAGGCCTGGAAATGGCCGTCCAGGTTGGCGTCGAAGCCGTAGTCGTCCTGGTCGTAGTCGAACAGCCCGGAGTACAGCTTCGAGGCGCCCTGGGTACTGCCCACCGGCACGGTGCCTTCGCCCATGGCGTATTGCATGTTCTGGTCGTTGTGGGTGTACATCGAGGCGACCTTGAGCGCCCAGTCTGCGTTGAAACGGTGGGTGAGGTCGGCGAACAGGCTGGTTCGCTCGCTGTCCCAGTGGTTCCACGACGCGCCCAGGCAGGTGGAGCGCGACAGCTTCAGGTCGCTGCCGTCGCTGTAGCGCGGCAGGCCCTGCCAGCAGGGCTTGGCGTCGAGCTTTTCGTAGGCCAGGCCCAGGCCCAGGGTGGTGTCCTCGTTCAGGTCGTAGTCCAGTGCGCCGTACACCACCTGGTCTTCGCGCTCGCCGATGTCGTAGAAGTACTTGCGGTCCTGCTGGGCCACCACGGCGCGCCCGCGCAGGGTGCCGGCGTCGTTGAGCGGGCCGCCGGTGTCGACCTGGGCGCGGTAGTTGTCCCAGGTGCCGGCCGACAGCGTGACGTGGGTGGCGGCCTTGTCCTGGCCGCGCTTGCGAATGAAGTTGACCCCGCCGGCCGAGCTGCCGGCGCCTTTCATCATGCCGGCGGCGCCGCGCATGATCTCGACGCGGTCGTAATAGGCCATGTCGCTGGAGAAGCTGTTGGCCTGCACGTAGTTGCCGCCCACATCCAGCGGTACGCCGTCGTACTGGTACTGGCCGACGATCATGAAGCCGCGCGAGTAGAAGTACTTGCCGCCCATGGGCGAGTCGTGAACGGTGATGCCGGGGGTTTTCTCCATCACCTGTTCGAGGCTGGTGAGGTTCTGTTCGTCCATCATCTTGCGCGTGATGACCGTGACCGACTGCGGGGTTTCGCGCAGCGAATGCTGACCCTTGCCGATGCTGACGCTGCGCACGGTGTAGCTGTCGGTGCTGTCGCCGGTGCTGCTGGTGCGGGTGCCGTCGACATTGGTGGCGCCTAGTTCCAGGGCGCCGTTGCTGCTGGGGGCCGGGCGCAGCGAGTAGCTGCCGTCGCCTTGTGGGAAAGCTTGCAGCCCGCTGCCGGCCAGGATGCGGCTGAGGCCGTCGAGGGTGGCGTACTGGCCTTGCAGGCCGGGGCTCTGCTTGCCGCGGGTGAGGGCGGCGTCGTAAGACAGGTTGAGGCTGCTGGCGGCGGCGAAGGCACCGAGCACGCTGGCCAGCGAACCGGCGGGAATGTTGTAGGCCGTGCGGCTGCTGCTGACTTCATCGGCCATCGCCGAGGGGGCTGGCAGCACGCTGGCGGCCATGGCGGCGGCCAGCAGGTGGGCGGGGAGCAGGCGGGGGGAACGGGGTGACATGGGGGCCTCGTCGGATGCAGAAGGGATGCGCGAAAGGGGGTGTTTCAGACAAGGCGGATGAGAATGAGAAAAGGTACCGCGGGATGAGGAATTTTTTTTGCTGCATCAAACACTGCGCTGTGCAGGTCAAGAGCCGGCCAGACAAGGCCGGCGCCTACATCACCCGCACCCAGTACCGACCATGCCGCTCGATTCGCAAATCGAACGAGCGCGCCAGCGCCGACAGCGCTGCATCACTGTCGGTCAACGAGAAGTTGCCCGACACACGCTGCTCTGCCAGCTGCGGCGCATAGGTCAGCAACCCCGGCCGGTACCGCCCCAGCTCGTCGAGCAGATCACCCAGCCGCCAGTTCTCCACCACCAGTTGCCCCAGGCTCCACGCCGCCTGGGCCGCCGACGCCAGCTGCGGGCTATCCACCCACTGATCACTGAACCCGCACGCCTGCCCGCTCTCCAGGCGCTGCGCCTCCCCCAGCAAGGGGCTGACCCGCACCGCATGCTCGAACACCTCGACCTCGCTGCGCCCGGCCTGCTGCGCCACGCTGAAGCGCGTGCCCAACGCCTGCACCACGCCCTGCGCGGTCTGCACCCGCAACGGCCGCTGCTGCACATCCTTGCCACTGGTAAGCAGGATGCGCCCGCGCACCAGCTGAATCAGCCGTTGCCGGCTGTCGAAGCGAATGTTCACCGCCGACGTCGTATCGAGCACCAGCTGGCTACCGTCGGCCAGGGTGACGCTGCGAATTTCACCCGTGCCACTGTGCACGTCCGCCAGCAACGCCTGCGCCGGAGTACTGCGGTAGCTGGCCCAGCCACCCAGCCCCAGCCCGGTCGCCAGCAGCAGCCCCTTGACCACGCCGCGGCGGGTCAGGCCCTGGGCTTCGGCACGCTTGAAGGCATCGAACGCCAGCCCACCCGGCACACTGGCCAGTTGCCCATGCAACTGCTCGACCCGGGCCCAGGCCCAGCCGTTCTGCGGGGCACTGTCCAACCATGCCCGCCAGGCCCGTTCCAGGCCGGGGCTGGCATCGCCGGCCATGCGCTGCACATGCCAGCGGGCGGCTTCCTTGAGCGCCTGGCGCTGCGCTTCGCGGTCGTTGCTCATGGCTGCTCGTCGAAGGCGAGCAGCAGGCAGCGCTCGGTGGTCTTGTACATGTACTTCTTCACCGAACTGAGCGAAACGCCCAGCGCCGTGGCGATTTCGCCATAGGTCATGCCCAGCCAGTTGGCCATCAGGAACGCCTGGCGCGCCTTGGCGCCGCACCCGGCCAGCAGGCGGTCGACTTCGCGCAGGGTCTCGAGAATCAGCAGGCGCTCTTCCAGCGAGATCTCCTCGTACACCGGCTGGGCGGCCAGGGCCTCGAGGTAGGCCTGTTCAAGCTTCTGGCGCCGGAAGTGGTCGATCATCACCCGCCGCGCCACGGTCGCCAGGTAGCTGCGCGGCTCGCGCAGCAGGCGCACCAGCTCCAGCGACTCGGACGAGGCGAGGATGCGCACGAAGGTGTCCTGCATCAGGTCGGCGGCGCGCTGCGGGCAGCTCAGGCGCCGGCGCAGCCAGTGCTGCAACCACAGGTGATGGTGCTGGTAGAGCTGGCCGACTTCGGCGTTGGCGGGTGAGGTGGGGGCGCTCATCCTGGCGACTTCCGGGGAAAAAGGATGCAGATGATAAGCATTCCCAAGAATGTTAGGAAGAGGGCAGGTGAAATAGCGCTGGGCGCATCGCGGGTCAAGCCCGCTCCCACGGGGTCTGCACCGTCCTGCAAGGCAGCGGTTTGGCTGTGGGCGGGCTTGCCCCCGCGAAAGGGCCGCCACGCGGCCCCTTGGCGATTACCACAACGCCAGCGTATACCCCACGATCAAGCGGTTCTCGTCGATATCGCTGGTCAACCCGCCACTGGAACGGAACGTCGCATTGCGCAATCGCACGCTCACGTTCTTCAGCGGCCCGCTCTGCACCACATAGGCGATGTCGGTGTCGCGCTCCCATTCCTTGCCGCCGCTCACCGTCGCGGTCTGGATATGGTTGCCATTCACATAGCGGGTCATGAAGCTCAGCCCCGGCAGCCCCAGCGCGGCGAAGTTGTAGTCGTAGCGCGCCTGCCACGCATCGGTTTCGGCCTTGGTGAACACATTCACCGTCACCAGGTTGACCGAGTACGGGTCCAGCCCCGGGTAGGCGAAGTCGCCGTCCCCCGAGAGGTTCTGGTAGCCCAGGCCGAATTTGTGCGCGCCCACGCCCAGGGTCAGCATGCCGTTGAAGAAGCGGTTGTCGATGCGCCCGCCGTCCACCCGCGCAGCGGAACGCAGGTTGGCGTTGCCTTGTTCGCGGGTGTCGAAGTAGCGCAGGTCGCTGCGCAGGCTCACGCCTTCGGCCAGCGGCAGGTCATGCACCAGCCCGGCGTAGTGCTGGCGGTAGAGGTCGTGCATCTGTGCGTAGTAGTAGCTCAGCGCCAGGTTGGGGCGCAGTGCGTAGGTGCCGCCTGCCAGGTCCAGGTGGCTGCTCTGGACACCGGCATAGCTCATCTGGTCGTTGCTCGAGGAGTCGCGCAGGTTCTGTTTTTCCAGGCGGCCCACGTTCAGGGTCAGGCCGTCGATGTCCTGCGAGGTCAGCAGGCTGCCGTTGTAGGTCGAGGGCAGCAGGCGCACGTCGTTGATCGAGGCAACCGGCAAGGTGGGCTGCAAGGTGCCGAGCTTGAGCACGCTCTTGCCCAGGCGCAGCTTGGCGGTCAGGCCCAGTTCGCTGTAGTCGTGCGCCGGCTCCTGGCTGGCGCCGAACGGCAGCAGGCCGGTGCCCCGGTGCGCCTTGCTGGAGTCGAGCTTCAGGCCCAGCTCGCCCAGCGCATCCAGGCCAACGCCCAGGGTGCCTTCGGTGTAACCCGATTCCATGCGCAGGATGAAGCCCTGGGCCCACTCCCGCGCCTGGCTCTGGGGCGCGGCGTGCTGGCGAAAGTCGCGGCTGAAATAGAAGTTGCGGGCCTCCAGGCTGGCCTTGCTGTCCTGGATGAAATCGGCCTGCACAAGCAACGGCGCAAGCGCGGCGCACAGGCCGGCGCTGGCCGTCAGGGGACGGCGGGAAAACGACATGCAATCTACCTTTTGTTGTTGTTCTGGCGGCAGCCGCTGCTGCGGTGCGGGCATATAATTAACATATTATCTTTTTGCCCCGAAAGCCTTTGCAGGCTTGCGAGCGAAAAAAGTTAACGTGTTAACGTTATGCCCGTTGCCAGGTAGGTTGCCTGTTGCTGCGCCGGCGCGCTCAGCGCCCCGGCCACATGCTGCGCAACACGCTATCGCGGCGGACAAAACCGTGCACCAGTGCGGCGGCGATATGCACCAGCACCGTGGCAAACAGCAGGTACGCCAGCCAGCCGTGCAGGGCGCGCAGCAGGGCGTACAGGCGCAGGTCGTGGGGCGCGATGGCCGGCAGTTGCCACGGCAGCGGGTAGCCACCGGCCGATTGCATGCCCCAGCCGATCAGCGGCATGCCCAGCATCAACCCGTACAGCAGCAGGTGCGAAGCCTTGGCGGCCCACTGCTGCAGGCGTGGCAGGTCGCTGGGCAGGGGCGGGGTGGCGTAACGCAGGCGTGTGGCGATGCGCAGCACCACCAGCACCAGCAGGGCCAGGCCGATGGCCTTGTGCAGGCTGACCAGCCAGGGGTGGCGGGGCGAGAGGTCGGCGACCATGCTCACGCCGACAAACAGCATCGCCAGGATCAACACGGCCATCAGCCAGTGCAGCAGGCGCGCCAACGGGTGGAAGCGGGTGGACGGGTGCAGGTTCATGGGTGGGCCCCCAGGGCGGTTTCGCGGCTGCGCCGGTTGAAGGATTCGGCATAGGCGGCCGAGCGGGCGGCCAGGATCGGGTCGGCCGAGGCCTGGATGCCGTCGGGCAGTATCAGCGGGTCGAAGTTCAGGTCACGGCATTCGCCCTGCTCGGGCGCATCGACGTGGTCGATCACCAGGGTGCCGGCATCGACCTGCTGGCGGGTGACGGGCCAGGGGCGCGCGGGGTCGTCCACCGGGTCGTCGGCGCCGGCCAGGGTCAGGCGCAGGGTCCAGCGCAGCGGGCCCTTGGCCAGGCGTTGCTGCAGGTCGTGCTGAAGGAAGTTCCTGTCGTCGACCTGGGCTGGCAACGGGGCGAAGTCGCTGTGCGGCTGCAGGCTCCAGCGCACGTATTGCACCTTGCCCGCCGCATCCACCAGGCGAAACGCGTTGATGCTGTTGAAGGCCGAGCTGGCAAAGCTGTCGGAGGGCTTGTAGTCCCTGGCCCACTGGCGGAAGGCGGCGCTTTCGGGATGCCTGGCGAAAAACGCCTGCAGGGCCGCCGGGTCCGGCTTGCCGGTGGCCGGGTCGGGCGTCGAGGCCAGCACCTGTTCGTAGAACCCTGCGGCATCGCTGACGGCCAGCACTGGCGGGGTGTTCATGCCGGTACGCCAGCGCTGACCGTCGTCGCTGCTGAACTGCAGCGCCAGGCTGCGGGTGGCGACACTGGCGTCGGCGCTGAACGGGTTGGCGCCGCCGATGGCGAAACGTCCGATCACCGGCACTCTGGATTGGCTGAACACCCGGGCCCGCGACCAGCTGGCCGCCTGGCCGCTGCTGTCGAAATAGCCGCTCACGCACAGGCCCTTGGCGTGATTCTTTCGATAGCCGGGGTAGTGCCCGGCCTGGGCCTCGAAGGTGTCGATGATGCGTTGCGGGGTCAGGCGCTGCGGGCCGATCCAGCCGGCAGCGTAGGCAAAGCTTGCGCCCAGGGCGGCGATACCCAGGCCGATGACGGCCAGGCGCAGGGTGCGGGCGCGACCGTTTAACGGAGTGCTCATGGCGGCGATCCGGTCAGTGAATGAGCCGGTACGACGCACCGCACCAGGTTTTATTCCACGCCGGCGGGAATAAATTTCGGCGGCGAGCGTCTGCCTCGTACACTGACTGCCAGCCGCCCAGAACCCCGACCATGAACGATCTTGATGACGACCAGTTGCGCGACATGCTCCAGCGCCTGCGCCGCTTTGCCTTGTGGCTGACCCGCGAGGCCAGCAGCGCCGACGACCTGGTGCAGGCCACGGTGGAGCGCGCCCTGAGCCGGCGCGGCCAGCAGCGTGGCGATGACAGCCTGCGCGCCTGGCTGTTCGCGATCCTGTACCGGCTGTTCATCGACGCCAAGCGCCGCGAGCGCCGGCATGCCCGCTGGCTGGCGTGGTTCGGGCGCGACGAGGCGGTGGGCAGCAGCACCGAGGATATCGTGCTCGCCGAGTCGGGCCTGGCCGCATTCGCGCGCCTGCCCACCGAGCAACGGGCACTGTTGCTGCTGGTGACTGTCGAGGGCCTGAGCTACAAGGAGGCCGCCCAGGCCCTGGACGTGCCCATTGGCACGGTGATGTCGCGCCTGTCGCGGGCGCGTGCGGCAATGCGAGAACTGGCCGAGGGCAATACGCCGCCCCCGGCATTGCGGAGGTTGAAATGAGCCGGCTGATCCCGTCCGAAGACGAGTTGCACGCCTATGTCGACGAACGCCTCGAGGCGGCGCGCCGCCGCGAGGTGGAACTGTACCTGGCAGCCCACCCCGAGCAGGCGGCGCGGGTCGAGGGCTGGCGCGCCGATGCACGCCTGCTGCGCACCGCCCTGGCCGGGCTGGCCGAGCAGCCCGCGAACCCGCGGCTCGACCCGG
>NZ_QKRS01000014.1:77062-137013 GCF_024261405.1 Pseudomonas sp. FBF18 | reverse complement strand
TTTCTCGGTTTTGGTGTTGCCTTTTCTGCCTTTGGAATAGGCATGGTCTTCGTCTGCCGCAGCAGCGATGAACACGTCGCGCCCAGCCTCCAGGGCGATGTCGCGACGTGCCTCGATCTCGCTGGCGATGACCGACAGGTCTTGCCCGGCCGAGGCACTGAAGCTGCCGCCAGCCTGCACTTGGCTGACGTACTGGGTGGTGGTGCTGTCGTAGCCGCTGACGCGGCGACGCTGGTACTCGTGGCTGTCGGTGACTTGCTGGCTGGCGATATAGAGGTCGCGCTCGGCGCTCAGCGCAATGTTGCCGCCGGCGGTGGCCACGCCACCGACAAAGCCGATGTCGCGACCGGCCGAGAGGGTCAGGTCGTTGGCAGCCTCGATGCGCGCCGCATTGTTGACGATGTTCTGCACCACGTGCTCGCCGCCGACACGATCGTCCAGGCGGGTGACGCTGCGCTCGTTGATGACATCGCCGGTCAGGGCCAACAGGCTCACGTCGCGGCCCTTGAGGATGCCGCCGGCGCTGTTGCGGATGGAATCGGTGGCCAGCAGGTCGAGGCGCTGGCCGGCTTCCATCAGGCCGCTGCTGTCGATGTTGCCGGCGGTGACGGAAAGGTTGTTGCTGGCGCGCAGGGTGCCGACGTTGTTCAGCTCGCCGCCGCTGATCAGGCTGACATCGCGCCCCTGGATCAACGCGCCGTTGGGCGCCAGGCGTCCTTCGGACTGGGCCAGGTAGAGCACCGGGGCCAGCACCTGCTCGCCGTTGACCTCGATGGTTTCCATCCACACGATGTCGTGGGTGAGGGCGGCCACCTGCTCGGCACTCAGCGACACGCCTACGCTCAGGCTCAGCGCATCCTTGCTGGCAATGGCGTTGTCCATCAGGTAGCGGAACATCGCCTCGTCGCTGTCCAGCCCGGCGATCAAGCGCTGCCCGGTGCGCTCCACTACCGCTTCGCGGATCAGGCGCTGTTCGTACAGGCCGTCGCCCAGGCGCTTCTTGGTGGCGTCGGGGTCGATGTCGAGGCTACCCAACAGGTAGTCGGAACTGAGGAATTTCTTCAGGTCGGTGAGCACCGGGTTGGTTTCCACCAGGTACTTGTGCGGCTGGCTGGCAGTTGCCGGGGTTGGCACGCCCTGTACCAGCTTCACGCCTGCCGGCAAGCCGTCCAGGCCCGTACCGGTTTGCCCGGCAACGCTGGCAGCCTGTGCGTCAGGGCCTGCCCAGTGACCCTGGCCGGCGTTGCCGGTGGCAGTGTTGGCCAGGCTGCCCAGCGTGCCGGCTTGCCCGTGCTGAGTCAGGTCGGCACCTGCGGCCAGTGCACCGCTGGCCTGGGCTGTCTGGCCGGTCTGCCCGCTAAGGCGGAACAGGCCGTGCTCGCCCTGCGGCAGGCTGAAGCTTGGCAGCGTGACCGGGTTGACCTGGCGCTGTGCCAGGTCGGGCGGCAACTGCGAGGTAACGGCACGTACCGAGGTTTGCGCGGTGGCCTTGTCGGCATTGGCACCGCGTTGGCCGATGCCGCCGACCCCGCTGGCATTGGCGCGCACCACACTGTTGTCGATGCGCTCGGTGGCGTTGATGGTGACGGCGCCCGCAGCCTGGATGACGGCAGGGGAGACCACGGCGCCAGCGATGGGCGTGCGGTTGTCGCTCAACCTGTATACGCCTTTGCCGGGGTAGCCGCCGGCGGCCAGGAATTGGTCCAGGGTTTCCATGCCGGGTACGCCGGACTGGTTGAACGCGTTCTTCTTTTGCATGAAGCCGGAATAGTGCGACCGGTTACGGCTGTAGAAACTGCCGTTCAAGTTGCGCTGCTCGCCACCGCTCACGCCAATGTTGTTGAGTACGGCAGTGTCGATGCTGATGTTGCGGGCGGCAGAGACGCTGCTGTAGCGGTTGCTGAACTCGTTGCCGCTGAACGTCAGGCTGCCACCTGTGGTGATCGATGCGGCCTGGCTGTCCTGGTCGATGACATCGTGGGAGATCTCGACGGCGGTGAACTGGAACTCGCAGCCCTTGCCCTTGCAATGGTCGTCGGCATAGGTGTTGATGCTCCCCGATACCCGCTCGGTCCGGACCGTGAGCTTGTCCTTGCGATTGATCAGGGTGTCGGCCAGCAGGCTCATGTTGCCGGCGCTTTCCAGGCTGCCGGAAATGTTCTCCACGTGCGTGGCACGGGTACCTCGGTCATCACGGGCGATGCTCAGCCCGCCGAGGCTGTACAGGTCGGCATAGGTGTTGGTGAAGGTGCCTACCCGCAGCGTCATATCGTTGCCGCTGAAGATCAGCCCGCGGTCGTTGCGCAGGGTGTCGGCATTGATGCGCAAGGCCGTGGCGCCGCCCAGGGTGGCGTAGTTGTCGAGCGTGCCGGCCGTGGCGGTCAGATTGCCCGCCGAGGTGATCCGCCCGCGGTTGGTCAAGGTGTTGGTGGCGCTCACCACGCTGGTGGCGCCCCCGGTAAGGGTGCTGGTGCTGGCAAGGTCGATGCTGGCCGCGTTCAGGGTCAGGTTGCCCAGGCTGGTGGTGCGCCCGGTGCCGTTGTAGGTGCCGGTGAGGTCGAGCCGCAAACTGCCGTCGCCGGCCAGCAGGCCGTCGTTGCGCCAATTGACCCCCTTGCCGGTGAAACTCTGCGCCGCCAGCAGCTTGCCGCTCGCGGTCTGGGTGAACTGGCCGATGTCCAGGTTCAGGCGCGCGGCCTGCAATACGCTGCTGTTGGTCCAGTTGGCGGCCTTGATGTCGAGCAGGCCGTTGGTGTACAGCAGGCCGCCCGCACGCATCACCTTGTCGGCGGCCAGGCCGAAGTTGCCGCTACCGGTGTGCAGCAACTGCCCGCTGTTGTTGCTCAGGCCGGCGACTTGCAGGTCCAGGTGCTGGTTGGCGGTTTCCAGCAGGCCAGCGTTGTTGTTGAACGTCTCGCGGGTGCTGATCAGGGTGGTGCCGCTGCGCCCCAGCGCGCGCAGGCTGCCATTGGCGTTGTTCAGCGTCTGGCTGCGCAGGGCCAGGTCAGCCTCGCTCTCGAGCTGGCCCAGTTGGTTGTCGAGCAGGCCCGACAGGTCGAAGTCGATGCGCCCGGCACCCACCTTGCCGGCCTGGTTGAGGAACTGCCCGGCGTTCACACCCAGCCATCCTGCGGCATACAGCCCGCCGCCCTGGTTGTCGAACGTGGCGGTGGCGATGCGGTTGTCGCCGGACAAGGCAGAGATGAAACCCTTGCGGTTGTGCAGGCCGTCGCGGGCCTCGAGGTCCAGCGTCTGGGCCTGGAGGGTGCCAGCATTGTTGTCGAGCAGGCCGCTGACCAGCGTGAGCCGGCCCTGGCTGCTATTGAGCATGCCGCCGGCGCTGTTGTTCAGGTGGGTGCTGTGGATATCGAGGTTGCCGGCCACGCTGTCCACGCGCCCGCCCTGATTGCGCAGGTCGTCGCCCAGGCGCAGCAGGATATTGCCCTGGGCCTTGAGGCTCGCCGCCTGGTTGTCGAGGGCCTGGGCCTGGATGTCGAGGCTGCCGCGTTCGCTGAATACCAGGCCGTCCTGCTGGTTGAGCAGGTCGCCCTTCAGACGTAATACCAGGTTCTGCTGGCTGGCCAGTGTGCCGCCAGCGCTGTTGTTCAGGCTGTCGGCGCCGATGCGCAGCAAGGCCTGGCTGACCAGCCTGCCGCCGCGATTGTCGAGGTTGGCGCTGTTTAGCAGCAGGTCGCCGCCACTGGCCAGGCGTGCGCCCTGGGTGTTGAGCAGCGCGCCGAGCAGGGTGACGCGCAGTGCGCCCTGGCTGGTCACCTGGCCGTTCTGGTTGTTCAGCTGCTTGCCGTCGATTTCCAGGCGCTGGCCATTGAGCTGGCCGCCGCTGTTGTCGATCACGCTGCTGGTACGGTTCAGGCTCAGGGTTTGGGTGGCCGCGATCAGGCCACCCTGGCTGTTGTCGAGCCGGCCGTCGATGCTCAGGGTCACATCGGCTTCGCCGGCGATGATGCCGTGTCGGTTATCCAGGCGCGTGGCAGTGATCTGCTGCCTGCCAAGGCTGACCAGTGCGCCCTGGTCGCGGTTGTCCAGGGTGTCTTCAAGGTGCACGTCGAGGCGGCCATGTTGGCTGGAGAGGGTGCCGGCGCCGCGGTTGTCCAGCGTAGTGCCCCTGACCTCAAGGCCCTGCAGGCCCGAGACAAGCCCCGCGTTGCTGTTGTCGATGCTGGTGGCCTCGACCTGCAATGTGCCCGCGCTGATGAGGCGGCCCTTGTGCTGGTTGTCGAGTTGCGTGGCGAGCAGGCTGAATGCCTGCTCGCTGGATATCTCACCGCCATTGCTGTTGTCGACCAGCCCCAGGCGCTCGAAGGTCAGCGGGCCGCGGGCGTGAATCAGCCCGCCCTGGTTGTCCAGCGTGCCGCCTTGCAGGTTCAGGTGCACGGCCTGTTCGCCGATCAGGCGGCCTTGCTGCTGGATCAGTCGCTGTACGCTCAGGCGCAGGTCGCCCTTGGCCGAGAGTTCGCCGCGCGGGCCATTGTCCAGGTGGCGGGCAGTGATCGTGAGGTTGGCGTCACTGCTGATGCGGCCACCGGGCAGGGCGTTGGCGTAGGCGCCGTTGCGCAGGTCGGTGCTGTTCAACAGCAAGGCTTTGGCGCTGGTGATGGCGCCGCTGCGGTTATCCAGCGTAGTGCTGTCGATGCGTGCATCGCCCTGGCTGATCAACTGGCCGCCCTGGCTGTTGTCCAGGGTGCCGGTGTCGATGTGCAAGCCCAGGTTGGCGGATACCAGCCCCTGGTCGCTGTTGTCGAAAACGCCGCTGTTCAGGCGCAGATTGCCGCCTGCCGACAGGGTGCCCTGATGCTGGTTGGCCAGCAGGCCTTCGAGGGTCAGCCCGATGTCGCCACGGCTGGCCAGGGTGCCGCCATGGGTGTTGCTCAGGCTGCCGGCTTCGATATCCAGCCCGGCGCCCGCCGACAGTACGCCGTTGCGGCTGTTGTCCAGGGCGTTGGCGATGCGCAGGATGAGGCTGTCGGCGCTGATCAGGCGCCCGCCCTGGTTGTCCAGGCGATCGGTGTGCAGGCTGTAGCCGAGGTCACTGGATATCTCGCCACCGGCGCTGTTGTCCAGCGCGCCGATCTGGCGCAGCAGTAGTTGGCCGGGGCTGGCGATCACGCCCTTGTCGCGGTTGATCAGTGTGCCGCCCTGCAGGTCCAGGCTGATGCCGGTTGCGCTGAACAGGTAGCCGCCATCGCGCTGGTCCAGCCCGCTGAGGGTGGCCTCGATCTTGCCCCTGGAGGTGATGCGGCCCTGTTCGCCGTTGTACAACTGGGCGCCATGCAGGGTTATGCCGGTGTCGCTGCCGATGCGGCCCTTGTCGCGGTTGTCGAGCCCGCCACTGCGCAGCTCGAGTGCGCCCACCGCGCTGATTGCGCCGCCATGACGGTTGTCCAGGTTCGCGCTGCGGATCGACAACGCGGCGTCGGTCACCAGGGTCCCGCCCTGGTTGTTCAGGGCGCCGTGGCTGACCACATTCAAGGTATCGATGGCCGATACCAGGCCCTTGTTGTGGTTGTCCAACTGAGCTGCACTCAGGCTCAGGCGGCCCTCGCTGACCAGCTCGCCGCCCACGCTGTT
This sequence comes from Pseudomonas sp. FBF18, assembly GCF_024261405.1. Classification (NCBI taxonomy): domain Bacteria; kingdom Pseudomonadati; phylum Pseudomonadota; class Gammaproteobacteria; order Pseudomonadales; family Pseudomonadaceae; genus Pseudomonas; species Pseudomonas sp. FBF18. The sequence continues at coordinate 131,424 of NZ_QKRS01000014.1, read as the reverse complement.
GTCCAGCGTGCCGCTGAGTTCGATATCGACCGAAGCCAGGCTGCTGACCCGGCCGGCATCGCTGTTGAGCAACTCGGCGCCGCGCAGTACTACCCCATCGCGTCCAGCCAGCAGGCCCTTGCTCTGGTTGAGCAGACGCTGCACGGTGAGGGTCAGGCCGCTGTCGCCGATGACCTTGCCGCTGGTGTTGTCCAGTTGCCCGGTAGCTGCGATGCCCACCGTGCCGATGCTCGACACCACACCTTGCTGGTTGAGCAGGTCGTGGGTGGTGATAGTCACCGCATCGTTGCCGACGATCTGCCCGGCGCGCTGGTTGTCGATGTGCTTGGCGTCGAGGGTCACGCGGCCCTGGCCGAGCAGCTTGCCGGCGTCATGGTTGCGCAGCGTGCCCACGTCAACGACCAGGTCGGCCTGGGTGCTGGCTTTGCCGCCGCCACTGTTGTCGAGGGTGTCGCCGACCACCGTCAGCCCCTGATTGGCAACCAGTACACCGCCTCGATTGTCCAGCCGCTCACCCGAAAGCGTCAGTGTGGCCTTGCTCGACAGCAGGCCGCTGCCACTGTTGTTCAATTGGCCGGCCGTGACCTGCAGCGCGCCTTCGCTCACCACGTTGCCCTGGTTGCGGTTGTCCAGCAGGCCGCTGATGCGGGTGTTCAGCGTGCCCTGACTGAGCAGGGCGCCCTTGTTGCTGTTGTTCAGGCCAAGGCCCTGGATGTCCAGGTGCTGACTGGCCGAGATCAGGCCCAGGCGGTTGTCGATGGCAGCGCTGGCGATCAGCAGCACGTCGCCTCCAAGCAGTTTGCCGCCCTGGTTGTTCACGCTGGCGCTGCGCACTTCGTTGCGTGCGCCGGAAACCTCGCCGGCCTGGTTGTTCAGCGCGTGGCTTTGAATCAGCACCTGCCGGTTGCTGGCCAGCAATCCTGCGTTGCTGTTGTCCAACTGCGGTGCGTCAATGGCCAGGCTGTCGAGGCCGATCACTCGACCACCCTGGTTGTTCAGGCCGGAGTTGGCCTGCACCACGGTGCTGCGCTGGCTATGCAGCAGGCCCTTGTCGCGGTTGTCCAGCGTGTCGGCCTTGAGCGTGAGGGTGTGGCTGGCCAGTACCTGGCCCTGGCGGTTGTCCAGTTTGCCGGCGGTCACCGTGGTGGTAGCGCCCTTCAGGCTGCCACCCTGGTTGTCCAGGTTGGCGCGGGCGGTCACTTCGAGTTGGCGGCTGGCAACCACGCTGGCGCTGTTGCGCAGGTCCTGACTGGCCAGGTGCAGGTCGCCGCGGTTGTTGCGGGTGTTGTTGGCTTCGACACCGGCTTCGATCACGCCGCGGTTGTCGATCTGCCTGGCTGCCACGTCGATGCGTTCGCGAGCAGCCAGGCTTTGCCGGTTGACCAGTTGCTCGGCGCTGCGAATCTCGGCGTTGCGCGTTGCGTAGGTCTTGCCTTCGAGCTCGACCTGGTGGGCGGCGATTTTCAGGTCGCGCTCGGCGGTGACATTGCCCAGGCTCAGCTTGCCGTTCACGTCGATCTGCACGTCACTGGCGGTGGAGGCCATGTTGCCGGCCAGTTTCACCCCCACGCCCTTTTCGGTGCCCACCAGGCGGATGGCGCCGGCGTACATGCCACCCAGTGCGGAACTGTCAATGGCCAGCAAGGGTTTGCCGCTGCCGTCGTCCGCCCGTGGCGTGACCTGCAGGCTGTCGGCCTTGACGTCGTTGCGTCCGGTAACGATGTTCAGTTGCTGGGCGTGCAACGTGGCGTTGAGCTTGGCGCTGCGGGTGATCAGGTCGAACTGTTCGACATTGCTGGCATTGAGCCCGGCGCCTTCGAGCGCGATGTCGCCGCCATCGACCTGAAAGCGGTCCAGGCGTTCGCCGTCCATGATCGGTTTGCCGGTGGTCAGCGTGGCGCGCGGGGTATTGATGAAGCCGCAACCGTTGCAGGTGATGCCGTGGGGGTTGGCCACGATCACCCGCGCAGCGGAGCCGGCCACTTCGGTGTAGCCCGCCAGGGTGCTGCGGTTGCCCCCGGTCACCTGGTTGAGGATGACCTTGGCCGCCTGGCCCTTGAGGTTGGGGTTGCCCACGATGATGCCGCCCAGCTGGGTGCTCTGGGTCTTGTTGGTGGCATTGTTGAGGATCAGCCCCTGCTTGCCGACGTTGTAGTCGCGAAAGGTGTTGCTCGACAGCCCGCTGCCGTTGGGGCGGGCGATGTTGACGATGGGCACCCCGTTGCCGGCTGCGCCCACCGTGGTGCCGGCCTTGGCCGCCGCATCCACGGTAACCTGCGCGGCGGTGGCGACGATCGGGTTGAGGAACATGACCCCGGCAACGATCAGGGCCAGGTACTGGTTCAACGGGCTGCGGGCGTCCATGTCAATACTCCGGAAAATCGGTGCCCCTCCATCAGGGCACGTTAATCGGCTGGGGGGCCGGTCAGAAGAACGCGTCCATGCGCACGTAGATCGGGTGTTCACGACGTTCGAGGCTGTCGGGCCGCTGCAACGAGCGGGCAAAACTGACGCTGGCGGCGAAGTACTGCCCGCGCAGGTTCAGTTCCACGGCGTTGCCGCTCAGGCGGCCATGGGTGTCGGGGTTGTTGTGGTCGCCCTTTATCACGCCCACGTCGTAGGCCAGTGCCGCGCCGTACTCCTGCACGAAGGGCTGCAAGGGCGCCCAGCTCACCGGGCGACGCCAACGCAACTGGTTGCGCCAGTAGCCGCCGCTATTGCCGGTGAGGGTCTGCTGCTTGAACCCGCGTACCGAGTTGAGCCCGCCCACGCTGATGCGCTGCGGGCTGTAGAGCGGGTCTTCGCTGCGCTGGCCGGTGGCCAGGCTGTCGAAGCTGAAGGCTTCGCCCCACAGGGTGAACGGCTGCAGGTAGCTCAGGGTCAGGCTGTATTTGTTGTAGCGGGCAACCGGTTCGGTGCCGTGCGGGTTGCCCGCGCCCTGGGCGTCGAAGGCGCCGATGCCTTGCTGCCAGCCGGCGTCGAGGTTGAGGAAGGCGGTGCCGATGCGCCGCCCATGGTTCACGCCCAGCTGGCTTTCGCTCAGGCGCGTGCTCGACACGTCGATCAGGCTGTCGTCCAGGTAGTTGTTGGTACGCAGGTGGCTGATGCCGAGGTTGACCGCCGTCTTGCTCAGGGCATCGCGGTGTATCACGCGCTCGACGCGCAGTTGGTGCATCTGGCTGTCGCCATCGAGCTTGAAGGTAAAGCCGCTGGAATCGTCGCGGGTACGGTAGTAGCTCTGGTTGTAGCTGTAGGTGAAGGTCCACCAGCCCCATGGCACGCTGTAGTTCAGGTACTGGCTGTCGGAGTGGCGCCAGTGGTCGCTGACCGCGTCCTGATTGGCCCTCAGGCTGAACTGATCGGCCAGGCCCAGTGGGCTGTCCCAGTCCAGGCCCAGGCCCATCTGCTGTTCACCGCTGCTGCGGTCGCCGTCATTGTTGCGCGTGGCCGACACGCGCCAGGGCTTGTCGCGCTGCCCCTGCAGTTGCACCCGGCTGCTGCCCACCTCGTCGCCCGGCACCAGTTCCAGTTGCGCCTGGCGCGAGGGCAGGCGGGTCAGCTGGTCGACCAGTTGCTCCAGTTCGCGCAGGTTCAGTACCTCGCCGGTGGTGCCGGGGAAGGCCATGGCCAGCTCGCGCGGGCTGGCCAGGCTGGAGCTGTCCAGGCCGTCCAGGCGCCCTTCGACGACAGTGATCTGCAGGGTGCCGGAGGACAGGTCCTGCTGGGGCAGGTAGGCGCGGGTTGTGATGTAGCCACGGTTGAGGTAGTGATCGGTGACCACCTTGAGCAGCGCATTGAGCTGGCCGACACCCAGGCACTGGCCTTCGTAGGGTTCGAGCAGACGGCGCTGCTCGCGCTCGCCCAGGTGCTCGGCGCCCTCGAGCACTATGTGACGGATGGTAAAGCAACGGGTGTCTTCAGGTGTGCTGGCTGGCACCTGGGGCGCAGCCCTGCCTGGGAGGCTTTGCAGCTCCTGCAGGCGTTTGCGCTGTTCTTGCAGCAGCCGCTCCTGTCGGTCGCGGATCAGGTCGCGGTCGCCTGGGGTTTGCAGCGGGTCGGCCGAGGCGAAAAACGGCAGCAGCGCCAGGCCGAAAGCCAGGCGACGGAAGAGGTAGAGCATGAGGGTGATCCATCACTCGTTATGCAAAAAGAACGTCTGTTTCCTACAAACGCGGCGCAGGATACTGCAAAAAAGCGTCGAAGTGATGGCTAATTGACGTCATTTTTGTAACGGGTGTAGGAGGTTTCCGGTTGCTGCGCATGGGGTGAACAGCGTCGAATTTGCAGGGCGCAGACGTGCACTCGGTTCTGACCGGTGCGCGTGATGAACATCCTGTTTGTTTGGGGGGGCCGCCGGCTTCGCACTTTTCGGGTTTACCGTGGCAGCCAGTAGACTACAGTTTGTCCCGAGGGAATTTTTATCGCAGCTCGCGTTCCAAGCCTGGCAGGGAACCGCCGTCGGTCCGCTGCATACACGAATTCTGTAGGAGCTTGTCCATGTTCACCATGCGTCGTCTGATTATCGTCGCTACTGCTGCTGCCCTGATGACTGGCTGCGCCAGTCAGAACCCCTATGACAACCAGGGCCAGGCGCAAGGCTCCACCGGGATGAGCAAGACCGCCAAGTACGGCGGCCTGGGCGCATTGGCCGGTGCCGTTGCCGGTGCCGCCATCGACCACAACAACCGTGGCAAGGGTGCGTTGATCGGCGCCGCTGCGGTGGGCGCCGCCGCCGCCGGCTACGGCTACTACGCCGACCGCCAGGAGGCGGCACTGCGCGAGAGCATGGCCAACACCGGTGTCGAAGTGCAGCGTCAAGGCGACCAGATCAAGCTGATCATGCCGGGCAACATCACCTTCGCCACCGACTCGGCGAGCATTGCACCAAGCTTCTACGCGCCGCTGAACAACCTGGCCAACTCGTTCAAGCAGTTCAACCAGAACACCATCGAAGTGGTCGGTTTCACCGACAGCACCGGCAGTCGCCAGCACAACATGGACCTGTCGCAGCGTCGTGCACAGGCCGTGAGCACCTACCTGACCTCCCAGGGCGTCGACCCTTCGCGCGTGAGTGCGCGTGGCCTGGGCCCGGACCAGCCGATCGCGAGCAACGCCGATGCCAACGGGCGTGCGCAGAACCGTCGGGTGGAGGTGAACCTCAAGCCGATTCCTGGGCAGCAGTACCAGTAAATCTTTTCGCCAGCAATGCTGGCTCCTACAGGGGGCTCACGCCGTTGTAGGAGCCGGCCTTGCCGGCGAAGGGCTCACTGCTGGCGCATCCGCTCCAGCCGTTCATCCTTCTCTTCCCACAACCGGTTGATCCACTGCTGGAACGCCAGCCTGTAGGCTTCATCCTGGTCGTAGCTGCGTCCCAGAAATTCCTTGGGAATCGCCAGCGCCTCGAACGTCACCTCCACCCGCGCCACTCGCCCGCACAGCAGGTCCCAGAAGCCCGGTGTGCCCTGCGGGTAATGGATCGTCACGTTGATGATCGACTCCAGTTGCTCGCCCATCGCATCCAGCACGAAGGCAATGCCGCCCGCCTTGGGTTTGAGCAGGTGCCGGAACGGCGAACCCTGTTCGGCATGCTTGGCGGGGGTGAAACGCGTGCCTTCGGCAAAGTTGAAGATCGCCGTGGGCTTGCCACGGAACCTGGCGCAGGTACGGCGTGTGGTCTGCAGGTCCTTGCCCTGTTTTTCTGGGTGTTTGGCCAGGTAGGCCTTGCTGTAGCGCTTCATGAAGGGGAAGCCCAGCGCCCACCAGGCCAGGCCGATCACCGGCACCCAGATCAGCACCTGCTTGAGGAAGAACTTGAGCGGTCGGATACGCCGGTTGAGCACGTATTGCAGCACCATGATGTCCACCCAGCTCTGGTGGTTGCTGGTCACCAGGTAGCTGTGCTGGTAGTCCAGCCCGGCCAGCCCCTCGATGTCCCAGCGGGTGCGCCCGACCAGGTTCATCCAGCCCTTGTTGTTGCTGATCCAGGCTTCGTGGATGTGCCGCATCAGTTCGTCGGTGACGCGCTGCGCGGCGGCAAAGGGCAGGCACAGCTTGAACAGGCTGACGATGAACAGCGGTGTGCAGCACAGGATGGTGTTGGCGGCCAGCAGCAGCGAGCCGATGACTCCGCGCACGGGCGCGGGCAGAAAAGCGAGCATGGTCAGTTATCCAGCGAGCGGTTGGCCTGAATCGCGGTCAGGGCAATGGTGTAGACGATGTCGTCGACCTGGGCGCCACGCGGCAGGTCGTTGACCGGCTTGCGCAGGCCCTGCAGCATCGGCCCCAGGCTCACGCAATCGGCGCTGCGCTGCACGGCCTTGTGGGTGGTGTTGCCGGTGTTCAGGTCGGGGAACACGAACACCGTCGCGCGTCCGGCCACCTTGCTGTTGGGTGCCAGCTGGCGGGCGATGTCCTGGTTGGCGGCGGCGTCGTACTGCAACGGCCCATCGATCTGCAGGCCACGCTGGGTTTCCTGGGCCAGCAGGGTGGCCTCGCGCACCTTCTCGACCTCTTCGCCGCTGGCCGAATCGCCACTGTAATAGCTGATCATCGCCACCCGCGGGGTAATGCCGAAGGCTTCGGCCGAATCGGCGCTTTGCAGGGCAATTTCGGCCAGCTCGCCGGCAGTGGGGTGCGGGTTCATCACGCAGTCGCCATACACCAGCACCTGCTCGGGGAACAGCATGAAGAACACCGACGACACCAGGCTGCAGCCGGGGGCGGTCTTGATCAGTTGCAGGGCCGGGCGGATGGTGTTGGCGGTGGAGTGCACCAGGCCCGAGACCAGGCCGTCGACCTCGTCCAGGGCCAGCATCATGGTGCCGATCACCACCGGGTCTTCTAGCTGCTGCTCGGCCATCGGCGCGTTCAGGCTCTTGCTCTTGCGCAGGCTGACCATAGGCTCGACGTAGCGCTCGCGAATCAGGTCCGGGTCCAGAATCTCCAGCCCCTCGGGCAGGCTGATGCCTTGGGCGCGGGCCACTGCCTGTACGTCCTCGGGCCTGGCTAGCAGCACGCAGCGGGCGATGCCGCGGGCCTGGCAGATGGCGGCGGCCTGCACGGTCATCGGCTCGGCGCCTTCGGGCAGCACGATGCGCTTGTTGGCCTGCTGGGCTCGCTGGATCAGCTGGTAGCGGAACACCGCAGGCGACAGGCGCATCTCGCGCGGGGTGCCGCAGCGCTGGTTGAGCCAGTCGGCGTCCAGGTGGCTGGCCACGAAGTCGGTGATGATCTCCGCACGCTCGCGGTCGTCCACCGGGATTTCCTTGTTCAACTGGTTCAGCTGGTTGGCGGTGTCGTAGGAGCCGGTACTCACCGACAGCACCGGCAGGCCGGCCAGCAGGGCGCCCTGGCACAGTTCGAGGATGCGCGGGTCGGGCTTGCTGTCGCTGGTCAGCAGCAGGCCGGCCAGTGGCACACCGTTGATCGCCGCCAGGCTGACGGCCAGGATGATGTCGTCGCGATCACCCGGGGTCACCACCAGCGTGCCGGGCTTGAGCAGCGGCACGGTGTTGGCCACGGTGCGGGCGCAGATGATGATCTTGTTCATGCGCCGGGTTTCGTAGTCGCCGGCGTTGAGTACCTGGGCACCGAGCAGCTCGGCCACGTCGCGGGTGCGCGGGTCGTTGAGCCCGGCCTGGAACGGGATGCAGCCCAGCAGGCGGAACTCGCCGCTGCGCAGCAGGGGCGAATGCTCCTGCAGGCGGCTGGCGAAGGTGTCCATCGGTTCGTCGCTGCGCACCTTGTTGAGGATCACGCCCAGCACCTTGGGGTCGCGCGGGCCGCCGAACAGCTGGGCCTGCAGCTCGACACGGCCCGACAGCTCGGCCAGCACGTCGTTTTCCGGCGCCGACACCAGGATCACCTCGGCGTCCAGGCTCTTGGCCAGGTGCAGGTTGACCCGTGCGGCGTAGCTGGCATGGCGGGTCGGCACCATGCCCTCGACCACCAGCACGTCCTTGCCGATGCAGGCCTGCTGGTACAGGGTGATGATCTCTTCGAGCAGTTCGTCCAGCTGGCCATCGCCGAGCATGCGTTCCACATGCGCCAGGCTCAGCGGTTGCGGCGGCTTGAGGCCGTGGGTGCGGGCGACCAGTTCGGTGGAGCGTTCCGGGCCGGTGTCGCCGGGGTGGGGCTGGGCGATCGGCTTGAAGAAGCCGACCTTGAGTCCGGCGCGTTCCAGGGTGCGCACCAGGCCCAGGCTGATGGAGGTCAGGCCGACACCAAAGTCGGTCGGCGCGATGAAAAATGTCTGCATGCGAGCTTCTCGAAGTGAGCTGTTGCAAAAGAATCAATTGCCAAGGGTAGCGCTATCGACCCCCTGAGCGCACCAGCCGCAGGCAAATGGCTGGCCGATTCGTTGCTGGCGCAGGTCTGCGTCCAGCACCCAGCCACGCGACTGCCACGGCGGTTCGTGGCGCAGGTGCTGGGTATGCCCGCACGACAGTTCGACCACCCAGTGGCCATGCTCGTCCTGATGAAAACCCAGCACCCGGCTGGGAAAAGCGGCTTCCCGTTTGTCCGGGTTGCGTTCGCTTTCAGGCGATGCGTTGGTTACACTTGTTCGTTCTACATTCTTATGCAAAAGGTCTCGCCCCATGCCGATCGCCGCCAACAAGGCTGTCTCCATCGACTATACCCTGACCAACGACGCTGGTGAGGTCATCGATAGCTCCAACGGCGGCGCGCCGCTGGTTTACCTGCACGGTGCAGGCAACATCATTCCGGGCCTGGAGAAAGCCCTGGAAGGCAAGGATACCGGCGCCGAGCTGGACGTTGCCATCGAGCCGGAAGACGCCTACGGCGAATACCTGGCCGAACTGGTCAGCACCCTGAACCGCAGCATGTTCGAAGGTGTCGACGAGCTGGAAGTGGGCATGCAGTTCCACGCGTCCGCGCCTGATGGCCAGATGCAGATCGTGACCATCCGTGACCTGGACGGCGACGACGTGACCGTCGACGGCAACCACCCACTGGCTGGCCAGCGCCTGAACTTCAAGGTCAAGGTCGTTGCCGTGCGTGATGCCAGCGAAGAAGAAATCGCCCATGGTCACGTGCATGGCGAAGGTGGCCATCAGCACTGATTTCTGCGCTAAGCTCAGAAGGTCGCTAAGGCGCCCGGGCAAGTCTGTCGTGTTCTCCCAGGAGGCAGACGGCTTGGCCGGGCGCTTTTTTAGTGGGCAGCATTTGTTGCGCCAGCCGGGACCGATGCCGGTAACTGGCCGGGAACTGGAAAGGGGAGTACGTCATGAGTGCATTTCACGACCTGAAATTGCAGGCGCTGGATGGCCAGGAGTTGCCATTGGCGCCGTTCAAGGGGCAGGTGGTGCTGGTGGTCAATGTCGCCTCCAAATGTGGCCTGACCCCGCAATATGCGGCGCTGGAGAATCTCTACCAGCATTACAAGGACAAGGGCTTCAGCGTGCTGGGCCTGCCGTGCAACCAGTTTGCCGGGCAGGAGCCGGGCAGCGAGCAGGAGATCGCCCAGTTCTGCAGCCTGAACTACGGGGTGAGTTTCCCGCTGGGCAGCAAGCTGGAGGTCAACGGCCCGGAGCGGCATCAGCTGTACCGCCTGCTGGCCGGTGAAGGCGCCGAGTTCCCGGGGGATATCACCTGGAACTTCGAGAAGTTTCTGGTAGGCAAGGACGGCCGCGTGCTGGCGCGCTTTGCGCCGCGTACTGCGCCGGATGATGCCACGGTGGTGCAGGCTATCGAGAAAGCCTTGGCCTGACGTGCCCCTTCGCCGGCAAGGCCGGCTCCTGCAATGGATGCACCGTCGTATGCAGGAGCCGGCCTTGCCGGCGAAAAATCCACCCCGATCACCGCTATCAATAGTACTGGGGTCAGCGACAATCCCGCCCTATGCTCAGGCGCCATCCCTTTCCCAGGAGCGCCGAATGCCTGCTCAAGCCCTGTTCACCCCCTTCAAGCTGGGCGCCCTCGAGCTGCCGACCCGTGTGGTCATGGCACCGATGACCCGAACCTTCTGCCCCGGCGGTGTGCCTCATGCGCAGGTGGTCGAGTATTACCGCCGCCGCGCCGCTGCCGATGTCGGCCTGATCATCACCGAAGGCACTACCGTCGACCACCCGGCCGCCAACGGTTACCCCAACGTGCCGCGCTTTCATGGTGAAGATGCCCTGGCGGGCTGGAAGAAGGTCGTCGATGCCGTACACGCCGAAGGCGGCAGGATCGTGCCGCAACTGTGGCACGTGGGCAGCGTGCGCCGCCTGGGTACCGAGCCGGACGCCAGCGTGCCGGGTTACGGCCCTAGCGAAAAACTCAAGGATGGCCAGGTGGTGGTGCACGGCATGAGTCATGCCGACATCCGCGACGTGATCGAGGCGTTCGCCCAGGCTGCCCGCGATGCCAAGGCCATCGGCATGGATGGCGTCGAGATCCACGGCGCACACGGCTACCTGATCGACCAGTTCTTCTGGGCCACGAGCAACCAGCGCAGCGATGAGTACGGCGGCGACCTGGCCGGCCGCTCGCGCTTTGCCATCGAGCTGGTGCAGGCGGTACGCGCCGCCGTAGGCCCGGACTTTCCGATCATCCTGCGCTTCTCGCAATGGAAGCAGCAGGACTACAGCGCCCGCCTGGTCGACAACGCCGAGGCGCTGGGCGAGTTCCTGCGCCCGCTGGCCGACGCCGGCGTGGATATCTTCCACTGCTCCACGCGCCGCTTCTGGGAGCCTGAGTTCGAAGGCTCGGACCTGAACCTGGCTGGCTGGACCCGCCTGCTCACCGGCAAGCCCACCATCACCGTGGGCAGCGTGGGCCTGGATGGGGAGTTTCTGCAGTTCATGGTCGACACCGACAAGGTGGCGCAACCGGCCAGCCTGGAGAAACTGCTGCAGCGCCTGGGCGACCAGGAGTTCGACCTGGTGGCCGTAGGGCGTGCTTTGCTGGTGGATGCCCAGTGGGCGGCCAAGGTGCGTGAGGGGCGCGAGCAGGACATCCTGCCGTTCAGCCGCGAGGCGCTGACGAGCCTGGCTTGACCAGCAGCGCCGCATCGACGCGGCGCTGAGACGGTGCCGGTGCCTGTTCGCAGGCGCCGCGCAGGTGCGCCTCGAACTGTTCGACGATGGCCGGCCAGCCCTGGCGGCTGGCATGCTGGCGGGCATTGAGGCGCACCCGGCGCAAGGTCTCGCTGTCTTCCAGCAGCCAGCTGGCGGCATCGATGAAGGCCTCTGCATCTCCCGGCATGGCCAGTGCGCCACTGTGCCCATGACGAATGTGCTGGGCTGCTGCGGCCTCGTCGTAGGCCACCACCCCAAGGCCGGAGGCCAGCGCCTCCAGCACCACGTTGCCGAAGGTTTCGGTCAGGCTCGGGAACAGGAAGATATCCCCCGAGGCGTAGTGTTCGGCCAGGCATTCGCCGCGCTGTACCCCGCAGAACACGGCACCTGGCAACTGCTGCTCGAGTGCGCCGCGCTGCGGGCCGTCCCCCACCACGATCAGGCGCAGGTTGCGCAGGGGGTAGGCCTTGCGCAGGGCGTCCAGGCACTGGCCGAGCAGGCCCAGGTTCTTCTCGGTGGCCAGGCGCCCCACATGCAGCAGGGCGATGTCGTCGGGCCCAAGGCCCCACTGGTCGCGCAAGCTCTGGCGGCGCCGGGCCGGGTTGAACAGGCTGCTGTCGACCCCGCGCGACAGCAGGGTCAGGCGTTCGAAGCCGCGCCGCTGCAGCTCCAGGCGCTGGCTGACGCTGGGCACCAGGGTGCTGTGGCAGCGATGGTGGAAGCCGCGCAGGTAACGGGTGACCAGCCGCGTGAGCAGGCCGAAGCCGTACTGGCCGGAGTACTGCTGGAAGTTGGTATGAAAGCCGCTGACCACCGCGATGCCCAGGCGCCGCGCCGCCCGCAGTGCACTCAGGCCCAGTGGCCCCTCGGTGGCGATGTACAGCACGTCCGGGCGGTCGCGGCGCCAGCGGCGCAGCAGCTTGTGCATCGACACCTGCCCCCATTGCAGGCCGGGGTAGCCGGGCAGGGGCCAGCCACGGCACAACAGCAGGTCGGCCTGCGCAGGGCCGGCGGCATCGCCGGCCTGGCGCGGGCGCACCAGCTCCACCCGGTGGCCGCGCAGGCGCAGGCCTTCGTGCAGGCGGCCAAGGGTGTTGGCCACGCCATTGATTTCGGGTGGGAAGGTTTCGCTGACAAGGGTGATGTGCAGGGCGGCGGGACTGGTCATGGGGGGATTTTCCGAGGTGCCGATTGCGCCCGGATGACAGCAAAATGACGGATACATGACGCCCGATCATTGGCGCTTTTGCGCTGTGAAAATAAGCTTGGCCAGCGCCTCAAGAATGCCGCATCGCCAGCCGATGAAGTTGCATTCGAATGAGACTTTCGCTCCAGGAGCGGTGATGTTCAACAGCAAACTGAAACAAGAAAATGCCAGGCTGCGCGAAGAGCTGATGACCATGGAGCAGGTCAAGTGCAGCCTGGACAGCGAGATGCTGGTGCTGCAACTGGACCCCCAGGGCCGTATCGAAGCGGTCAACGGCAACTTCGAGAAAGAGATGCGCTACAGCAGCCAGCAGCTGCTGGGCCGCAACATCGAAGAGATCGTGCCGGCGCATGTGAAGCCGCTGGATTTCTACCAGCGCATGAAGCAGGCGATCAACCGTGGCGAGCACCTCAACGGCGCGTTTCGCCTGCTGCGCGGCAACGGCGAGGAAGCCTGGCTGCGCTCGATCCTGCAGCCGGTCAAGGGCAGTGACGGGCGCCTGCGCTACTTCACCCTGCACTCCAGCGACCTGACCCGCACCATCGAGACGTCACGCGAGCACGAGAGCCTGATCAAGGCCCTGATGCGCTCCACGGCAGTGATCGAGTTCAACCTCAACGGCGAGGTGCTGGCTGCCAACGACCGCTTCCTCAAGACCATGGGCTATTCCCTGGAGCAGGTGCGCGGCAAGCACCACCGCATGTTCTGCGAGCCGGAAGAGTACAACTCGGCGCATTACCAGCAGTTCTGGGAAAAACTGCGCCGTGGCGAGTTCGTGGCCGAGCGCTTCAAGCGCATCGATGCCCATGGCCGCGTGGTCTGGCTGGAGGCGTCGTACAACCCGATCATCGACGCCCATGACGTGCTGTACAAGGTGGTCAAGTTCGCCACCGTGATCACCGACCAGGTCAACCAGGAAGCGGCGGTGGCCCACGCCGCCGACATCGCCTACACCACGTCCCTGGACACCGACTCCAGTGCACGTCGCGCCACCGAGGTGGTGACTCAGACGGTCGAGGTCATGCGCGGCCTGGAGACGTACATGCAGCAGGCCGCCGACGGCATCGAGGCGCTGGACAAGCAGTCCCAGGTGATCGGTTCGATCATCAAGACCATCAGCGACATTGCCGGGCAGACCAACCTGCTGGCGCTCAATGCGGCCATCGAAGCCGCGCGTGCCGGCGAGCAGGGCCGGGGTTTTGCAGTGGTGGCCGACGAGGTGCGGCAACTGGCCTCGCGCACCAGCACCGCCACCGAGGAAATCGCCCGGGTGGTGCAGCAGAACGCCCAGTTGGCCAAGGCGGCGGTCGACATCATCGACAACAGCAAGCGCCAGGCCGAAGAGGGCCTGTCGCTGGCCGGGCAGACCGGTACGGTGATCGTCGAGATTCAGGACGGGGCGCAGAAGGTGGTGGACGCGGTCGGCCAGTTCTCCAACCAGCTGGCGCCCTGACGGCGCGGTGGCGGCGGCCTTGCACCGTCGCCACCGTCGCCCCGGCAACCGTCAGCCGCGTTCGCGCACCCAGAACAGCGTGGCACCGGCGATGGCGGCAGGCATCATCACGATGTTCACGAACGGGATCAGCAGCACCAGGTACACCGAGCCGCCAAAGCCCAGGCTCTGCCAGCGCTTGGCGCGCAGCCAGGCGAGCATGTCCTGCCAGCTCATCTTGTTGTTGTCTGCCGGGTAGTCGATGTACTGGATGGCCATCATCCAGACACCGAACAGCAGCCACAGCGGCGCGGCCACGATGTTGACTACCGGGATCCACGACAGGATGAACAGCGCCAGGGCGCGCGGCACGAAGTAGCCCAGCTTGCGCAGTTCGCGGCTCAGGGTGCGCGGCACCATGGCCGCCAGTTCGCCCCAGCTGAAGGCCGGGAACGGGTCGGTGCCACGTACCACCACCTCGACCTTTTCGGCCAGAAAACCGTTGAACGGTGCCGCGATGATGTTGGCCAGCATGGTGAAGGTGAAGAACACCATCAGCACCACCAGCACCACGAACAGCGGCCACAGCACATAGTTGAGAAAGCTCAGCCAGCCCGGCAGGGTCGGGATCAGCGAGTCCACCCACAGGCTGAACTGGTGACCGGCAAAATAGATCAGGCCCACGAACAGCAGCAGGTTGACCGCCAGCGGCAGCAGCACGAACAGGCGCAGGCCCGGGCTCAGGACCAGTTTCAGGCCCTCGCGCAGGTATTGGGGGCCGGACAGGACAGGGGCTTGCATAAAAGGCTCCGAGCGGTGGTAAACGCGCCGACCTTACCGAGTTTGACGCCTGGGCGAAAGCGCGGCGAAATGCGCGCAACCCCCGGTAACAAAACCCTGTCGATCATTTAATAGGCAAAGCGGCCGGTGCTCGGCAGGTGAATAGAGGTCGTCTATAAGGTGGATTGTCTAAGGATATTTCCTTAATCTCTGCCTCCTCGTTACAGTCGCACCAATTTCACGGTTTCCAGAACCTGCGGCCAATAGCCTTCCCCAAGTGCTTCGCGGGTTCTTTTTTATTCCAGCCGGTGCCCCCGGCGTCATGTGGCTGGCTCGCCAGCTCGACAGGAGCGTTTCATGTCTGAAGTTCGTCATTCGCGAGTGATCATTCTCGGTTCCGGCCCTGCCGGTTACAGCGCCGCCGTGTACGCGGCCCGTGCCAACCTCAAGCCGCTGCTGATCACCGGCATGCAGGCTGGCGGCCAGCTGACCACCACCACCGAAGTCGACAACTGGCCGGGCGATGCACATGGCCTGACCGGCCCTGCGCTGATGCAGCGCATGCAGGAGCATGCCGAGCGTTTCGAGACCGAAGTGGTGTTCGACCACATCAACGCCGTGGACCTGGCCAACAAGCCGTTCACCCTCAAGGGCGACAGCGCCACCTACACCTGCGACGCACTGATCATCGCCACCGGCGCCAGCGCGCGCTACCTGGGCCTGCCGTCGGAAGAGGCGTTCATGGGCAAGGGCGTTTCGGCCTGCGCGACCTGTGACGGGTTCTTCTACCGCAACAAGCCGGTGGCCGTGGTCGGTGGTGGCAACACTGCCGTCGAGGAAGCCCTGTACCTGGCCAACATCGCCAGCAAGGTGACCCTGGTGCACCGCCGCGAGACCTTCCGCGCCGAGAAGATCCTGATCGACAAGCTGCACGCCCGCGTGGCCGAAGGCAAGATCGAGCTCAAGCTCAACGCCACCCTGGACGAAGTGCTGGGCGACAACATGGGTGTGACCGGTGCGCGCCTGAAGAACAACGACGGCAGCTTCGATGAAGTGAAGGTCGACGGCGTGTTCATCGCCATCGGTCACACCCCCAACACCTCGCTGTTCGAAGGCCAGCTGGCGCTCAAGGATGGCTACATGGTGGTCAACGGCGGGCGTGACGGCAATGCCACCGCCACCAGCATCGAGGGCGTATTCGCCGCCGGCGACGTGGCCGACCACGTGTATCGCCAGGCAATCACCTCGGCCGGTGCCGGCTGCATGGCGGCACTGGATGTCGAGCGTTACCTGGACGGCCTGCAGAACGCTTCGTTCTGATTGGCCCCTTCGCCGGCAAGGCCGGCTCCTACAGGTTCATGCACAACCCTGTAGGAGCCGGCCTTGCCGGCGATGTTTCTTACAGGCTCAGGCGCATCGACAGGTCCACTGCCTTCACATCCTTGGTCATTGCCCCGATCGAGATGTAGTCCACCCCCGTCTCGGCAATTGCGCGCAACGTGCTTTCGCTGATCCCGCCGCTGGCTTCCAGCTTGGCCTTGCCGGCATTGAGGCGCACCGCCTCGCGCATTTCGTCCAGGTTCAGCTCGTCGAGCATGACGATGTCGGCCCCGGCCTCCAGCGCCTGCTGCAGTTCATCCAGGCTCTCCACCTCGATTTCCACCGGCTTGCCCGGCGCAATGCGGCGCGCCGCAGCGATCGCTTCGGCAATCCCGCCGCTGGCGGCAATGTGGTTTTCCTTGATCAGAAACGCGTCGTACAGGCCGATGCGATGATTGTGGCAGCCGCCGCAGGTCACTGCGTACTTCTGCGCCAGGCGCAGGCCCGGCAGGGTCTTGCGCGTATCCAGCAGCTTGACCTGGGTATCGGTCACCAGGTCGGCCAGGTGCCGCGCATGGGTGGCCACCCCCGACAGCAGCTGCAAAAAGTTCAGCGCGCTGCGCTCGCCGGTCAGCAGCGAGCGGGCCGGCCCTTCCAGGTGGAACAGTGCCTGATTGGCCGTGGCCCGGTCGCCGTCCTTGACCTGCCAGTGCACCGCCACCCGCGGGTCGAGCTGACGAAACACCGCGTCCACCCAGGCCGTGCCGCTGATCACGCAGTCGTCGCGGGTAATGATGGTGGCCTTGGCCAGGCGCTCGGCAGGAATCAGCTGGGCGGTGATGTCGCCGCTGCCGACATCCTCGAGCAACGCACGGCGCACGTTGGCTTCGATTTCGGCGGTCAGGTCGGCGAGGCGTAGATTCGGCATGGTGGACTCCACAAGCTAGGTGGCCGCGATTATAGGGCAGCCCGGGGCGGGCGTGCAGCAATCCGCCTTTGGTCGCAGCAAATGAGCATTTGCGCCCCATGGCGGTCTATCCACAGGCTGGCCGAAACGTACTGCACAGTTCGCTGGCAGGCCGCGCGTTTTTGCCAGATAATGCGCGCCTTGTAATTGGCGTCATGACTTTGACAGCCATTCAATCCACTTCGTAGCCAACCCAGCAAGGAGACCGGGATGCCCAATGACGGGAAGGTGGTGCCGTTCAAGGCGGCCACCGATCAGGCGTCACGCACGCCGTTCGCTCGTCTGCCGGTCATCCTGCTGCAAGTGCGCGACAAGGCAGCGCAGCACCTGCGCCAGGCGCTGCAGGGGCTGTTCGACAACGCCGACGACACGCTCTTCGAAATGGCCGACACGGCCGCCGACAACCATGACCGCAGCCTGTTCTTCGAAGCGATGCGCGACCTGCGCCTCAAGCGCAAGAGCATCGAGCGTGCCTTCCTCGACCTGTTCTATGACGCCTTCATCGATATTGCCGGCAACGACCCGACCGCGCCGTTGGCGCGCCGTGGCTACGACAGGCAGGCGCTGATGGCCGACGATGCGCGTGAGCGGGCCCAGGCCGTGGAGACGATGGTGGCCCGCGTGGCCACGCGTGACGGTTTCGCCCTCGGCCAGCTGACCCTGCGCATGAACAGCCTGATCAGCCAGCGCCTGGACGATCGCGCCAACCCGCTGGGGCCGGCGCTGCTGTGCGAGTACTTTCTGCAGGCCGGGCGCAGCCTGGGCGTGGGCATCAAGGTCAAGCTGATATTGCTCAAGCTGTTCGAGCGTTACGTGCTGTGCGACGTCGGCCAGTTGTACGGCGAAGCCAACCAGCTGTTGAGCGCCACCGGGATCCTGCCCGACCTCAAGAGCGCGCCGGGCTGGCGCACCCCGGCGGCCGAACCGGCGCACCCGGCCGGCGATCCGGAGGTCAAGCCAGCCCCGCTGATGGCCGATGCCGGGGCGCAGGCCGCCTTCGCCTCGCTGCAGGTGCTGTTGTCCCCGGTGCGCGGTCGGGTGGCCCCGCGCCTGGAGCCCTATGACCGGGTGCAGCCGATCAGCAGGCAGGACCTGCTGCGCCTGCTCTCGCACCTGCAGCAGTTCGTGCCGGCAGCGGGGGAGGTGCAGGACTTCGACCTGCGCCACCAGCTGGAGCAACTGCTGACCCGGGCCAGCGTGCAAAGCGGCAAGTACTGCAGGGTCGAGGTGATCGATGAGGATGTGATCAACCTGATCGCCATGCTCTTCGACTTCATCCTCGGCGATCGCAACCTGCCGCATTCGCTGCGCCAGTTGATCGCACGCCTGCAGATCCCGATGCTCAAGGTGGCGCTGCTCGACAAGAGCTTCTTCAGCCGCGCCACCCACCCGGCGCGCCGCCTGCTCGACGAGATTGCCGCAGTGGCGATGGGCTGGGGCGCGCGTGATGACGTGCAGCGCGACGAGCTGTACCTGCGGGTCGAGGCCATCGTGCAGCGCCTGCTCACCGATTTTGCCGACGACCCGCAGATCTTCGCCGAGCTGCTGGCCGAGTTCCTTGCTTTCAGTGCCGATGAGCGCCGCCGTACCGAGTTGCTCGAACAGCGCACCCGCGATGCCGAAGAGGGCCGGGCACGCACCGTGCTGGCGCGCCAGCAGGTTGAAAGCGAACTCAACCTGCGCCTGCTCGGCAAGTGCCTGCCGCAAGGCGTGGTACGGGTGATCGAGCAGGCCTGGAGCCAGGTGCTGCTGCTGGCCTGCCTCAAGCATGGGCGGGGTTCGACCCAGTGGCAGGACGCGCTGGCCAACATGGACCTGTTGCTCTGGAGCGTCGAGTCACACACAGGCGACGACCGTGCTCGGCTGCTGGAGCAGGTGCCGGGCCTGCTCAAGGCCCTGCGCGAGGGGTTGACCCGGGTTGCCTACGACCCCTTTGCCACCAGCGAGTTCTTCGCCCAGCTCGAAGCGCTGCACCTGCAGGCTGTGGAAGGGGCAGGGCACCCCGGCCAGGCGCGTATCGAGCGGGTGCTGGTGCGTGACCGCATCGTACTGCTGGGGCCGGAGTCGGTGGCGGCGGGCGGGCTGTGCTCCAGCCTGCCCGACGACGACCCGGCGCTGCACCAGGTGCGCGACCTGCGCCCGGGGGCCTGGATCGAGCTGCGCGACGAGGATGACGAGCCGGTGCGCGGCAAGCTGATCGCGATCATCGACAGCACTCACACCTATGTGTTCGTCGACCGTACCGGGCGCAAGCTGCGCGAATGGTCGCAGCAGGGGCTTGCCGGGGCGTTGAGCCAGGGCCAGGTACGCCTGCTCGATGCCACCCAGCTGTTCGAACGTGCACTGGGTTCGGTGGTCAGCCAACTGCGCCAGCGTCAACCCTGAGCGCCCGCACTTTTTAACGATACAACCGTCGATTCCTCGGGGCATACTGCGCCAGAGCCCTCATGCTTCAGGATCTTCTATGCAACTTGACCACGCTACTGGCTGGGTCGCTGGCGTCACCCATTGCCCTTCCCCCAACTTCAACGCGCGCCCCGAGGGCGAAGCCATCAGCCTGCTGGTGATCCACAACATCAGCTTGCCGCCCGGGCAGTTCGGCACCGGCAAGGTGCAGGCGTTCTTCCAGAACCGCCTGCCCATCGCCGAGCATGCGTTTTTCGAGCAGATCAAGGACCTGCGTGTATCGGCGCACTTTCTGATCGAGCGTGACGGCAGGGTCACCCAGTTCGTCTCGTGCCTGGACCGGGCCTGGCATGCCGGGGTATCGCGCTTCGAGGGCCGCGAGGGCTGCAACGACTTTTCCGTGGGCATCGAACTCGAAGGCACCGATCAGACGCCGTTCACAGACGCCCAGTACACTGCCCTGCAACACTTGACCCTGCAACTGCAGGCTGCTTGGCCCATCGCGGGGCGAATCCGCGGCCACAGCGACATTGCGCCGGGGCGCAAGACCGACCCGGGGCCGGCGTTCGACTGGGAACGCTATCGCGCCAGCCTGCACGTCAACGAGGACAGATCATGAGTTTTCTGGTGTTACTGCTGGTGCTGTGGGTCGAGAAGTTCTCGGCGCTGCGCCAGCGCCTGCAACGCGACGGCTTTTTTCTCACCGAACTGGCCCGCCTGGAGCGCAGGCCCAAGGCCGACCCCTGGTGGGTGCTGGGCATTCTGGTGCTGTTGCCAGTAGTGGTACTGGCGCTGCTGCTGCACGTGCTCGACCCGGTCGCCTATGGCCTGCTGGCCCTGCCGGTGCACCTGCTGGTGCTGATCTACAGCCTGGGCCGGGGCGATGTGAAGGCGGCGCTGGGGCCGTTTCGCGATGCCTGGCGACGCGGCGATGAACAGGCGGCCGTGCACGTGGCCGAGCGCGACCTGGGGGTGACGGCCGACGACAGCCAGGGCCTGATCCAGAAGGTGCAGGGGCACCTGCTGTGGCAGGCCTACCAGAGCTTCTTTGCGGTGATCTTCTGGTATGTGCTGCTGGGCCCGGCTGCAGCGCTGGCCTATCGGCTGCTGGCGCTGACGGGCGAGCGGGCCGGCAACCCGGCGGTACAGGAACGCGCCCGGCAGTTGCGCCACGCCTTCGACTGGGCGCCGGTGCGGGTACTGGCCGCCAGTTTTGCACTGGTGGGCAACTTTGTGGCGGTCAGCCGCATGATGCTGCACGAGCTGCTCAACTGGCACATCGGTGCGCCGCGCCTGGTGGAGCAGGCGGGCACGGCAGCGGCGGAGATTCCCGCCGACGTCGAGACCGGCCCGCAAGGCCTGACCGGGCTCGACAGCCTGTGGGAACTGCTGCTGCGTGCCGCAGTGCTCTGGTACGCGGGCTTTGCCCTGTGGACTGTACTCGGCTGACTCACAACGTGTAAACGGGCTGCCGCAACGGCGGCTCGTTCCTACAGGCCGCCGCTACGGGTGGTTAACCTTAAGTTACAAAACTTCCCTTCGATATGCGCTATACAGAGGCTGCTGACGATCGCCAGTGGCCTAGTGCTATTGCGCAGAAAACAATAAGAAATCGAAAGGAGACGACCCTTGAAGCGCCTCTTATATCCGGCAATCGCATTGATGAACCGGCTGAGCTTCGGCATGAAGTTCAGCCTGATCAGCGTGCTGTTCTTTCTGCCCATGCTGGTCACCAATTTCTATCTGGTGCGCGACGCCTATGCCAAGTTCCACGCCACCCGTGTGGAGCTGCACAGCCTCGGCCTGCTGAGCGAGAGCCTGGCCGTGCGCGGTGATCTGGAGAGCCTGGGCAACCTGGTGCAGATCAACGCGGTGCTGGGGCAGTCCGGCAAGGCCGACGACCTGGAGGCGCGCATCGATGCGCTGGAACAGCAGGTGGCAAAGCGCGTGGCCGCGCTGGCCCCGATGACCGAGGACCCGGCCCAGGTGCAGGCCTTCACCGCCCGGCGCGACGAGTTGCTGGCAGGGCTCGAAGCGGCGCGGGCCGACTCCTCGTTGCAGACCCGTGCAGCCCTGTACGACGCCCTGCTGGCGCAGGCGCACCTGCTTGGCAAGCTGGTGGTCAGCCAGTCGGGCCTTGGCCAGGACAGCGATGCCGGCGTGCGCCAGATGGGCGAGCTGCTGACCACGGTCACCGCCCAGGTCACCCAGACCCTGGGTGAAGGCCGGGCAATCGGGGCTTACTCGCTGGGCCAGGGGTTTCTCAACTCATCGGCCAGTACCCGTTTCGAAGAACTGCTCAAAAGCCTCGACAAGCTGTCGGCCGACTACGCCATTCGCCTGCAGGACGCCCTGGGCGACGAGCCGCGGCTGGCCAGCCAGGCCGCCAGCAGCCAGGCGTCGCTCAAGCAGGCCAGCGAGCTGCTCGAAGACCAGGTGGTGATGGCCGATACCCTCGATGCGCCGTGGCCGGCGTTCTACCAGCAGGTCAGCGGCCTGATCGAGCAGACCTACCTGCTCAATGGCGCCACCCTGCAGGTACTCGAACAGCAGTTACAGGCGCGCCTGGGCGACTACCGCCAGCACATGGTGCTGCTGGTGCTGGCCCTGGCGGCGGTGTTCATGCTGATCGGCTACCTGTATGGCGGCTTCTACGCCTCCACCCGCAGCACCCTGCGTACCCTGGGCAAGGTGATGGACAAGGTGGCCGGTGGCGACATGACGGTGACCTTCCAGGCCCGCAGTCGCGACGAGCTGGGCGAGCTGGGCGAGGTGTTCAACACCACGGTGCGGCGCATCCATGACCTGATCGAGCGGGTCGGGCAGACGGTGGCCGAGGTGGAACACCAGGCCGAGCAGGTGCATGCGGTATCGGCGCGCAGCAACCAGGCGGTGAGCGGCCAGCGCGGGCAGATCGAGCAGGTGGCCACGGCCATGAACCAGATGTCGGCCACTGCCCAGGAAGTGGCTCGCAGCGCTGCGGCAGCCGTGAACAGCGCCCACGGGGTCAACCGCGAGACGGTCAGCGGGCGCGAGCTGGTGGAGTCGCAGCAGGGCAGCATTGCCGGGCTGGCGGCCGAAATCGACCAGTCGGTGGGGGTGATCAACCAGCTGGTCAGCGACAGCCAGCAGATCAGCCAGGTGCTGGAGGTGATCAAGAGCATCGCCGGGCAGACCAACCTGCTGGCGCTCAACGCCGCCATCGAGGCGGCGCGGGCCGGGGAGCAGGGGCGTGGCTTCGCGGTGGTGGCCGACGAGGTACGCACGCTGGCCAAGCGCACGCAGCAGTCGACCGAGGAAATCGACCAGATGATTTCACGCCTGCAGGGTGGGGTGGAGGCGGCGGTGCGGGCGATGGACAGCAGTCACCAGATGGCGGCGGGCACGGTGGGGCAGTCGCAGCAGGTGCAGCAGGCGCTGGTCAACATTCTGGGGGCGATGGGCAGCATCGTGGAGCAGAACCAGCAGATTGCGGCGGCGGTGGAGCAGCAGACGGCGGTGGCGCATGACATCGACCTGAACATCGTGCAGATCAACCGCGCGGCCGAGCACACCACCGAGGGCGCGCACCAGACCGAAGATGCGAGCCGGCAGCTGTCGGCGCAGGTGATGGAGTTGAAGCAGTTGATCGGGGCGTTCAGGGTCTGAGCGAGGGCTGGGCCCTTCGCCGGCAAGGCGCAGGGCCGGTATTACCAGCCAAACAGCTCGCAGGCATTGCGCGTGCTGGCTTCGGCCAGCACCTGGGGCGCAACCCCCATCACCTCAGCCAGTGCCACGGCAATCTGCGGCAGGTGCACAGGGCTGTTGCGCACCCCGGCGTACATCGCCGGGGCCATGTCCGGCGAGTCGGTCTCCAGCACCACGCCGTCCAGCCCCAGGCGTGGCAGCACCTTGCGCAGGCGCAGCGCCTGGGGCCAGGTGGCCGCACCGCCCAGCCCCAGCCTGAACCCGAGGCGGCGGTACTCGCGGGCCTCCTCGTAGCTGCCGGCAAACGCATGCACGATGCCGCCACGCGCCAGCTTGAAGCGCTTGAGCCGGGCGATCACGTCGGCATGGCTGCGCCGTACATGCAGCAGCGCCGGCAGGTCGAAGTCCACCGCCAGCTGCAACTGGGCCTCGAACAGCGCCTGCTGGCGCTCGCGGTCCAGCTCGGCCACGTAGTAGTCCAGGCCGAACTCGCCCACCGCGCACAGCTGCCGGTCGCCACGCAGGCGGCTCAGCCAGTCGCCCAGCGCCAGCAGATGTTCCGGGCGATGCTGTTCCAGGTACACCGGGTGCAGGCCGAACGCCGCATACAGCTGCGGATCGCTCTTGACCAGCTCCCATACCCGCTGCCAGTTGTCCTGGTACACCCCCAGCACCACCATGCGCTCGACCCCGGCGCGGCGCGCCTGCCCCAGCACTTCGCTGCGGTCGGCATCGAAGTCGGGAAAGTCCAGGTGGGTGTGGGTGTCTACCAGGCGCATGGTCAGGCCTTGAAGAGGCGTTGCTTGAAGGTGCGCGCCACTGCGTGCACACCCGGCGTGTAGTGCTGCTTCTCCACCGCCTCCAGCGCCAGGCGCAGGGCGGTTTCGGCCATCAGGCCGTGCTGCTGGGCCATGGCGTTGACCGGCAGGGGCAGGAAGTCCAGCAACTGGTTGTCACCGAAGGTGCCCAGGTGCAGGCTGCGCGATGCTGGCGGGCGGGTCTGCAGCACATCGAACACGCCTTGCAGCAGCACATAGGAGGTGGTCACCAGCGCGTCGGGCAGGCGCCCCAGGTCGGCCAGCAGCTCGCTCATCAGGCGGCGCCCGCACTCGCGGCTGAAGGCTTCGCCCTG
The DNA here is from genome assembly GCF_024261405.1 of Pseudomonas sp. FBF18. Lineage (NCBI taxonomy): Bacteria > Pseudomonadati > Pseudomonadota > Gammaproteobacteria > Pseudomonadales > Pseudomonadaceae > Pseudomonas > Pseudomonas sp. FBF18. The sequence continues at coordinate 107,472 of NZ_QKRS01000014.1, read as the reverse complement.
GTGCTGGCTGGCCCGTCCGTCGAAGCCTTGCAGGGCCTGGTCGAAGCCACGTGCGCGAGCGCGGCTGACGCTCAGCTCAGGGCGTGCGCCAATCAGTGCGATATGCGCCGGGGCGCTGTCGAGCAGGCTGCGGGTCAGGTGCAGGCTGGCATGCTCGTCGTCGCTGACCACCGAGCAGAACTGCGCCGGGTCCAGGCTGCGGTCGATGCCGATGATCGGCAGGCCGTTGGCCTGCAGCGTGCGGTAACTGTCGTCGTCTTCGGGCAGGCAACTGGCGACGAACAGGGCGTCGCAGCGCCGTGCGCGAAACAGCTGCTGCAACTGGCGCTCGCTGTCGGGCTGGTCGTCGCTGCTGGCGATCAGCAGCTGGTAGCCCTGGGCCCTTGCGCCTTGCTCCAGTTGCTTGGCGATGCGCGCATAGCTGGGGTTTTCCAGGTCTGGCAGGATGAAGCCAAGGGTGCGCGTGTGACGGCTGCGCAGCCCGGCCGCCTGCGGGTTGGGCGTGAAGCCATGGGCCTCGACCACCGCACGCACACGCTCTACCGTGCTGCTGCTGATGCGTTGCTGTTCGGCCTTGCCATTGATGACATAACTGGCAGTGGTAACGGACACACCGGCCAGACGGGCGATATCGCTGAGTTTCACCGAATTTTCCTTGTTATTACCGGGGTTGGCTGCAGAGCCTGACCGGGTATTGTCGCCGATTGCGAAGCATCGGCGCAGACGACCATTGTCGCAATTGTCCGACAAAATGGGGCTTTCATTGTTCGCAGGTTATCGAGTAACGTGCACGCTATTCTAGGTTAAACGATTCAGCAGGCGATTTTTCTGCCGTGGCCTTCGCCTGCGCCCGGCCCTGCGACGTGTCGGGTGCTGCTAAATTCACAACAATACCTCGGCGCCGGCCCGGCGCTGCAAAGGAGAGGTTCATGCTCGAGCTCACCATAGAGCAGATTTCCATGGGCCAGTCGGCCGTGGACAAGACCGCCGCGCTGCAGCTGCTGGCCGAGCGCCTGGTGGCCGACGGGCTGGTGGCCGAGGGCTACCTGGCCGGGCTGCAGGCGCGTGAAGCGCAGGGCTCGACCTTTCTCGGCCAGGGCATCGCCATCCCCCACGGTACCCCGCAGACCCGCGAGCTGGTGCATGCCACCGGCGTGCGCCTGTTGCAGTTCCCCGAGGGCGTGGACTGGGGCGACGGGCAGATCGTGTACCTGGCCATCGGCATCGCCGCGCGCTCCGACGAGCACCTGCGCCTGCTGCAATTGCTCACCCGCGCGCTGGGCGAGACCGACCTGGCCCAGGCGCTGCGCCGGGCCGGCAGCGCCGAGGCGTTGCTCAAACTGCTGCAGGGGGCGCCGCAGGAGCTGGCACTGGATGCACAGATGATCGGCCTGGGTGTGCCCGCCGAGGATTTCGAAGAGCTGGTATGGCGTGGCGCCCGCCTGCTGCGCCGCGCCGATTGCGCCGGCAATGGCTTTGCCGCCGTGCTGCAGCAGGTCGAGGCGCTGCCCCTGGGCGATGGCCTGTGGTGGCTGCACAGCGAGCAGACCGTGCGCAAGCCGGGCCTGGCGTTCGTCACCCCGCAGCAGCCGCTGCGCTACCTGGGCCAGCCGCTCAACGGCCTGTTCTGCCTGGCCAGCCTGGGCGCGGCGCACCAGGCCCTGCTCGAACGCCTGTGTACCCTGCTGATCGAAGGTCGGGCGCAGGAGCTGTTCCGCGCTACCAGCAGCCGTGCGGTGCTGGAGGTGCTGGGCGGCGAGCTGCCGGCCGACTGGCCCAGCGTTCGCGTCGGCCTGGCCAATGCCCACGGCCTGCATGCGCGCCCGGCCAAGGAACTGGCGCAACTGGCCAAGGCGTTCGAGGGCGAGGTGCGCGTGCGCGTTGTCGACAGCGGCGAGGCCGCCGTGTCGGTCAAGAGCCTGAGCAAGTTGTTGAGCCTGGGCGCACGCCGTGGCCAGGTACTGGAGTTCATCGCCGAGCCGAGCGTGGCCGACAGCGCGCTGCCGGCGTTGCTGGCGGCGGTGCAGGCAGGTCTGGGCGAAGCGGTCGAGGCGCTGGCGCCGGTGAGCGAGGTAGCGGCGCCCCAGGTGCTCGAGCCTGTGCTGAGCGCGCCGCTGCCGGGCACGCAGGTCCAGGGCGTGGCCGCATCGCCGGGCATCGCCTGCGGCCCGGCGCATGTGCAGGTGCTGCGCCATTTCGACTACCCGCTGCGAGGCGAGTCGCCGGTGATCGAGCGCGACCGCCTGCAACGTGCCCTGGCCGCGGTGGCCAGTGAGCTCGAAGCGCTGATCCGGCGCAGCCCGGCCAAGGCCATCCGCGAGATCTTCGTCACTCACCAGGAAATGCTCAGCGATCCGGGGCTGGGCGATGAAGTCGAGCTGCGCCTGCTCCAGGGCGAAAGCGCCCCAGCGGCCTGGATGACCGTGATCGAGGCCGCAGCGCGGCAGCAGGAGGCCTTGCACGACGCCCTGCTGGCCGAACGCGCCGCCGACCTGCGCGACGTGGGCCGCCGTGTGCTGGCCACCCTGTGCGGGGCCGCCGAGGTGGCGGAGCCGCAACAGCCCTATGTGCTGGTGATGGACGAAGTCGGCCCGTCCGATGTGGCGCGCCTCGATCCGGCGCGGGTGGCCGGGATTCTCACCGCACGCGGTGGCGCCACCGCGCACAGCGCGATCGTGGCGCGGGCATTGGGCATCCCGGCGGTGGTGGGGGCCGGCGCGGCGGTGCTGCTGATCGCCGCCGGCACCGAGCTGTTGCTGGACGGCCAGCGTGGGCGCCTGACCGTGGCCCCGGCGGCGGACGAGCTGCAGCGCGCCCTGGCCGAGCGCGAGCAGCGCGAACAGCGCCTGCAGGCGGCCCGGGCGCGTCGCCTGGAACCTGCCGTGACCCGCGACGGCCATGCCGTGGAAGTGTTCGCCAACATCGGTGAAAGCGCGGGTATCGAACAGGTGATCGACCTGGGCGCGGAAGGCATCGGCCTGCTGCGCACCGAGCTGATCTTCATGGCCCATCCACAGGTGCCCGACGAGGCCACCCAGGAAGCCGAGTACCGCTGTGTGCTCGACGGCCTGCAGGGCCGGCCGCTGGTGGTGCGCACCCTGGATGTGGGCGGCGACAAGCCGTTGCCCTACTGGCCCATCGCCAAGGAGGAAAACCCGTTTCTGGGGGTACGCGGCATTCGCCTGACCCTGCAACGGCCGCAGGTCATGGAAAGCCAGTTGCGCGCCCTGTTGCGCGCGGCGGGCGAGCGACCGCTGCGCATCATGTTCCCGATGGTCGGGCAGGTGGAGGAGTGGCGCCAGGCCCGAGCAATGATCGAGCGCCTGCGCCAGGAGATACCGGTCGGCGACCTGCAGGTGGGCATCATGATCGAGGTGCCTTCGGCCGCGCTGCTGGCACCGGTGCTGGCGCCGGAGGTGGACTTCTTCAGCGTCGGCACCAACGACCTGACCCAGTACACCCTGGCCATCGACCGCGGCCACCCGAGCCTGTCGGCCCAGGCCGATGGCCTGCACCCAGCGGTGCTGCAGCTGATCGACATCACCGTGCGCGCCGCGCATGCCCACGGCAAGTGGGTGGGCATCTGCGGGGAACTGGCCGCCGACCCTCAGGCGGTGGCGGTGCTGGTGGGGCTGGGCGTGGATGAACTGAGCGTGGCGGCGCGCAGCATTGCCGAGGTCAAGGCGGTGGTGCGCGAACTGAATTTTGAACAGGCCCGGCAACTGGCGCGTGATGCGCTGGTGCAGGGCAGTGCCGCCGATGTGCGCGCACGGGTGGAGATGCATTGATGGCACGGATACTCACACTGACCCTCAACCCGGCGCTGGACCTCACCGTCAGCCTCGCCACCCTGCAGCCCGGCGCGGTCAACCGCAGCCACGCGCAGCACAGCCACGCGGCGGGCAAGGGCCTGAACGTGGCGCAGGTGCTGGCCGACCTGGGGCATTCGGTGACGGTGGGCGGCTTCCTGGGCCAGGACAACCTGCAGCCCTTCGAGGCCCTGATGGCCCGTCGCGGCTTTGCCGATTGCTTCGTGCGGGTGCCCGGCGAAACCCGCAGCAACCTCAAGCTGGTGGAGGGCGATGGCCGGGTCACCGATATCAACGGCGTGGGCCCGCAGGTCGACGAAAACGCCCAGGGCGAGCTGCTGGCACGCCTGCAGCACCTGGCCAGCGGGTATGACGCGGTGGTGGTGGCCGGCAGCCTGCCGCCGGGTGTGAGCCCGCAGTGGCTGCAGATGCTGCTGGCGTGGTTCAAGTCGCTGGGCCTGAAGGTGATCCTGGACAGCAGTGGTGCGGCCTTGATCGCCGGGCTCAAGAGCGCGCCGTGGCTGGTCAAGCCCAATACCGACGAACTGGCCGAAGCGCTGGGCCGCCCGCTGCACAGCATTGCCGAGCAGCAGGCCGCTGCCCGCCAGTTGATCGACCAGGGCGTCGAGCATGTGGTGGTGTCCCAGGGCGAGCAGGGGGTGATCTGGTTCCGGCGCGACGGCGCCCTGCAGGCGCTGCCGCCCCAGGTGGTGGTGGCCAGCACGGTGGGCGCGGGCGATTCGTTGCTGGCCGGCATGCTGCACGGCCTGCTCAATGCCGAGCCTGCCGCGCAGACCTTGCGCCGCGCCACCGCGATTGCCGCCCAGGCCGTGACCCAGATCGGCTTCGGCATCGGCGACCGCGTGCAACTGGCGCAGCTCGAAGATGCCGTCCGGGTGCAGATTCCCCACGCTCGACAAGAGGGTGAACAATGAAGATCGCCATCGTCACCGCCTGCCCCAACGGCCAGGTGTCCAGCCTGCTCAGCGCGCGCCTGCTGGATGCGGCCGCGCAGCGCCAGGGCTGGAGCACCAGTGTCGAGGTGCACGACCCCGACCATCCCGAGCGCCAGCTTTCGCCGGCAGTGATCGCCGCCGCCGACTGGGTGCTGGTGATCAGCACCGGCCCGTTCGACCTGCAGCGCTTTGCCGGCAAACGCCTGTTCCAGAGCACCCCGGCCCAGGCCCTGCAGGATGTGGAGAGCTTTCTGCGCCTGGCCGCCGAACAGGCCCAGGTGCATCACCCCGAAGCCGTGGCGCCTGCGCCGGCCGCAGCGGGGGCGGTGAAGAAGATCGTTGCGGTCACTGCCTGCCCCACCGGGGTGGCGCACACCTTCATGGCCGCCGAAGCCTTGCAGCAGGCGGCGCGGCAACTGGGTTATCAACTGGCCGTCGAAACCCAGGGCTCGGTGGGGGCACGCACCCCGCTGAGCGCCGCGGCCATCGCCGAAGCCGACGTGGTACTGCTGGCCGCCGATATCGAAGTGCCCACCGAGCGCTTCGCCGGCAAGCGCATCTACCGCTGTGGCACCGGCGTGGCCCTCAAGCAGGCCCAGGCCACCTTGAACAAGGCGCTGGCCGAAGGTCGCGAAGAGCGTGCCGCCGGCAGCGCCGGCGCCGCACCTGCACGTAGTGAAAGGGCTGGGGTGTACAAGCACCTGCTGACCGGGGTGTCGTTCATGTTGCCGATGGTGGTGGCAGGCGGGTTGCTGATCGCCCTGGCATACATGTTCGGGCTCGATGCCTACCAGGAGCCGGGCACCCTGGCCGCCGCCCTGCGCCAGATCGGCGAAGACGCCGCATTCAAGCTGATGGTGCCGCTGCTGGCCGGCTACATCGCCTATTCGATTGCCGACCGCCCGGGCCTGGCGCCGGGCATGATCGGCGGGCTGCTCGCCAGTTCGCTGGGCGCCGGCTTCATCGGCGGCATCGTCGCAGGCTTCGTGGCCGGCTACGCGGCCAAGGCGATCAGCCACTGGGTCCGCCTGCCCAGTAGCCTGGAGAGTCTCAAGCCGATCCTTATCATCCCGCTGCTGGCCAGCCTGTTCACCGGCCTGGTGATGATCTACGTGGTGGGCAAGCCGGTGGCCGGCATGCTCGATGGCCTGACGCATTTTCTCGACAGCATGGGCACTGCCAACGCGGTGCTGCTGGGCATACTGCTCGGCGCCATGATGTGCGTGGACCTGGGCGGGCCGGTGAACAAGGCCGCCTATGCCTTCTCGGTGGGCCTGCTGGCCAACCAGAGCATGGCGCCGATGGCTGCGACCATGGCCGCCGGCATGGTGCCGCCGATCGGCCTGGGCATCGCCACCTTCCTGGCGCGACGCAAGTTCGCCCAGAGCGAGCGCGAGGCCGGCAAGGCGGCGCTGGTGCTGGGCATGTGCTTCATTTCGGAGGGGGCGATCCCGTTCGCGGCCAAGGACCCGCTGCGGGTGATCCCCGCCAGCGTGGTCGGCGGTGCACTGACCGGCGCGCTGTCGATGTATTTCGGTTGCAAGCTGATGTCGCCCCACGGCGGGCTGTTCGTGATGCTGATTCCCAACGCGATCAACCACGCCCTGCTGTACCTGCTGGCCATCGCCGCCGGCAGCCTGCTGACCGCTGTGGTGTACGCGGTGCTCAAGCGCAGGGACGTGGCCGAGCTGGCACTGGAGCCGGCCAAGGCCTGATCAGGGGCGTGGGCGCGGGTGCTTCTTGCGCAGCGGTTCGAGCAGGTCGGCCAGGCCGTTGTGGTCGACCTCGTGCATCAACGCCAGCAGCCCGCCCAGTTCGCCCTTGGGAAAGCCTTGGCGGGCGAACCAGTTGAGGTAGTGGCCGGGCAGGTCGGCGATCAGCCGGCCCTGGTACTTGCCATAGGGCATTTCGCGGGTAACCAGCAGTTCGAGTGTCTCGGGAGTCATGGGCTCGGCGCAGCAGTGCAGGAAAGGCCCGACAATACATGCAATCTGCACGAGACCAAAGGTCCGTTCATGCAAAACGCTGCTTGGGGAAGGTTCAAAATTTTTATAAGTTGTTGATTTTAAAAGATTTAATTTTTACATAAAAGCTGGCATGAACACTGCTCCTGTACTACGCAACCACCCTCATGCAAAGGAGCACTGTCATGACCAACGTGAACAAAGACGTTATTTCGGTTCTGAACAACCTCATCGAGTACAGCAAGGATGGCGAGAAGGGCTTCAAGACTTCTGCCGAGGATGCCAAGAACCCGGACCTGAAGGCGTTCTTCCTGCAGCGTGAAGGCGAATGCCGTAGCGCCGCTGCAGATCTGCAGCAGCACGTGCGTTCCCTGGGCGGCGACCCGGAAACCACCACCAGCCTCAGCGGTGACATGCACCGCGCTTGGGTCAACCTCAAGTCTTCGCTGACCAGCAACGACGACAAGGCGGTGCTGGAAGAAGTGGAGCGCGGTGAAGACCACGCCCTCAAAGCCTACAAGGATGCCCTGGAAAAACTGGCCAAGCTGAATGTACCGGCAAGTGACCCGGCATATGCCCTGGTCGAGCGCCAGTACCATGGCGTGCAGCGCAACCATGACCAGGTCAAGGTGCTGCGCGACGCGGCCCGCGCACGTTCCTAACCGGCGTACACCTCTACCCGGTTGCGCCCGTTGCGCTTGGCGCAATACAGCGCATCGTCCGCACAGCCCAGCAAGGTCGAAAGATCCTGCTGGGCTTCTGGCGTCTGCAGGCCCACGCCAATGCTGACGGTTACCGGGTGCTGGTCGTCGCCGAACGGCGGCAGTGCCTCGACGCTGCTGCGGATACGTTCGGCGAGGGTCAGCACGCCGTTGAGGTCGGTCTCGGGCACGATCACCAGAAATTCCTCCCCACCATATCGTGCGGCCAGGTCCGCCGGGCGGCGGATGCTGTGCGCGATCGTCGTCGCCACCTGGCGTAGCGCTTCGTCTCCGCCCTGGTGACCGTGGCGTTCATTGAACGCCTTGAAGTGGTCCACATCCACCATCAGTACCGCCAGCGGGCGCTGGCTGCGCTGGGCACGTGCCCATTCGCGGCGCAGTACCTGGTCGAGCTGACGGCGGTTGGCCAGCCCCGTGAGGCTGTCGGTGGCTGCCAGTTCGGCCAGGCCCTGCTCGGCGCTGTGGCGCCTGCGCAATTCGCGCCCCAGCAGCAACGACAGCCAGAGGATGCCGATGCACAACAGGCCGGTAGCGATACTGACCACCAGTGCGGTACGCCGCCACGAGCCATAGACCTCGTCGGTGGACAAGGCCACCACCACCAGCAGCGGCAGGTCGTCCACCCGTGAAAAGGTGTACAGGCGATGCTTGCCGTCCAGGCTCGAACGCGCGGTGAAGCTGCCGTTGCCCTGGGCCATTGCGCGCTTGAAGTTGGGTTGCTCGGACAGGTCGGCGCCGATCAGCGGGTCGCTGGGCAGCGAAGGGTGGCGGGCGAGCATCACGCCGTCGCTGTTGAACAGGTTGACGCTGCTGTCGCGGCCGATGTCCAGGCGCTGGAACAGCTCGCTGAAGTAGGCCAGGCGCAGGGCGCCTGACGCGATACCGGCGAAGGCCCCATCGGCATCGTTGATGCGCCGGCTGAAACTGATGCACCAGTCCAGCTCGCCCAGGCGTGCCTTGAATGGCGGGCTGATGACCAGGCCCAGGCCGGGGTTGTCGCGATGGGCCTGGAACACCCTGCTGTCGGCAAAGTTGGCGCTGCGTGGCACCACGCTGGTGGAGTCGGCCGCCACGTTGCCGTTGCGGTCCAGCCACAGGATGTCGCCGCGTAACGGCACGGTGAAGGCCTGGTTGAACAGCAGTTGCTGGCGCAGCGGCGCGGCCACGCTGGCCAGTTCAGGGCGCTGGATGGCCCAGATCAGTCCGTGCAGCGACAGGTCGTAGAGCTCGACGTTGCGCACGATGTCGGTGTCGATCAACTGCACGATATTGCTGGCCGAGCGTGCGGCCGCCTGGCCCACGTTGGCTTTTTCGCGTACCAGCAGGAAGGTCACGATGGTGATGATGGCCAGAACCGCCAGGCAACTGCCCAGGTTAAGGATCAACTCCGGATGAGTCCCGTACAGGGTCGGGCGCTGGGGCGGAAGGCGCGAAGGCATGATGGAGGTGATTCGTACCGCTGTCGTTGAAAGGGCAGGTGCGAGGCGGCGGTATTCTAGGCGGGTGCAGATTGTCGGACAAGCTGTTGCTGGTGCCGATTGATGTACGGCATCTTGGGGCTATTTGCAGGAAAAGAGCCTGCATCCTGCAAGCTCTTTGGCGCATGGCGGTGGGATCAGAAGACGTTGAGCGGGTATTCGACGATCACGCGGTATTCGTCCACATCGTTGTCGACCTGGGCGTAGCCCTGGCTGCCACGGTGCGAGGCCCAGCGCAGCAGCACGCTGAGGTCCTTGAGGGAGCCTTGCTGGAACACGTAGGCCAGGTCCATGTCGCGTTCCCAGTGGCGCGCATTGTCGCCGTCGGCGCTGTACCAGTTGCTGTAGCCGGCGCTGGCCGGGTCGACCTTGCTCAGGTCCAGCTTGCCGCGCGAGTACGACACGGCGGTGGTCAGGCCGGGCATGCCGACGCCGGCGAAGTCATAGGCGTACTTGAGTTTCCACGAACGCTCGCCAGGCCCGTTGAAGTCCGAGTACATCTGCGAGTTGTCCAGGTACACGCTGTCGCCCAGGGTGATGTAGTCGAACGGCGTGTTGCCGTTGACCCGCTGGTACACCGCAGTGACGGTGTGGTTACCCACGCCGAGCGCCAGGTGCAGGCTGTAGGTGTTGTTGTCGATGCTGCCCAGCAGCGCATCGCCGGTGTCCTGGGTGTGGTAGTAGTGCAGGCCGGGGTTGAGGCTGACGCCGTCGGCGAGCTGCCAGGTGTAGTCCAGGTCCAGGTAGTACTGGTTCCACACGTCCTTGAGTTCGGCGGCGTACAGGCTGCTGGTAAAACCTTCGACCGGTGCCCAGGCTGCGCCGGCCCAGTTCAGGTGACGGCTTTCGCGGTCATCTGGCAGGTTGCCGTAGGTAGCGCCGATGCGTTTGTGGCCGCTCTGGTTGTAGAGCTTGGTGAAGCTGGCCTGGCCGCCTTCCAGTTGCAGCCCGTCGATGCTGTTGTTGGTCAGGCTGACGCCGCGGAAGGTCTGCGGCAGCATGCGCGTCTCGCCACCGGCGATCACCGGGTTGGTCAGGAACAGGTCGCCGGCACGCAGTACGGTGTCGAAGGCCTTGAGCTTGATGGCAGCGCCGGCATTGGAGAACGAATCCGGGGCCTTGCCCAGTTCGCCATCGTCCTTGTAGTGGTAGGGCAGGATGCTCGAACCCGCCGTACCGCCACCGCCGTCCAGCTTGAGGCCGAGCATGGCATGGGCATCCAGACCAAAGCCCACGGTGCCCTGGGTGAACCCGGACTCGAACTTGCCGATGAAGCCCTGGCCCCATTCCCGGTTGTCGTGGTTGCCGCGCTGCAGCTGGTTGCGGTTGAGGTAGTAGTTGCGGCTGAGCACGTCGAGGTGCGCACCTTCGACGAAGCCTTCGGCCTCGTCGGCCTGGGCGTGCAGGGGCATCGTTGCAGCCAGCGCAACGAACAGCGGGGTCAAGCGAAACGCGTGGATCACCGGTGTGGACTCCTTGAGGTGAGGGATGCAGCTTTTTATTGTGCGAAGCGGTGTTTTCTTGTGAGGACACATCTCTGGCCGTAGAAGCTTTTGTCCAGGCCAAAAAAAAGCCGCTGATAGCAGCGGCTTTGAAAGACGGCCACGCAGGCGAACACGTCGCCAGCGCAGCAGTCGAGGGAATAGGAGAGAGGCAGAGGCAGCGTATCAGCTGTCTTTGTCGGCACTCGCAGAACCTTTGGACGCGGTCTGCTCCAGGTTTTTGGCGTGGTCCTGCTGCTGGGCGAGGGCTTCGCGGCCTTGCTGCGCGGCAGCGGCGCGGGCGGCGTACTGCGCCACGAAAGCAGGGGACTCCTCGGCCATGGCCAGGGGCGAGAGCAATACGGACGACAGGACGAAAATACTGGCAATACCCATACTGTTGGACATTTGAAGCTACCTTCTTGCATAGCAAGCTATCTATTTGGTGTGGGTACGATAGTCCTCGGTGGGGGGTTGAAACAGAGGGGATTGGGCAATGCACTGTTGCATTTCGGGCAACAGTCGAGCGCAGCGTTTGGCCCATCGCGGGTCAAGCTCGCTCCCACAGGGTGTTCGCTGGCCCTTGTGGGAGCGGGCTTGACCCGCGATGGGGGCTTCAGGCCGGCAACAGAATCCCGAAGGTATTGGCCCCCGCCTGGCTGCGCGCAAACACGCTGCCGCCATGCATCAGCGCAATCGCCTTGACGATCGCCAGCCCCAGCCCATGGTTGCCCACGGCGCTGTTGCTGCGCGCGGCATCCACCCGGTAGAAGCGCTCGAACAGGCGAGGCAGGTGCACGGCCTCGATGGCCGGGCCCGGGTTGCTCACGGCAATGCATACCTGCTCGCCCTGACGCTCGATATGCACCTGGATCACCTGCTGGCGGGCCGTGTGCTGCACCGCATTGTTGAGCAGGTTGATCAGCGCCCGGCGCAACTGCGCCTTCTCGATGCGCGCCCGTGCATCGCCGCTGACCTGCACCCGTACCTGGGCGTCCTCGAGGATGTAGTCCAGGTAGTCCAGGGTGGTCGCCACTTCCTCGGCCAGCGAGCTGCTGGTCAGCGCGGTGGCCTTGTTGCCCTGGTCGGCACTGGCCAGGAACAGCATGTCGTTGACGATGCTGCGCAGCCGCTCCAGTTCCTCCAGGTTCGATTGCAGTACCTCGAAGTAATGTTCGGCGCTGCGACCGCGGGTTAGCGCCACCTGGGTCTGGCCGATCAGGTTGGTCAGGGGCGAGCGCAGCTCATGGGCCACGTCGGCATTGAACCCCTCCAGGCGTGAATAGGCCTGCTCGACCCGCTCCAGGGTGGCATTGAAGGTGCCGGCGAACTGTTGCAGCTCTGGCGGCAGGTCGGCCGCATACAGGCGTGCGCTCAGGTGCGGTGGCGCCAGTTGCTGGGCCTCGGCCGAGAGCGCCCGCAGCGGGCGCAGGCCGATGCGCGCGGCCCAGTAGCCCAGGGCCGAGGCCAGCAGCACGCCGATCACCGCCAGGCTGATCAATGCCCCCAGCAGGGTGTGCTGGGTGTGCCAGAAGGTTTCGGTATCGATGCCGAGCAGAAAGCGCAGGGCAGGGCGCCGGTCCAGCGCCGGCAGCTCGCTCACCAGCACCTTGTACGGGTACGGCCGGCCCTCCAGCTGCAGGTCGCGCATGCCCAGCGGGCCGGCGGCAAAGTCGCGTATCGCGGCGTCGGGCTGGCCGTACTCGTAGTGCGCGTCGCCACTCACCACCCAGAAGCGGATACGCCGGTCTTCCTCGCCCAGCAGGTTGAGCTTGTTGGTGATCTTGGCCCAGTGCTCCCGGGTGCCATAGCGGGTCAGCGCCGATTCCAGCACGCTGTAGCGGGCGTCCAGCTCGGCCTCCGGCAGCAGGTCGAGGCTGCGGTCGACCTGTTTGTACAGGGCACCGCCGATCAGCAGGAACACGCCCAGCGCCACCAGGCTGAACAGCAGGCTCAGGCGCAGGGCGATGGAGTTAGTGCGCACGGCTTTCCAGTACATAGCCCATGCCTCGGATGGTGTGCAGCAGCTTGGTCTCGAACGGGCCGTCGAGCTTGGCGCGCAGGCGCTTGATGGCGACCTCCACCACGTTGGCGTCGCTGTCGAAGTTGATGTCCCACACCAGCTCGGCAATCGCGGTCTTGGACAGGATCTCGCCCTGGCGCCGCGCCAGCACGCTGAGCAGCGAGAACTCCTTGGCGGTCAGTTCCAGGCGCTGGCCGGCGCGGCTGGCCTTGCGGCTGATCAGGTCCACCCACAGGTCCGCGACCTGGATCTGCACCGGCTCGTGCCCGCCGCTGCGGCGGGTCAGCGCCTGCAGGCGCGCCACCAGTTCGAGGAACGAGAACGGCTTGCCCAGGTAGTCGTCGGCGCCTTCGCGCAGGCCGCGGATGCGGTCTTCGACGCGCTCGCGGGCGGTGAGCATGATCACCGGGGTCTGCTTGCGTGCACGCAGGGCGCGCAGTACGCCGTAGCCATCCAGGCCCGGCAGCATCACGTCGAGCACGATCACCGAGTAGTCGCCCTCGAGGGCCAGGTGCAGGCCCTCGATGCCGTCCGGGGCGAGGTCCACGGTAAAGCCTTGTTCGGTGAGGCCGCGATGCAGGTAGTCGGCGGTCTTCTGTTCGTCTTCGATAATCAGCACGCGCATGGTCGGCTCTCAGTTCTCGATCGGCCGGGCCGCCGGCAGGTCGTTGCGGCGGCGGTGGAACAGGCGCTCCAGGGCCAAGTATATGACCGGCGTGGTGAACAGTGTCAGCGCCTGGCTGACCAGCAGCCCGCCCACCACCGCGATGCCCAGCGGCTGGCGCAGCTCGGCCCCGGCCCCGGCGCCGAGCATCAGTGGCACCGCGCCCAGCAGGGCGGCCAGGGTGGTCATGATGATCGGACGAAAGCGCGTCAGGCACGCCTCGTGGATCGCCGCCTCTGGCGCAAGCCCGCGCTGGCGCTGGGCTTCCAGGGCAAAGTCGATGAGCAGGATGCCGTTCTTCTTGACGATGCCGATCAGCAGCACCACGCCGATCAGGCCCATGATGGTGAAGTCCTGGCCCATCAGCCACAGCAGCGCCAGTGCGCCAAGGCCCGCCGAGGGCAGGGTGGAGATGATGGTCAGCGGGTGCACGAAGCTCTCGTAGAGCACCCCCAGAATGATGTACACCGCCACCAGCGCGGCCAGGATCAACCACGGCTGGCTCGACAGCGAACTCTGAAAGGCCTGGGCCGCGCCCTGGAAGGTACCGATGATCGAGGCCGGCATGCCCAGCTCGCGCTGGGTGCGTTCGAGGATGCTCACCGCATCGCCCAGGGCTACCCCCGGTGCCAGGTTGAACGACAGGTTGGCGGCCGGGAACAGCCCGTCGTGGCTGATCGACAGCGGCCCGGTGCTGGGCGCCGCGACCTTGGCCAGCGCCGCCAGCGGCACCATCTCGCCACTGAGGGGCGAGCGCAGGTAGAAGTAGGCCAGGCTCTCGGCCTTGCCACGCTGGCGTGCATCGATTTCCAGGATCACCTTGTACTGGTTGGTCTCGGTCTGGAACTCGCTGATCTGACGCTGGCCGAAGGCGTCGTACAGCGCCTGGTCGACGTCGGCGGTGGTCAGGCCGAAACGCGCGGCGGCCTGGCGGTCGATGTCGATGCGGGTCACGCTGGCGCCCAGCTGCAGGTCGTTGGACAGGTCGCGGAACGCCGGGTTGGCGTGCAGGCGTTCGGTCAGGCGCTGGGTCCACAGGTTGAGCGCCGGGCCGTCGTTGCTCTTGAGCACGTACTGGTACTGGCTGCGGCTGGGCCCGGAGCTGAGGTTGATGTCCTGCCCGGCCCGCAGGTACAGCACCAGGCCCGGCACCTGGGCGGCCTTGGGGCGCAGCCGGTCGATGAACTCGCTGGCCGACACGTCGCGCTGGGCAGGGTCCTTGAGGGCGATCCAGAAGCGCCCGTTGGCGATGGTCTGGTTGCTGCCGGTAACCCCCACCGAGTGCGAGAACGCGCGTACCGCAGGGTCGGCCTCGATGATCTTCGCCAGCGCCTGGTGCTTGCGCACCATGTCCGGGTACGACACGTCGGCCGCGGCCTCGGTGGTGCCGAGGATGAAGCCGGTGTCCTGCACCGGAAAGAAGCCCTTGGGAATGGCCACGTAGCCGCCGATGGCCAGGGCCAGGGTCACGAAGAACAGCCCGAGCATCAGCCGCTGGTGCGCCAGGGCCTTGACCAGCAGACGATCGTAACCGGCCACCAGGCGCTCGCCGAAGGTCGGCGCGGCGTGCTCGGGGTGTTGCGGGCGGCGCATGAACAGCGCGCACAGGGTCGGCGCCAGGGTCAGCGAGACCACCACCGAAATCAGGATGGTGGAGGTGGCGGTGAGGGCGAACTCCTTGAACAGCCGCCCCACCACGCCCCCCATGAACAGCAGCGGGATGAACGCGGCCACCAGCGAGAAGCTGATCGAGACCACGGTGAAGCCGATCTCGCCGGCGCCCTTGAGGGCAGCCGTGCGGCTGTCGTCGCCGGCCTCCAGGTGCCGGTGGATGTTTTCCACCACCACGATGGCATCGTCCACCACAAACCCCACGGCGATGACGATGGCCACCAGGGTCAGGTTGTTCAGGCTGAAGCCGAACAGGTACATCAGCGCGAAGCTGGCCACCAGCGATACCCCCAGCACGCTGGAGACGATCAGCGTGGCCGACCACTGGCGCAGGAACAGCGCCATGACCGCGATCACCAGCAGCACGGCGATCAGCAGGGTGATCTCCACCTCGTGCAGCGAGGCGCGGATGGTCTGGGTGCGGTCGCTGAGCACCGACACCTGCACCGATGCCGGGAGCATTTCCTCCAGGTGCGGCAGCGCCTGCATGACCCGGTCCACGGTGTCGACGATGTTGGCCCCGGGCTGGCGGAACACCACCAGGTTGAGGCCTTCCTGGTCGCCGGACCAGGCTTTGACATAGGCGTTTTCGGCGCCGTTGATGACCGTGGCCACGTCCTTGAGGTGTACCGGGGCGCCGTCGCGGTAGGCGACGATGAGCTGGGCGTATTCATCGGGGTGGAACAGCTGGTCGTTGGTGGCCAGGGTCGACACGCTGCTGTCGCCGTACAGCGCGCCCTTGGCCAGGTTGAGGCTGGTCTGCTGGATGGCCTGGCGCAGGTCGGCCAGGGTCAGGCCGATGGCGGCGAGTTTTTCCGGCTGGGCCTGCACGCGAATCGCCGGGCGCTGCTGGCCGGTGATGTTGACCAGCCCGACCCCGTCGATCTGGCTCAGCTGGCGTGCCAGCAGGGTTTCGGCGTAGTCGCTCAGTTCGTTGGCCGGCATCTGCGCGGAGCTGACGGTCATGATCAGCACCGGGCTGTCGGCCGGGTTGACCTTGCGCCAAGTGGGCAGGCTCGGCATGTCCTGGGGCAGGCGCGAGGAGGCGGTGTTGATCGCGGCCTGGACTTCCTGGGCGGCTGTGTCGATGTTCTTGTCGAGGGTGAACTGCAGGATCAGGCTGGTGGAGCCCAGTGCGCTGCTGGAGGTCATCTGGGTCATGCCGGGGATGGCGCTGAACTGCACCTCCAGCGGGGTGGCCACCGACGAGGCCATGGTCTCGGGGCTGGCGCCGGGCAGCTGCGCGCTGACCTGAATGGTGGGGAAGTCCGCTTCGGGCAGCGGTGCCACCGGCAACTGCGGGAACGCCACCACGCCCAGCAGCACCAGGGCGAAGGTCAGCAGCAGGGTGGCCACCGGGCGGTCGATGCACCACGCACTGATCGAGCTGCGCCCGCTCATGGCTGCACACCGCTGCCGGCAACATCGTCGCCGACGGGCGCGGCGGGCGGGGCTGCCAGCACCTCGACCCGGGCGCCGGGCCTGAGCCGCGACTGCCCGTCGGCCACCAGCGTGTCGTTGACCGCTACGCCGCTGATCACGTTGAGATTGCTGTCCTGGTACAGCACCTTGACCGGCACCACCGCGACCTTGTCGCCCTCGACGCGGTACACGAAGTGCTGGTCGATGCCCCGCTGCACCACGCCGGGGGGCACCACCAGCGCATCGCGCTGGATGCTGGTCTGGATCTTCAGGCTCACCAGTTGCCCCGGCCACAGGCGGGCCTGGGCATTGTCGAACGCGGCCTTGGCGCGCAGGGTGCCGGTGTTGGCGGCGATCTGGTTGTCGATCAGGCTCAGGTGCCCTTCACCCAGCAGGAGGCCGCCGCTGTCGCCGTTGCCTTCGAGGTAGGCACGGATCGGCGCCGGGGGTTCGGCGGCCACCAGCCCCTGCAGGGTCGGCAGCCATTGCTGCGGCACGGCGAACTCCACCGCAATGGGGTCGATCTGGGTCACGCTGAACAGGCCCTGGGCGTCGCTGGTGCGCACCAGGTTGCCTTCGTCGATGTTGCGAATGCCCACCCGTCCGGTGACCGGCGAGCGGATCTGGGTGTACGACAACTGCACCTTGGCCGCTGCGATCGCTGCCTGGTTGCCGAGGATGCTTGCCTTGAGCTGGTTGACCAGCGCCTGCTGCTGGTCGAGGGTCTGGCGCGAGATGCCGTTGTCTTCGCTGAGCAGGCGGTAGCGCCTGAGGTCGACCTCGGCCACCTGCTGCTGGGCCTGGCTCTGGCCCAGTTGCGCCTGGGCCTGCTCGAGGCTGGCGCGGATGCTGCGGTCATCCAGGGTGGCCAGCAGGTCACCGGCCTGCACCGGCTGGCCCTCCTTGACCAGGATCCGGGTCAGCACGCCCTCCACCTGGGGGCGGATCTGCACGCTGTGCAGCGACTGCACCGCGCCGATGGCGCTGAGGTAGTGCGGCACATCCTGCTGCTGCACCTGGATCACACTGACCGGGGTGGCCACGGGCATGGCCGGTTGGCTGGCCGTGTGGCGACCGAAAGTCAGGTACAGCGCCAGGCCCAGCAGCAACGCTATCAGGCCGAAAAAAAACACTCGAGAGCTGGAAATTCGCATGCGTGCACGGCGCCAGGGCAGAAAAAGGAGGGCTGTCAGTAGGTTATAGCTGCTACTGGGGGTCAGCAGTGTGACGCCCACCTGTCAGCGCTGTCAGCTGGCAGATGGCCAAGTGCCAATAGTCTGCGCTGGATCAAGGTTTTACTAAATGTTGCCCCGTAGAGTCTCTCGCCCTGCCGCCCCTCCACCTATAAAAACGCGAGCGCTTTCGATGAAGAGCAATCTGCCTGTGACCGGCCGCAATGTAGATTACCCCGGTGACGCGAATATCCTTTCCACCACCGATCTGACCAGCGCCATTACCTATGCCAACGAGGATTTTCTCAAGGTCAGCGGGTTCGAGCGCGACGAGCTGATTGGCCAGTTGCACCATGTGGTACGCCATCCCGACATGCCTTCCCAGGCCTTTGCGCAGATGTGGCAGACCCTCAAGGCCGGCCGCTCGTGGATGGGGCTGGTGAAGAACCGCTGCAAGAATGGCGACCATTACTGGGTCAGCGCATTCGTGTCGCCGGTCACCAGCCAGGGCCAGACGGTGGAGTACCAGTCGGTGCGCACCAAGCCCACCCCGGCGCAGGTGGAGGCCGCCGAACGCTGCTATGCACGCTTGCGCCAGCAGCGCCCGTTGCCCTGGTGGCAACGCCTGCCGCGCCCTGGGCTGGCGTTGCAGCTGGGGCTGGGCACAGGCCTGGTGCTGGCAGTGGTGCTGGGCACCAGCCGCCTGCTGTTGCCGGCGCTGCCGTGGCAGTGGCTGCTGGAGCTGGTGGCCGCCGGTGGGCTCAGTGCGCTGCTGGTGTCGGCGCTGCTGCGCCCGCTGGAACAACTGCGTGTGCGGGCGCAGTCGATTGCCGACAACCCGTTGAGCCAGCAGTTGTATACCGGCAAGGCGGGCGCCGTGGGGCAGATCGAATTCGCCCTGCTGATGCTCGAGGCGCAGATCGGGGCGGTGGTGGGGCGCATTGGCGACACCTCGCAGCGCCTGGCCGGCCATACCGCAGAGCTGGCCCAGCACCTGCAGCACAGCCACACCACCACCCTGGGCCAGCAGGGCGAGGCCGATCAGGTGGCGGCGGCAATCAACCAGATGACCACCAGCGTGGCCGAGGTGGCCAGCAATGCCCAGCAGGCTTCGGAGGCCGCCGAGCATGCCGAGGATGCCACCCAGAATGGTCACCAGCTGGTGGATCGCAGCCGCAGCAGCATCCTCGAACTGGCCAGCGCACTGAGCGCTGCCACCGAGGTTATCCACACCCTGGAAGGCCACAGCATGGAAATTTCCGGGGTGCTGTCGGTTATCCACAGCATCGCCGAGCAGACCAACCTGCTGGCACTGAACGCGGCCATCGAGGCGGCGCGGGCGGGGGATCAGGGGCGTGGCTTTGCGGTGGTCGCCGATGAGGTGCGCGGCCTGGCCAAGCGCACGGCCGAGTCCACCGGCGAAATCCAGCGCATGATCAGCGCCTTGCAGCGCGGCACCCGCGATGCGGTGCAGGCCATGCACGAGAGCCGCGAGCATGCCGGGCAGAGCGTCGAGCAGGCGCAGCAGGCGGCGGTGGCGCTGGACGGCATCAGCCAGCAGGTCAACCAGATCAGCGAGATGAGCCTGCAGATTGCTGCGGCGGTGGAGCAGCAGAGCCTGGTCAGCGAAGATATCAACCGCAACATCATCAGCATTCGCCAGGCCAGCGAAGAGAGCGTGGTGGCCGGTCAGCACGGGCATGCCAACGCCAGCGACGTGGCCGGCCTGGCCGAAGACCTCCGGCGCCTGGCCGAGGAGTTCTGGCAGCGCCGTTAGGCGCCGCTCAGAAACCGATGAAGCTGTAGTGGCCAGCCGATGTGCTGCACACCCGGGCGCCGGCCTGATGCAGTTGCTCGACCAGCGCCGGGCTTTCCACGTGCAGGGTCCAGGGCGCCAGCGCGGCGTTGCCCGGGGCGTGCAGGGCGGCGTGCAGCGCCCCGGTGTCGGGCAGGTAGGCGGTGAAGCCGTTGCCCTTGAGCGCGCTGGTGGTGATGCCCAGTTGCTGGCAGATCTGCACCTTGGCGTGGATATCGTCGCGGTCGGCCTGGCGCGAGCGCTCGATCAGCTCGGCCAGTTGGCGGTCCATCAGCTGGCTGCCGTGGATCAGTACCGGGCCGCGTTGCCAGGCTTCGGTCGGGCAGTCCTTGGCGTCGGGGCGCAACGGGATGTGCGGGTTGATTTCCATGGGGTAGATGCGGCACACCAGCGGCCGGCGCTCATAGATGCGGCACAGGTTGTCGGCATCCAGATTGCGGCAGGCGCCGGGGTTGAACGCGGCGAAGGTGATGGCCACGTGTGCCTGGGTACTGCCGCAGGGCACGGCGCAGGCACGGCGGGTGGCGTGCTCGCGCTGGGCGTCGGGCAGGCCCAGGCCGTTGGCCAGAAAGGCTTCCACCAGCACGATGAGCTGGCCGCCATCTGCCACCCAGTGGCGCGCTTCGTCGAGGGTCAGGGGAACGTGGTGGCCATTGCAGCATTTGCCACAGCCGGTGCAGTCGAACTGGAGTGAGGTTGCAGCGCTGGTCACGGTTTGGCGGGGGTCCATTCGGTGATGAAGGCGGTCTTGCGCTGCTTGTCGAACAGGCACAGCTCGCTGCCTTTCTGGTTCTTCATGTGCTTTTGCGGGTAGTGGCCGCTGATCAGCAGGGCACTGTAGCCGACGCGGTCGTCGAACTCGGCCGGCTTGCTGGCGGGCCGGGCATCCTTGAACTGGCTGGCGGCGAGGCAGGCCCTGGTCAGGGCTTGTTCGTGGTCGGCCCAGGCTTGATCACTGGAGGCGTGGGCGCCCAGGCTGAACAGGGCCAGCAGAGTAAAGGTAAGGGTTTTCATGATGGGCGGCTCATGGGGGGGCAGGCCGCTGATTATGCCAGAGCGTCGATTTTTGCAGGAGCGGGAGCGTTTCAGCGTTTGTCCGGTTTTTTTCGCCGGCAAGGCCGGCTCCTACAAGGGTACGCGGTGCCTGTAGGAGCCGGCCTTGCCGGCGAAGGGGGCCGTCTCAGCGCTCGGCGAAAGCCACCGCCCGCGCTGCCACGATCAGGCAATCGGTGAGTTCCGGCGAGGAGAACTTGGTCAGCACCGCGTTCGCCCCTGCCAGCCGGGCTTTCTCGCTGTTCATCGCGCTGTCCAGCGAGGTGTGCAGCAGTACATAGAGGTGCTGGAAGTCAGGCGTTTCGCGCAGCGTGCGGGTGAAGGCGTAACCGTCCATCTCGGACATCTCGATGTCCGAGACCACTACGTTGATCTCCCGGTCGGTACCCTGCAGCTCCAGCAGGGTGTCGATGGCATCCTTGGCGCTCTTGGCGGTGTGGCATTCCAGCCCCAGGCCGCGCAGGGTCAGCACCGACTGGTGGAGTGCCACATGGCTGTCATCGACCACCAGTATGTTGGTGGCCTGCAGAACGGCGGCGTCTTCGGGGTTCAGCTCGCTGCTGCTCACTTCACGCGGCGGCGGCGCAATGCCATGAATGACCTTTTCGATGTCCAGCACCTGCACCAGCGTGCCGTCCACCTGGGTTACCCCGGTGATGAATGCCTTGCTGCTCGACCCGTAGGGCGGCGGCTTGATGTCGGTACTCAGGCAATGCACGATGCGGCTCACCGCCTGCACGTGCAGGCCCTGCTTGGAGCGGCTGATGTCGGTGACGATCAGGCAGCCGCCGTTGGGGTCTTCCAACGGGCGCTCGCCGATGGCGCGCGACAGGTCGATGACCGACAGCGAGTTGCCCCGCAGGGTGGCCACGCCTTTGACGTGCGGGTGCGATTCCGGGAGCTTGGTCAGGGGCGGGCAAGGGATGATCTCGCTGACCTTGAGCAGGTTGATTGCCATCAGCTTGCCGCTGCGCAGGGTGAACAGCAGCAGCGACAGCGAGTCGGCGCGGGCATTTTGCGAGGCCATAGGCACCTTCAGGGCAAAGAGAGTAAGGGATCTGCCGGGTTATCGACCCGAGCACGCCAGGCTTTAATCCGCCACTGCACTTCAGCGTAGCCCCAGTCGGCGGGCCAGGCGGCTGAGGTTGGCGCGGTCCAGGCCCAGCTCGCGCGCGGCACTGGCCCAGTTGTGCTGGTGGCGCTCCAGGCAGGCCTCGATCAGCTGGCGCTGGTACAGGTCCAGGGCCTGGCGCAGGTCGGTGCCGGGCGGCGGTGGCAGTGGCGCCGCCACGCTGGGCGCTGCCCCCGGGCCGGCGCCGGGCAGGTCGAAGTCGCGGGCCTCCAGGGTCAGGATCTTCGGCCGCTCGGGGTGCTGGCCCAGCGCCTTGAGCGACGAGCGGCCGATCAGGTGCTCCAGTTCGCGCACATTGCCCGGCCAGTCGTACGCCAGCAGCGCGGCCTGGGCATCGCTGCTCAGGCGCAGGCTGTTCAGGCCCATGCGCGAGCGGTTCTGCTCCAGGAAGTAGCCACTGAGCAGCAGCACGTCGCGCCCGCGCTCGCGCAGCGCCGGCACCCGCAGCGGGTACACGCTCAGGCGGTGGTAGAAGTCGGCGCGGTAGCGCCCGGCACGCACTTCCTCGGCCAGGTCGCGGTTGGTGGCGGCAATCAGGCGCACATCCACCTGGTGCTCCTGGTCCGAGCCCAGGCGCTGCAGCTGTCCGCTTTGCAGCACGCGCAGCAGCTTGGCCTGCACGGCCAGCGACAGTTCGCCCACTTCGTCGAGAAACAGTGTGCCGCCGTTGGCCAGCTCGAACTTGCCGCGTCGCTCGCCCACCGCGCCGGTGAAGGCGCCGCGCACATGGCCGAACAGCTCGCTCTCGACCAGGGTGTCGGGCAAGGCGGCGCAGTTGAGGCTGATCATCGGCTTGTCGGCACGCGCCGACTGCTGGTGGATGGCCTGGGCCACCAGCTCCTTGCCGACTCCGGTTTCACCGGTGACCAGTACGGTCAGGTCGCTGCCGGCGACCAGGCGGATCTCTTCGAGCAGGTGCTTGTGGGCCTTGCTCTGGCCGATCAGTTCCTGGTGCTGCTGGCCGCTGGCCTGGCGGTAGATCTCGGCGCGCTGGTGTTCGTCTTCGGCGCGCAGGGCCAGGCGTTCGATACGTTGCGCCACGTTGACCGTGGCGGCGGCCAGGCTGGCGAAGGCCTGCAGGGCGTCCAGCTCGACCTGCTGGAAGCGCTCCGGGGCCAGCGCATCGAGGGTGATCAGGCCCCAGGGCCGTTCGTCGACGAACAGCGGGCAGCCCATGCAGTCGTGTACCTCCAGGTGTTGGTGCAGGCCCTCGACCAGGCCGTCGTAGGGGTCGGGCAGCTGGCTGTCGCTGGCAAAGCGGGTCGGCTCGCTGCGGCTGAGCAGGGCGGCGAAGCGCGGGTGTTCGCTGACCTTGAAGCGCCGGCCCAGGGTGTCCGGGCTCAGGCCGTCCACCGCCAGGGGTACCAGCCATTCGCCATCCAGGCGCAGCAGCGCGGCGGCGTCGCATGGCAACAGGGCGCGCATGGCTTCGAGCAGGCGACGGTAGCGTTCGCGTTCGGGCAGCTCGCGAGACAGGTCGCTGACCAGGGGCAGCAGTGCGGTAAGCAGTGATTTTGCGGTCATGATGACTCCTTCGAGTCTTTATGACTCTAGCAGGGCTGTGGTCAATTTGACTCCAAAATATTCAAGCTATTGATTTATATGGATTTAATAGTTGGCACGAAAGCTGAAACAACCCGGGCAGATTATCCAGAAGCCATAAGGCCCGGGAGTTACCCATGCTCAATGCCCAAGATCGTGCCATCGTCAAAGCCACCGTTCCGCTGCTTGAAAGCGGCGGCGAGGCGCTGACCACGCACTTCTACAAACTGATGCTCAGCGAATACCCCGAGGTGCGTCCGTTGTTCAACCAGGCCAACCAGGCCAGCGGCGACCAGCCGCGGGCGCTGGCCAATGGCGTACTGATGTATGCACGCCATATCGACCAGCTCGAGCAACTGGGCGGCCTGGTGAACCAGATCATCAACAAGCACGTGGCGCTGCAGATCCTGCCCGAGCATTACCCGATCGTCGGCGCCTGCCTGCTGCGTGCCATCGAAGAGGTGCTCGGCAAGGAGATCGCCACCCCCGAGGTGATCGCGGCCTGGGGCGCGGCCTACCAGCAACTGGCCGATATCCTGATCGGCGCCGAAGAGGGCCTGTACCAGCAGAAGGCCCAGGCGCCGGGTGGCTGGCGCGGTGCGCGGGCGTTCCGGCTGGCGGCGCGGGTGCAGGAGAGCAGCGAGATCGTCTCGTTTCACTTCGCCCCGCTCGATGGCGGCCCGGTTCTCAAGGGCGAGCCCGGTCAGTACCTGGGCCTGAAGGTGCAGATCGATGGCCAGGAGCACCGGCGCAACTATTCATTGTCGGCGCTGGGTGACGGCCGCGAGTACCGCATCAGCGTCAAGCGCGAGGCGGGCGGCAAGGTGTCCAACTACCTGCATGAGCAATTGCAGGTGGGTGATACCCTGGAGCTGTTCCCGCCGGCGGGCGAGTTCACCCTGAGCGCCAGCGACAAGCCGCTGGTGCTGATCAGCGGCGGGGTAGGGATCACCCCGACCCTGGCGATGCTCGACGCGGCCCTGGCCAGCGGTCGCCTGGTGCACTTCATTCATTGCGCGCGCAACGGTGCGGTGCATGCGTTTCGCGACTGGGTGGACGAACGCGCGGCGCGTCATCCGCAGCTCAAGCGCTTCTATTGCTACGCCGAGGATGATGGGGTGAGCCTGCCGGCCGACGCCGTGGGGCTGCTGAGCCAGGATCAACTGGCGCAGTGGCTGCCGGTCGAGCGTGACCTGGACGCCTACTTCCTGGGGCCCAAGGGCTTCATGGCGGCGATCAGGCGTCAGCTCAAGGCCCTGGGGGTGCCGGAGCAGCAGAGCCGCTACGAGTTCTTTGGGCCGGCGGCGGCACTCGAGTAAGGGCCGGGGCCTGTTCGCCGGCAATGCCGGCGCCTGCAGGTGCACGAATGTGCTGCAGGCGCCGGCTAAGCTGCCGACCTTAATCTTCTTTTAATCGGTTTAACCTTCACTCCCTGTGGTCATGGTCGGCGTGTAGAATTGCGCCCAGGCTTGAGCCACCTATCTAGTGAAGGGAACGGGAATGAACGATCTAACGCAGCGCCTGAATCGGGAACGGCGCTTTCTGGTACTGCTGGGCGCCATCTGCCTGGCGCTGATCGGCGGTGCCCTGTACATGCAGATCGTGCTGGGCGAGGCACCGTGCCCACTGTGCATCCTGCAGCGCTATGCATTGCTGTTCATCGCCCTGTTCGCCTTCATCGGTGCGGCCATGCCCGGGCGGCGCAGCCTCACGCTGTTCGAGGCCCTGGTGGTGCTGAGCGCCATCGGCGGCATTGCTGCAGCGGGCAACCACGCCTACATTCTGGCCAACCCGGCCGTCAGCTGCGGCATCGACACCCTGCAGCCGATCGTCGACGGCCTGCCGCTGGCCTCGGTGCTGCCGTTGGTGTTCCAGGTGGATGGTTTCTGCTCGACGCCGTACCCGCCGGTGCTGGGGCTGTCGCTGGCGCAATGGGCGCTGCTGGCCTTTGTGCTGACCGCCGTACTGGTGCCGCTGGGCATCTACCGCAACCGTCGCCAGCGTTAGACAAAAGTCCCGTGTCGAGGCAAGTGCGCAGGGCTTGAGAATTTTCCGAAGAAGTCGCCTCCAGGTTGACCTGGATCAAGTCCCAACCCTTGCGGTACGGGCATTTCAGGGCTACAGCCAGGGGTGCGACAAACTGTCGCGAAATTGATTTTTGCTGCGCTATTGTTACGTTTTCTGTAAAGGACTGTTGCTCAATAAGTCATAGTCATGGCCATGTTACGTCACTACAATCGCCCCCAATTTCCGTTCGGCACCGCTTGCGAGTTGCAGGATTAAAGGAGCTCCGGCCCCTTTCGTGACTCTGACGAGCATCGCCTGCGGCGATGCCGGGCTGACCCCCCTCCCGTGATTTTCCGCACCAAATGGAATTGGTCTGTAAACAGGCCTGATTGCCTACGAAGTCAAAACAATAAGCACCGTTGCACACCGGTTCTGCCGAGCAGCCGCAGCTGAATTCCGGCGTGACCGTATTCGATCCCATAAATGCTGACGCTTGGCAGGACGAAGTGTTGGCGACCAAAACACAAATTGCATTGAAGCAAGCTGCTCTAGAGGTCGTGAGATGAGTAAAAAGCGTTACCCCAGACTGTTTGGCATTCTGCCCTTTTTAGGCATGCTTTTACTCAGTGGGTGCAACTGGACCCTGCTCGACCCGAAGGGCCAGGTCGGCATTGAGCAAAGGAACCTGATCCTGATCGCTACCGGCCTGATGTTGCTGGTGGTGATTCCTGTCATTTTCATGACGATCGCGTTCGCGTGGAAGTATCGCGCCTCCAACAAGGCTGCCACCTACACCCCTGACTGGTCGCACTCGACCAAGATCGAAGTGGCCGTATGGTCCATCCCGGTGCTGATCATCATCGCCCTGGGTTATGTCACCTACCTCTCCACCCACAAGCTGGACCCGTACCGTCCACTGGATTCCGACGTGAAGCCGGTGCAGATCGACGTGGTCGCGCTGGACTGGAAATGGCTGTTCATCTACCCGGAACAGGGCATTGCCACGGTCAACAAGATCGTCTTCCCGGCCAACACCCCGGTCAATTTCCGCGTGACCTCCGACGCCGTGATGAACTCGTTCTTCATCCCGGGCCTGGGCGGCCAGATCTACGCGATGGCGGGCATGACCACCAAGCTGCACCTGATTGCCAACCAGAACGCCGAGTTCGACGGGATCTCCGCCAACTACAGCGGTGCCGGCTTCACCGGCATGAAGTTCAAGGCGATCGCCACGTCCCAGGAAAATTTCGAGGCGTGGGTCAACGAGGTCAAGCAGTCGCCGCAACAACTGGACAAGGCCACCTACGAGGCTCTGGCCAAACCTAGCGAAAACAACCCGGTTGCGCTCTACAGCGTGGCCCCGGAAAACATGTTCCAGTCCATCGTCGACAAGTACGAGGGCATGAACCGTGGCAAGCCGGTGGTGCACGAGAAGAAAGAGCACAAAGAAGCGGCCGAAGCGATGGACGTGAGTATGCATTCAGCTGCTGGGGCAGAGGAGTAAAAGATGTTCGGTAAACTTAGTCTGGACGCGATCCCGTATCACGAGCCGATAGTCATGGTGACCCTCGCCATGATCGCGCTCGGCGGTCTCGCGTTGGTTGCTGCAATCACCTATTTCCGCAAGTGGACCTACTTGTGGACCGAGTGGCTGACGTCGGTCGACCACAAGAAGATCGGGGTGATGTACATCATCGTCGCGATGGTCATGCTGCTGCGCGGCTTTGCCGACGCCATCATGATGCGTACCCAGCTGGCCATGGCCACTGGCGGCGCCGAGGGCTATCTGCCTCCTGAACACTATGACCAGATCTTCACCGCTCACGGTGTGATCATGATCATCTTCATGGCGATGCCATTCTTCACCGGCCTGATGAACCTGGCCCTGCCTCTGCAGATCGGTGCACGTGACGTTGCCTTCCCGTTCCTCAACTCCCTGAGCTTCTGGCTGCTGGTGTCCGGCGTTGCGCTGGTCAACATCTCCCTGGGCGTGGGCGAGTTCGCCAAGACCGGCTGGGTGGCCTATCCACCGCTGGCGGGTATCCAGTACAGCCCTGGGGTCGGTGTCGACTACTACATCTGGGCGCTACAGATATCCGGATTGGGGACAACGCTGACCGGTGTCAACTTCCTGGCCACCGTGCTGAAAATGCGCGCCCCTGGCATGAAGCTGATGGACATGCCGATCTTCACCTGGACCTGCACCTGGGCCAACATCCTGATCGTGGCTTCGTTCCCGATCCTGACCGCGACCCTGGCACTGCTGACCGTTGACCGTTATCTGGACTTCCACATTTTCACCAACGAGCTTGGTGGGAACCCGATGATGTACGTCAACCTGTTCTGGGCATGGGGTCACCCTGAGGTGTACATCCTGATCCTGCCGGCGTTCGGCGTGTTCTCGGAAGTCATCTCGACCTTTACCGGCAAGCGCCTGTTCGGCCACAAGTCGATGATCTACGCCTCGGGTGCGATCTCGGTTCTGGGCTTCGGCGTATGGCTGCACCACTTCTTCACCATGGGTTCGGGCGCCAGCGTCAACACCTTCTTCGGTCTGGCGACCATGCTCATTTCGATCCCGACCGGGGTCAAGCTGTTCAACTGGCTGTTCACGATCTACCAGGGCCGTCTGCGCTTCACCGCGCCAGTGCTGTGGACCCTGGGCTTCATGGTGACCTTCTCGATCGGCGGCATGACCGGCGTACTGCTGGCCGTACCTGGTGCTGACTTCGTGCTGCACAACAGCCTGTTCGTGATCGCTCACTTCCACAACGTGATCATCGGTGGTGCGGTGTTCGGCTACATTGCCGGCTTCGCCTTCTGGTTCCCGAAAGCCTTCGGTTTCACCCTGAACGAGAAGTGGGGCAAGGCTGCCTTCTGGTTCTGGATCTCCGGTTTCTACGTGGCCTTCATGCCGCTGTACGCACTGGGCTTCATGGGCATGACCCGTCGTCTGAACCACTCGGACAACCCTGCCTGGGAACCGTACCTGTACGTGGCCGTGGTCGGTGCCGTGCTGATCCTGTTCGGTATCGCCTGCCAGCTGATCCAGCTGTACGTGTCGATCCGCGATCGCAAGGACAACATGGACGTCACTGGCGACCCATGGAATGCGCACACCCTGGAATGGTCGACCTCGTCGCCACCGCCGTTCTACAACTTCGCCACCATGCCGGAAAAAGTCGGCCTGGACGCATGGACCGAAGCCAAGCGCGCCGGTATCGCCTACAAGGCTCCGGCCCAGTACGCACCGATCCACATGCCGAACAACACCGCTACCGGTCTGTACATGGGCGCGCTGTTGACCGTCTTCGGTTTCGCCACCATCTGGCACATCTGGTGGTTGGCCGCGGTCGGCCTGATCGGCACCATCGCTGTCTTCGTTGCTCACGCTGCGCGTGACGACCAGGGCTACATGGTTCCTGCCGAGGAAGTGGCACGTATCGAAGGTGAGCGTCTGAAGCACCTCGGTCTGGCTACCGGCTCGCCAGTCGGTGCGCCTGTCGAATCGTTTGAACGGGTTTAATCAATGTCCAGTCATGTAATCAATGCTGATGCTGCTCATGGTCACGACCATGGGCACGAAGAACACCACGACTCGGGCCAGATGACCGTATTCGGTTTCTGGCTGTACCTGATGACCGACTGCATCCTGTTTGCGTCGATCTTCGCAGCCTACGCGGTGCTGTCCGGCAACTTTGCCGGCGGCCCGTCGGGTCACGACATCTTCGAACTGCCGTATGTACTGGCTGAAACCGCGCTGCTGCTGTTCTCCAGTATCACCTTCGGCTTCGCCATGCTGCAGATGTACAAGGGCAACAAGAACGGTGTACTGGCCTGGCTGGCAGTCACCTTCCTGCTCGGCCTTGGCTTCATCGTCATGGAAGTCAACGAGTTCCACCTGCTGATCAGCGAAGGCTTCGGCCCGCAGCGCAGCGGCTTCCTGTCGGGCTTCTTCGCCCTGGTCGGCACCCACGGTCTGCACGTGACCGGTGGTCTGATCTGGATGGCCGTGATGATGTACCAGATCCAGAAGAAGGGCATCACCGGTTCGGCCAAGACCCGCATGGGTTGCCTGAGCCTGTTCTGGCACTTCCTGGACGTGGTCTGGATCTGCGTATTCACCGTTGTCTATCTGCTGGGGGTTCTGTAAATGGCTAACGCACATAACGAGCACGCCGAGGGCAGCCACGGCAGCGTGAAGTCGTACGCAATCGGCTTCGTACTGTCGGTGATCCTGACGCTGATCCCGTTCGGTCTGGTGATGTACCCGACCTTGCCCAAAGACATGACCGTACTGATCGTGGTGGCCTTCGCGGTCATCCAGATCGTCGTGCACCTGTACTACTTCCTGCACCTGGACCGTTCGCCAGAGCAGCGTGAGAACGTCAGCGCCTTCCTGTTCACCGGGTTGGTCATTGCACTGTTGGTCGGCCTGTCGCTGTGGATCATGTTCAGCATCCACACCAGCATGATGGCGAAGTGAGGTAAGACGGCATGTCCTTTAAGCACTTTATCCAAATCACCAAACCGGGGATCATTTTCGGTAACGTGCTTTCTGTGGCAGGCGGTTTCTTCCTTGCCGCGCAAGGGCATGTGGACTTCATGCTGTTCCTGGCCACGGTGATCGGCACTTCGCTGGTGGTGGCGTCCGGTTGCGTGTTCAACAACTGCATCGACCGTGACATCGACATCAAGATGGAGCGCACCAAGAACCGTGTGATGGTTCAAGGGCAGGTCTCGCTGAAGATCGCGCTGGCCTACGCCACCCTGCTCGGGGTGGCCGGGCTTGGCCTGCTGTACGTGCAGGCCAATGCCCTGGCAGCGTTGTTCGGCCTGATCGGGTTCATCATCTACGTGGGTTTCTACAGCCTGTACCTGAAGCGCAAATCGGTGCACGGCACCCTGGTAGGCAGCCTGTCCGGTGCCATGCCTCCGGTGATCGGCTACTGCGCCGTGAGCAACAGCTTCGACCTGGCTGCGTTGACCCTGCTGGTGATGTTCAGCCTGTGGCAGATGCCGCATTCCTATGCGATCGCGATCTTCCGCTTCAACGACTACCTGGCGGCCTCGATTCCGGTACTGCCGGTCAAGCGTGGCATCCTGGTGGCCAAGAAACACATCCTTTGGTACATCGTGGCGTTCCTGGCAGCGACCCTGATGCTGACCATCGGTGGTTATGCCGGCATGAGCTACATGGCCGTGGCGGCGGCGATGGGCATGTACTGGTTGTACATGGCCTGGACCGGCTACAAGGCTGTGGATGATCGCCTGTGGGCGCGCAAGCTGTTCGTGTTTTCCATCTTCACCATCACTGCGTTGAGCGTGATGATGTCGTTGGACACCAAGGTGCCGACCGAACTGCTGCTGACCTACGCGCATTGATCTGATGTGTTGAAAGAGACCCCGGGCCGAAAGGTGCCGGGGTTTTTTTTGCCCTTCAGAAACGGCTTCGCTCCCGCTCCCGCTCTTGCTCTTGCTCTTGCTCTTGCTTTTGC
>NZ_QKRS01000014.1:0-77037 GCF_024261405.1 Pseudomonas sp. FBF18 | reverse complement strand
GGGGCCCTAAATGTCGATATCCATGCTGGATAAGCACATGATTGTCGATTTTCATGTCGGTGTGATTATCCGACATGGATAGCGCTGCGAGCGGCGCCTTCCGCTCTTACAGCGGGTCACTTTTGGCAAACGCCCCAAAAGTAACCAAAAGGGCTGGGCCCTGCATACGGCCCTACGCTTCGCTCCGGGTCCCCTCGCTCCGCACCTGCTCCGGGGGCCGCGCCGCACGGGCGTCCCTGCCCGTCGGCACTTTCCGGGCCATCCATGGCCCTACACCCCACTACGCAGGCGCTCCACTCGGCCTTCTGAAGGGCCAGAAGATCAAAAGCAGATCAAAAGCAGATCAAAAGCCGGAGCAAGGCCTCTGGATCGGTGCGTGCCAACGGCCGGCAATCCCTCCCACCCGGGCACCACTCCCCGCTGAACACACAACCCCCGGCATTGCTAGCGTGACGGCTCCCCACCCCAAGGAGCACACCGCCATGAGCATTCTGACCGTTTACTTCTGCGGCACCGGATCGCACCGTTTCGATGACCAGAACCCCAATTTCTGGAACGGCGAACTGGTCGCCACCCTTGCTTCCAACGACCAGAGCCGCGAGTTCGCCAACTGGATCGCCATCGACGGCCCGGGCAGCGGCAACCTGCAGGCCGATGACCTGTTCATCGAAAACAAGGAATACGGCCTCACCGGCACCCTGTTCGGCGCCGGCTGGGAGCAGAACGTGGCCCACGCCCTGCAGGTCATCAAGGGCTCCTGCACCTGGCAGCGCGAAAAACTCACAGAGCAGGACTACAACCGCCTGAAGTCAGCCGGCGTGCCGATCGAGGACGTGAAGAAGGAGGGTTCCTGGTTCTGGCGCCAGTACGACTATGGCGACCGCGGTGTGACCCCGCAGCAACTCCAGGAAGGCATCATCCGCATGCACCGCAAGGACGGCCTGATTCCCGATCAGGTCAACATCGTGGGCTGGAGCCGCGGCGGCATCAGTGCCCACATGCTCGCCAACGCCATGGCCGACGACCCGCAACTGGCCCACGTGCCGGTGAACATCTTTGCCATCGACCCCGTGCCCGGGATCAACAACCTGCAGCCACACCGCCTGCACCTGCGCCCCAACGTGAAGGAGTACGTGGGTTTCTTTTCTCGCGACGAGCGCTCCAAGGGCTTCGCCTGCGTCATCCCGTCCACCTATCCCGATACCCGTGTCCACATCTTTCCGCTGCCAGGACGCCACGCCACGCTGGTGGGCAATGCCTCGGCCGATGGCGCCAGTGCCGGCAACGAGCTGCCCGACCCGGGCCTGATCGTGCGCCATTTTGCCGAAACCTGCCTGACCCGCTGGGGCGTGACGCTGCAAAAACGCCTTGAGCTGAGCGAAGGGCAGGTGGCCGACTACCTGGATGCCATGGACCGCGACGATGCCCGCTACAGGGCCATGCGCAAGCACTCCTACACGCTGCTGAGCGAGTCCGAAGGGGAGCATCGGCTGGTCCACCAGGGCGATATGCGCAAGGCTTTCAGCTTCGTGCGCGGGGCCCACATGGCGCCGGAGGAGGGCCTGGATGTGGGGAGCTGGCGCTCGCTGTCGTTCGAGCGTCTGTGCTGACACCCCGGCATCGGTCGCGGCCGCGCTGCGCGGCCCGCGATCGAATCCACTTTACAGGCATTGCCTGCAGGCACTATCTTCTGCCTCGGCCACCGCAGTGGCCAACGTCGCTCGGACGGTTCCGGGCGCTTACGTCCTCGAGGTAACCATGGCTGACCAAGGTTCGCCGCGCCGCTTTGCGCGCATAGATCGTCTCCCCCCCTACGTATTCAACATCACCGCCGAACTCAAGATGGCCGCGCGCCGTCGTGGCGAAGACATCATCGACCTGAGCATGGGCAACCCCGACGGGGCCACGCCGCCGCACATCGTCGAGAAGCTGGTACAGGTCGCCCAGCGCGAAGACACCCACGGCTACTCCACCTCGCGCGGTATCCCGCGCCTGCGCCGGGCCATCTCGCACTGGTACAAGGACCGCTACGACGTCGAGATCGACCCCGAGTCCGAAGCCATTGTCACCATCGGCTCCAAGGAGGGCCTGGCCCACCTGATGCTGGCCACCCTGGACCACGGCGATACCGTGCTGGTGCCCAACCCCAGCTACCCGATCCACATCTACGGCGCGGTGATCGCCGGGGCTCAGGTGCGTTCGGTGCCGCTGGTGCCCGGCGTGGACTTCTTCAACGAGCTGGAGCGGGCGATCCGCGAGTCGATCCCCAAGCCCAAGATGATGATCCTGGGGTTCCCCTCCAACCCCACCGCGCAGTGCGTGGAGCTGGACTTCTTCGAGCGGGTGGTGGCACTGGCCAAGCAGTACGACGTGCTGGTGATCCACGACCTGGCCTATGCCGACATCGTCTACGACGGCTGGAAGGCCCCGTCGATCATGCAGGTGCCGGGTGCCAAGGACATCGCCGTGGAGTTCTTCACGCTGTCCAAGAGCTACAACATGGCCGGCTGGCGGATCGGCTTCATGGTCGGCAACCCGGAGCTGGTCAACGCCCTGGCGCGAATCAAGAGCTACCACGACTACGGCACCTTCACCCCGTTGCAGGTGGCGGCGATCGCGGCGCTCGAAGGCGACCAGCAGTGCGTGCGCGACATCGCCGAGCAGTACCGCCAGCGGCGCAACGTGCTGGTCAAGGGGCTGCACGAGACCGGCTGGATGGTCGAGAACCCCAAGGCCTCGATGTACGTGTGGGCCAAGATCCCTGAGCAGTACGCGCACCTGGGTTCGCTGGAGTTCGCCAAGAAGCTGCTGGCCGAAGCCAAGGTATGCGTGTCGCCGGGCATCGGCTTTGGCGACTATGGCGATGACCATGTGCGCTTTGCCCTGATCGAGAACCAGGACCGCATTCGCCAGGCGGTGCGCGGCATCCGCCAGATGTTCCGTGCCGATGGCATCGAGGCGCCGAAGGCGGCCAGGGCTTCACGTACGTCGTGATGCACCTCGCCGGCAAGGCCTGCTCCCGTAGGAGCCGGCCTTGCCGGCGAAGGGCGCGACACCGCCTTCCGTCGGCCGCCCATATTTCTTTCACTGCCCCCCTTTTCAACGCCACGCCGAAGCATAGAATGATCGTCGGGTTTCTCCCTCCAACGATACTTCTCCCCCCCTCCCAAATCATGTCCGAAAACAATCCTTGTTTGACTTGCGGTGCCTGCTGCGCGTATTTCCGTGTGTCCTTTTTCTGGGGTGAATGCACCTCGGCCGGGGGTGTCGTGCCTGATGAACTGGTGGTGCAGATCAACCCGACCCGGGTGGCGATGATCGGCACCGACGCCAAGCCGTGTCGCTGCATAGGGCTTGAAGGCGAGATCGGCAAGAGCGTCAGCTGTTCGCTCTATGCCCAGCGCTCCAGCCCCTGCCGCGAGTTCGATGCCGCCTGGGTCAATGGCCAGCCCAACGACGACTGCAACGCGGCGCGGGCCGCCCACGGCCTGCCCCCTCTGGAAGCCAACGAGCCGTTCTGGCCCGCCGAAGACCCGGAGGTGGCCTGACCGTTCGTCGGTTGGCTGACGCTGTAAGTTTGACGAGGCCCTGTATTCACGGGGCCCATTGCCAAAGTATTAACACCATTTGACGTAACGCCTTTGCGCAAGGGCTCCGGGAAAGCGGCTACATATTCCAGCACTGGAATCGTAGTCGCCAAGGTCAGGCATTTCGACGTTAGTGTGTGTAGTTTCCACGGCGTACCCGTCGCACGCATTCAAGGAACGAACTGCCTGATCCACGAAGGAGTCGCCCGTGGACAGACGTGCCGTCAAGCTTGCCCCCACCCGTGTTCGCCCCTTGTCGCTGGCCGTGAGCCTGGCCACCGCGGGAATCGCTTTCGGCCTGTTCAGTGCAACGGCCAGTGCCGCCTGTACCCCGCTGATCCCCGGTGCGGGCGCGACGGTCACCTGCACCCCTGGGTTGAACGGCAACGTCACTTCCTCCGCCAACAACCTGACCCTTAACCTGAGCAATGGCTCGCAGATCAACGCGCCGTTGCTCGGCACGGCAGTCAACCTGACCGGCAACAACGTCACCCTGAACAACTCGGGCACCATCGACCCCGCATTCCTCGGGATCCTGAGCGGGCTCAGCTCCGGGATCAAGGTCGGCAACGCGGCGGCCAGCACGGTCAGCATCACCAACTTCAGCGGTGGCGTGATCAAGGGCACCACCGGTGTGCTCAGTGCCAGCCTGCTCAACCTCAACGGCCTGGCCCTGAGCGTGCAGAACGGCAACGGTGGCGTTACCACGCTGGTCAACGACGGCACCATCGGTTCATCGAACATTGTCGGCGTCAGCGTGCTGGCCCCAGACGCCCCGGTGGTGGCGGTGTATGGCGGCGGCAGCGTGAACATGACCAACACCGGCACCATCATCGGTCGCGTGGCGTTCCAGGCATCGGGCACTGCCACCGGCAATACCTTCACCAACAGTGGCGCGATCAGTGGCGGCGTGTCGATGGGGGCGAACTCCACCAACCGCTTCAACGCAATCACAGGTTCCAGTGTCAGTAGCGGGGGAGGTGTAGGCGTCGACCTGGGCATCGCCGGCATCAACCTGCTGTATGCGCCTAGCGGCAAGGTCGACGGCGGTGCCGGCGGCAGCAACACCCTTGCCCTGCAGAACGCCATCGGCGGGGGCACCGGTACCGGCGGCACGGGCACGCTTTCGGCCAGCAACTACATCAACTTCAACAACCTGCTCGTGCAGAGCGGCACCTGGACACTCTCCGGCGCGTTGCTCGGGGTCACCAGCACCAGCCTCAACGGCGGCTCGCTGGTGTTCGACGACGCCTCGACCTTCGGCACCGGCACCATCGCGGCCAACGGTGGCGCGCTGGGTGCGGGCGCGGCCAACCTGTCGCTGGCCAACGCCGTCACCCTCGGTGCCGGCGGGCTCGGCATCATCGGCGACAACAACCTGACCCTCACCGGCATCGTCAGCGGTAGCGGCGCCTTGACCAAGACAGGCGCCGGCACCCTGGGCCTGAGCGGGGCCAATACCTATACCGGCGGCACCTTCCTCAATGCTGGCGTACTGTCGCTCGCCAACGCTGCGGCCCTGGGCACCGGCAGCCTGAGCGTTACCGGGGCCGGCAGCCTGCAGGGCTCGGTACCGCTGGTGCTGAGCAACGCCGTGCAGCTGTCGGCAGCGCTGAGCCTGCCCGGCAGCAATGCGCTGACCCTGGGCGGTGTGGTCAGCGGCACCGGTTCGCTGAACAAGACCGGCAGCGGCGACCTGACCCTGGCCGCCAGCAACACCTACAGCGGCGGTACCACGCTGGGCGCCGGCAAGCTGATCCTCGGCAATGCCGCCGCGCTGGGGGGCGGTGCATTGACTGCGGCCGCCGGCACCAGCCTGGACACCAGCAGTGCGATGACCCTGGCCAACGCCATCAACCTGGGCGGTGCGCTGACCCTCACCGGCAGCAACAACCTGACCCTAGGCGGCGTCATCGGCGGCAACGGCAGCCTGGTCAAGAACGGCACCACCAACCTCAACCTCACGGGCACCAACACCTTCACCGGCGGCCTGCTGCTCAACGGCGGCAGCCTGACCGTAGGCAACGGTGCGGCGCTGGGTACCGGCGCGCTGACCCTGGGCGCCAATGCCAGCCTGGACGCCAGCAGCGCAGTCAACCTCAACAACGCCGTGGTGCTCGGCGCCAACACGCTGAGCCTGCTGGGCACCAGCGCGACCACCCTGGGGGGCGTGGTCAGCGGTACGGGCGGGCTGATCAAGAGCGGTGCGGCCGACCTCACCCTGGGCGCGGCCAATACCTTCGGCGGCGGGGTGCAGTTGCAGGCCGGCAAGCTGATCGTCGGCAACAATGCGGCGCTGGGTACCGGCACGCTGGCCGTGGCCGATGGCACCACGCTGGACAGCACCAGCTCGGTTGCCCTGGCCAATGCCATCGGCCTGGGCGGCAACCTGACCCTGGCCGGCAGCAATGCCCTCACGCTCGGCGGCGTGGTGTCGGGCAGCGGCGGGCTGGTCAAGAACGGCGCCGCGCTGCTCACGCTCAACGGCAACAACAGCTTCCAGGGCGGTGTGACGCTCAATGCCGGCGGCCTGATGGTGGGCGCGGCCAACGCCCTGGGCAGCGGCGCCCTGAACACCACGGGCACCGCCAGCCTGGATGCGAGCGTGGCACTCACCCTGGCCAACGCGGTCAATCTTGGCGCCGACCTGACCGTCGGCGGCACGGCCAATCTTGGCCTGGGCGGCCCGATCAGTGGCGCGGGCGGCGTGATCAAGAACGGCGCGGCCGACCTGACCCTTGCCGGCAACAACACCTACGTGGGCAATACCCGGCTCAACGCCGGCAAGCTGGTGCTCGGCAGCAGCACGGCGCTGGGGCAGGGCGCACTGATCGCGGCGGACGGTACCCGCCTTGACGCTGCCCCGGGCGTGACCCTGGGCAACGCCCTCACGCTCAACGGCGCGCTGACCCTCGACGGCAGCAACGACCTGGCCTTGCAAGGCCTGATCAGCGGCAATGGCAGCCTGATCAAGAACGGCACCACCAACCTGACCCTCAGCGGCAACAACACCTTCCTCGGCGGTACCACCCTGAACGCCGGTACCCTGACCCTGGCCAGTGCCGCAGCGCTGGGCACCGGCGCCCTGACTGTCGGCGGCGCGGCGAGCCTTGCCAACAGTTCACCGCTGGTACTGGCCAATGCCGTGGTCCTCAATGGCGTGCTGACCCTGCCGGGCACCAGCAACCTGACCCTGAACGGCGTCATCAGCGGCGCCTCGGGCCTGAGCAAGAACGGTGCGGCCAACCTGACGCTGGGCGCTGCCAATACCTTCGGTGGCGGCGTGGCGCTCAATGCCGGCACGCTGATCCTGGGCAACAACACCGCACTGGGCACCGGTACGCTGGCTGCTGCCGGCAACACCTCGCTGGACGCCACCAAAGCCCTGACGGTGGGCAATGCCGTGACCCTGGCCGGTAACCTCAACCTGCTGGGCAGCAACACCCTCAACCTCGGCGGCGTGATCAGCGGCGCAGGCGGCCTGACCAAGGCCGGCGGTGCCGACCTGACCCTGAGCGGCGCCAACACCTTCAGCGGCGCCACCAACCTGAACGCCGGCAAATTGATCGTCGGCAGCAACACCGCGCTGGGCACCGGCGTGCTGAACGCAGCCGGCAACACCCAGCTGGAGGCCAGCACGGCGGTCAGCCTGGCCAACCTGGTCAACCTGGCCGGCAACCTGGGCATCGGCGGGGCCGCGAACCTGACGCTCAACGGCGTGGTGGGCGGCACCGGCAGCCTGACCAAGACGGGCACGGCCACCCTCGGCCTGAACGCGGCCAATACCTATCAAGGCGGTACCAACCTCAATGGCGGCGGCCTCAGCCTTGGCAACAACCAGGCACTGGGCAGCGGCGCACTGAACGTGGGCGGCGCTGCCACGCTCGACAACAGCGTGGCGCTCAACCTGGCCAACCAGGTGAACCTGAACGCCAACCTGAGCGTTGTCGGCAGCAATGACCTGACCCTGGGCGGTGTGATCGCCGGGGCCGGCCAACTGATCAAGAATGGTGCCGCCACCCTGACCCTCAATGGCCTCAACACCTTCACCGGCGGGACCTTGCTCAATGCCGGCGCGCTGGTGCTGGGCAATGCCTCGGCGCTGGGCAATGGCGCACTGAACGTGACCGGTGCGGCCAGCCTCGACAACAGCGCCAGCTTCGCCTTGGCCAACGCGATCAACCTGGGTGCCAACCTGAGCCTGGCCGGCAGCAACGACCTGACCCTGGGCGGAGTGATCAGCGGCGCCGCCGGGCTGGTCAAGAACGGGGCGAGCAACCTGACCCTCAATGGCGTCAACACCTTCCAGGGCGGCACCGTGCTCAATGCCGGCGGCCTGACCCTGGGCAATGCCAATGCCCTGGGCACCGGCGCGTTGACCGTGGCCGGCAACGCCAGCCTGGACAACAGCGCCAGCTTCGCACTGGGCAACAACCTGGTGCTCAATGCCGACCTGAGCCTGGCGGGCAACAACGACCTGAGCCTGGGCGGGGTGATCAGCGGCACCGGTGGCCTGATCAAGAATGGCCTGGCCGACCTGACCCTGAGCGGCAACAACACCTTCAGCGGCGCGGTCAATGTGCTCAACGGCAGCCTGACCACGGTCGGTGCCGGCGCACTGGGCAATGCCTCGGCGGTGAACGTGGGGCTGGGCGCCAGCCTCAACCTGGGCAACAGCAGCAGCCTTGCCAGCCTCACCGGCAGCGGCAGCGTGAACCTGGGGGCCGGTACCAACCTGAGCGTGGGCGCGGGGGATGCCAGCAGCGTGTTCACCGGCGGCCTGGCCGGGGCCGGTGGCCTGATCAAGGTCGGCGGCGGCAGCCTGGAACTGGCCGGCAACAACAGCCTGCTGAGCGGTACCACCCAGGTCAATGGCGGCACCCTGAACGTCACCGGTTCGCTGGGCAGCAACCTGGTGCAGGTCAATACCGGCGCCACCCTCACCAGTACTGGCACCGGCAGCGTGCTGGGCGCGGTGACCATCGCCGATGGCGGCCACCTGGCGGCCAACAGCGGCAACAGCCTGACCCTGGGCTCGCTGGTGCTCAACGCCAACTCCAATCTGGACGTGGGCCTTGGTTCGCCGGCTACCGGCGGCAATGCGCTGATCAAGGTCAACGGCAACCTGACCCTGGACGGCACCCTCAATGTCAGCGACATCGGCGGCTTTGGCACCGGTATCTACAGCCTGATCAACTACACCGGCCAGCTCACCGACAACGGCCTGGTGATCGGCAGCATTCCCGGCAGCGTGCAGCTCGGCGACCTGCAGGTACAGACCTCGATCGGCAGCCAGGTCAACCTGCTGGTCGGTGGCGCCAATGGCAGCGTGCTGTTCTGGGACGGCACCGGCCTGGTCGGCAACGGCGTGATCCAGGGCGGCAACGGCACCTGGGATGCCCTGAGTACCAACTGGACCACGGTCAACGGCACCGGCAACCGTGACTGGAGCAGCAACTTCGCGGTATTCCAGGGCGCCGCAGGCGACGTGCTGGTCAATGGCGCGCAGTCGATCACCGGCCTGCAGTTCGTCACCGATGGCTACCGCCTGCTCAATGGCGTGACCGGCCAGCTGAACCTGGTCAATGGCAGCAATGGCGCCACTACGGTGCGTGTCGATCCGGGTGTGACCGCCACGGTTGGTGTCGCCCTGGGCGGCAGCGGCCTGCTGAGCAAGGTCGACAGCGGCACGCTGGTGCTAAACGCCAGCAACAGCTACAGCGGCGGCACCGCCCTCAATGGCGGCACCCTGGTGGTAGGCAACAACCTGGCGCTGGGCAGCGGTGCGCTGACTGCTGCCAACGGCACCACGCTGGACAGCAACGCCAGCATCGCCCTGGGCAACAGCGTCAACCTGCTCGGCGGCCTGACGGTGGCCGGCAGCAACGATCTGGCCCTGAACGGCAGCATCAACGGCGCCGGCAACCTGACCAAGAACGGCGCTGCCACGCTCACCCTGGGCGGCGCCAACAGCTACACCGGCGGCACCACCCTGGCCGCTGGCCGGCTGCTGCTGGGCAATGACCTGGCCCTGGGCACAGGCGCGCTGCACGTGACCGCTGCCAGCAGCCTGGCAGGCACTACCACGACCAACCTGGCCAACGCCATCGACCTGGGCGCCAACCTGACCCTCGACGGCCTCAACGCCATGACCCTCAACGGCATCGTCAGCGGCAGCGGTGCCCTGAACAAGACCGGCACGGGCAACCTGACCCTCAATGGTGCCAACACCTACCAGGGCGGCACCAGCGTCGGCGGCGGCACCCTCACCCTGGGCAATGGTGCGGCACTGGGCAGTGGTGCGCTGAACGTCACCGGCGCGTCCAGCCTGGCGACCAGCACCCCGCTGAGCCTGGCCAACGCGATCAACCTGGGCGCCGACCTGACCCTGCCGGGCACCAGCAACCTGGTGCTCAATGGCGTGATCGGCGGCAGCAGCGGGCTGGTCAAGAACGGTTCGGCCAGCCTGACCCTCAATGGCAACAACACCTATCAGGGCAGCACCAGCCTCGCCGGCGGCACCCTGATCGTCGGCAGCAACACCGCACTGGGCACCAGCACGCTCACTGCACAGGCCGGCACGTCACTGGACGCCAGCAGCGCCGTGACCCTGGGCAATGCCATCGGCCTGCTCGGCGGCCTGACGGTGGTCGGCAGCAACGACCTGACCCTTGCCGGCAACCTCACCGGCAGCGGCGGGTTGAGCAAGAATGGTGGCGCGACGCTTACCCTGTCGGGCAGCAACACCCACCTGGGCAACACCTTGCTCAATGGCGGCCGCCTGGTCCTGGGTAGTGACCAGGCGCTGGGCCTGGGTAACCTGGTGGCAGCAGGCGGCACCACGCTGGACAGCAGCCTGGATGTCACCGTGCTCAACGCCGTATCGCTGGCCGGCAACCTGACCGTTTGCGGCACCCACGACATCACCCTGGGCGGCCAGGTCAACGGTGCCGGCAGCCTCACCAAGAATGGCGCGGGCAACCTGACCCTGACCGGTGCCAACGCCTGGCAGGGCGGCACCACCCTGAACGCCGGCACCCTTACCGTGGGCAATGCGCTGGCGCTGGGCAACGGCAGCCTCAGCGTGGGCGGGGCGTCCACCCTGGCCAGCAGCGCTGCGGTGAACCTGGCCAACGCGGTCAACCTGGGCGCCAACCTGACGGTCGCCGGCAACACCGACCTGGGTCTGACGGGCGTGGTCAGCGGCACTGGCGGGCTGATCAAGACCGGTGGCGGCAACCTCGCCCTCACCGGTGCCAACACCTACAGCGGCGGCACCACCCTGAATGCCGGCACCCTCACCCTAGGCAACGCCACCGCACTGGGCAGCGGCGCGCTGACGGTCAGCGGCGCCTCCACCCTGGCCAGCAACACCGCGCTGAACCTGGGCAACGCCATCGGCCTGAATGCCGACCTGACCGTCGCCAACAGCGCCGGCCTGACCCTGGGCGGCGACATCAGCGGTGCGGGCGGCCTGATCAAGACCGGCACCGGGGTGCTGACCCTGGGCGGCAACAATACCTACCAGGGCGGTACCGCGCTCAATGCCGGCGGCTTGCTGCTGACCTCGGCCACGGCGCTGGGCAGTGGCACCCTGACCGCCGCCGGCGCCACCACGCTGGACACCAGCACCGCGCTGACCCTGGACAATGCCCTGGTACTGACCGGCAACCTGACCCTGCTCGGCGCGCAGAACCTGGCCCTGACGGGCGCGATCAGCGGCGCGGGCGGCTTGGTCAAGACCGGCGCCAGCGACCTGACCCTGAGCGGCGCCAACACCTACAGCGGCGACACCCTGCTGGGCGCCGGCCGCTTGATCGTGGGCAGCGACAGCGCACTGGGCGTCGGTACCCTGCGCACCAGCAACAACACCATCCTCGATGCCAGCACGGCGGTGACGCTGGGCAATGCGCTGAACATCGTCGGCAACCTGAACGTCGGCGGCAGCAACGACCTGACCCTGAACGGCGTGATCGACGGCCCCGGCGACCTGACCAAGA
This sequence comes from Pseudomonas sp. FBF18, assembly GCF_024261405.1. Taxonomy (NCBI): domain Bacteria; kingdom Pseudomonadati; phylum Pseudomonadota; class Gammaproteobacteria; order Pseudomonadales; family Pseudomonadaceae; genus Pseudomonas; species Pseudomonas sp. FBF18. The sequence goes on along the minus strand of NZ_QKRS01000014.1, from coordinate 65,450 downwards.
ACGGCGCTGCGACCCTCACCCTCAACGGCAGCAACACCTACAGCGGCGAGACCATCCTCACCGCCGGCACCCTGGTGCTGGGCAATAACAATGCGCTGGGCACCGGGGTGCTGTCGGTCACCGGCAACTCGAGCCTGAACAGCGGCAACAGCGCCGTGGTGGTGAACAACGGCATCGGCCTCAATGCCAACCTTACCGTCAACGGCAGCAACGACTTCGGCCTGGGGGGCGTGATCAGCGGCAACAGCCAACTGATCAAGACCGGTAGCGGCAACCTGACCCTGAGCGGTACCAACACCTATTCCGGTGGTACCAGCCTGGGCGGCGGCACCCTGACCGTCACCAATGGCGCTGCGCTGGGCAGCGGCGCACTGAGCGCGACGGGCACCAGCACCCTGGGCAATACCCAGGCTGTCACGCTGCTGAATGCCATCGCGGTCAATGGCGACCTGACCCTGGACACGGCCGCCAACCTGACCCTGGGTGGGGTTATCAGTGGCTCGGGCAACCTGATCAAGAGCGGCGCCCAGGAACTGGTGGTGTTCGGCAACAACACCTTCAGCGGCACACTCGATATCACCCAGGGCATGCTGACCACCTTGAATAGCAACGCCCTGGGCAATGTCGCCAGTGTCAACCTGGGCAGCGGCACCGACCTGAACCTGAACGGCAACACCAGCATCGGTGCACTCACCGGCAGCGGCACCACCAATATCGGACTGGGCAGCACGCTGAGCCTGGGCAGTACCAACCTGGACAGCGTCTTCGCCGGTGCCCTGGTCGGCAGCGGCGGCTTGAACAAGGTCGGCACCGGCGTGCTGGAACTTGCCGGCATCAGCAACCTGGGCGGCGCCAGCCAGGTCAGCGGCGGTACCTTGAACGTGTCGGGCGCCCTGAACGGGGGGAACCTGACGGTCAATTCCGGCGCGACCCTGACCGGCAGCGGCAGCGTGGGCGGGCTGACCACCATCGTCAACGGCGGCCACCTGGCCGGCACCAGCGGCACCCAGCTCAGCTTCGGCTCGCTGGCGCTGGCGCCAAACGCCAGCATCGACGTCGCACTCGGCTCGCCCGTCACCGGCGGTACCTCGTTGTTCAGTGTTGCCGGCAACCTGACCCTGGGTGGCACGCTCAACATCACCGATGACGGCGGCTTCGGCAATGGTATCTATCGCCTGTTCGATTACGGCTCGCTGACCAACAACGGGTTGGTGCTGGGCAGCCTGCCGGGCAGCGTCACGCCCGGCGAGCTGCAACTGCAAACCGCGATTACCGGCCAGGTCAACGTGCTGGTCAACTCGCCCAACCTGATCGTGCAGTTCTGGGATGGGGCGGGCACTGTCCCCGATGGCGTGGTGCAGGGCGGCAGCGGCACCTGGAACAGCACCACCACCAACTGGACCGACCTCAACGGCACCGTCAACGACGTCTGGCAGGGGCAGTTCGCGGTGTTCCAGGGCGCTGCGGGCGGCGTGGTCACGGTCGAAGGTGGCCAGGCCGTCAATGCCCTGCAGTTCATCACCGACGGCTACCAGCTGGTCGCCGGCAGCGGCGGCGTGCTCAACGCCGTCAACGGCAACAGTGGCAGCTTTGCGGTACGTGTCGACCCGAACGTGACCGCCACCCTGGGCCTGCCGGTCAATGGCAGCGCGACCCTGGCCAAGCTCGACAGCGGCACGCTGGTGCTCAACGGCGCCAACGGCTACACCGGCGGCACGCAGCTCAATGGCGGCACCCTGGTGGTCGGCAATGACGGCGCGCTGGGCAGTGGCACGCTGACTGCGGCCAATGGCACCACCCTGGACAGCAACAAGGCGGTGAGCCTGGCCAACACCATTGGCCTGCTCGGCCAACTGAGCATTGCCGGCAGCAACGCACTGACGCTGGACGGTGACATCAGCGGCACCGGCGGCCTGCTCAAGGCGGGCGGCGCCAGCCTGACGCTCAACGGCGACAACAGCTACACCGGCCCTACCGCCCTGAATGCCGGCACGCTGGTACTGGGCAGAGACACCGCACTGGGCGTCGGCGCCCTCAACGCGGCCGCGGGCACGCAACTGGACAGCAGCAGCGCGCTGGCGCTGGCCAACACCTTCAACCTGAGCGGCAACCTGACGCTGCTCGGCAGCAACGACCTGACCCTCAATGGCCTGGTCAACGGCGCCGGCAGCCTCACCAAGCAGGGCAGCGGCAGCCTCACGCTCAACGGTGCCAACGGTTTCACGGGCGGTACCGTACTGCAGAGCGGCACCCTGAATGTCGGCAACGCCGGGGCGCTGGGCAGTGGCGCGCTCACCGTCAGTGGCGCCTCCAGCCTGGTCAATGGCAGTGCGCTGTCACTGGCCAATGCCATCGTGCTCAACGCCGGCCTGACCCTGCCGGGCAGCAACAACCTCACCCTGGGCGGTGTCATCAGTGGCACGGGCAGCCTGAACCACACCGGCAGCGGCGGCCTGACCCTCACCGGGGTGAACACCTACAGCGGCGGCACCCAGCTGGGTGCCGGCAACCTGACCCTGGGCAACGGCTCGGCGCTGGGCAGCGGTGCCCTGAGTGTCAGCGGCACCTCCACCCTGACCACCACCAGCGCCATGACCCTGGCCAACGCGGTGGATGTGGGCGGCACGCTCAACGTGGCGGGCACCAACAACCTGACCCTGGCCGGCGTGCTCAGCGGTGCGGGCACCCTGAACAAGAACGGTGCGGCCAACCTCACCCTCAGCGGCAACAACAGCTTCAGCGGCATCCTCAACATTCTCTCCGGCAGCCTCAGCACGGTGGGCAGCGGTGCACTCGGCAACCCGGCCGAGCTGAACCTGGGCAACGGCGCCAGCCTCAACCTGGGCGGCACCACCAACCTGGGCGAGCTCAGCGGCAGCGGCACCGTGAACGTGGGTGCCGGTACCGGCCTGCAAGTGGGCGAGGGCACGTTCGGCGGGGTGCTCAGCGGCACCGGTACGCTGGACAAGACCGGCACCGGCACGCTGACCCTGGGCGGTGGCAATACCCTGAGCGGGGCCACCACCGTCAGCGGCGGCAGCCTCATCGTCAATGGCAGCCTGGCCAGCAGCACCGTCACTGTGAACAGCGGCAGCACCCTGGGCGGCACCGGCAGCCTCGGCGGCGCGCTGACCGTCGCCGACGGCGGGCACCTGTCGCTGCGCAGCGGCGATACCCTGAGCGTCGGCTCGCTGGTACTGGGCGCGGACGCCAACCTGGATGCGGCCCTGGGCGCCCCTGTGGTGGGTACCCCGGCGCTGATCAACGTGGGCGGCAACCTGACCCTGGACGGCAAGCTCAATGTCACCGACCTGGGCGGGTTCGGTGCGGGCGTGTATCGCCTGATCGACTACAGCGGCGCGCTGACCAACAACGGCCTGGCCATCGGCAGCGTGCCCAATGGGGTCATCGCGGGCGATCTGGATGTGCAGACCGCCGTCAACAACCAGGTCAACCTGGTGGTGGGCGGCAGCAACAACAATGTGCTGTTCTGGGACGGCAGCCAGACCGTCGGCAATGGATCGGTCGACGGCGGCGCCGGTGTCTGGAGCGTCGGCGGCACCAACTGGACCGATGCCAACGGAGCGCTCAACCAGGCCTGGAACGGCACCTTCGCGGTGTTCCAGGGCACGGGTGGCGCGGTGACCGTCGATGGTGTGCAGACCGTCAACGGCCTGCAGTTCCTCGACAACGGCTACGTGCTGAGCGGTGACGCGCTGAACCTCACCAACGGTGCCCAGGGCACCGGCAACGTGCGTATCGGCAACGGCGTGAGCGCCACGCTGAACGTGGACATCAACGGCAGCGGCACCCTGGCCAAGCTCGAAGGCGGCACCCTGGTGCTCAACGGCAACAACGGCTATACCGGCGGCACCCAGCTCAACGGCGGCACGTTGGTGGTGGGCAGCAACACCGCCCTGGGCAGCGGCGCGCTGACGGCTGCCGACGGCACCACGCTGGATGCCAACCAGGCCGTGACCCTGGGCAACGCCGTGACGCTCGGCGGTGCGCTGACCATCGCGGGCAGCAATGACCTTGATCTCACCAACCTCGTCAGCGGCAGCGGCAGCCTGGTGAAGAACGGTACGGCCGACCTGACCCTGGCCGGCGCCAACACCTACCAGGGCGGCACGCGCCTCAATGCCGGCAGCCTGACCCTGGGCGACAACGCTGCACTGGGCAGCGGCGCGCTCACGGTGGGTGGCACTGCGCAGCTGGACGGCACGCTTGACCTGCAACTGGGCAACGCCGTCAGCCTGGCCTCGCAACTGACCCTGGGCGGCAGCCACGACCTGACCCTGAACGGGGTGATCAGCGGCAACGGCAGCCTGGTGAAAAACGGCAATGGCGCACTGCTGCTGAGCGGTGCCAACACCTACAGCGGCGGCAGCACCTTCAACGCCGGCAGCGTGCAGGGCAATACCAGCAGCCTGCAGGGCGCGATCCTCAACAACGCCGCGCTGACCTTCGAACAGGCCAGCAACGGTACCTACACCGGCAACCTCACCGGCAGCGGCACGTTGATCAAGAACGGCAGCGGGCAACTGCTGATGACCGGCAACAGCGGCTTCACCGGCGCCACCACGGTCAACGCCGGCAGCCTGCTGGTCAACGGCAGCCTGGCCAGTGCCACGGTGCAGGTCAACAACGGGGCGACCCTGGGCGGCAGCGGCAACTACGCCGGCACGGTCAACCTGGCCAGCGGTGCGACCCTGGCGGCGGGCAGCGGCGCCACGCCACTCAAGGTCGGTGTGCTCAACCTGGATGCCGGCAGCAATGTCGACCTGACGCTCGGGCAGGCATCGGCCTCGACCACCGTGGTCAAGGTGGCGGGCGACCTCACCCTTGATGGCACGCTCAACATCAGCAATGCCGGTGGCTTCGGCAGCGGCGTTTACCAACTGTTCAGCTACGGTGGCAACCTGACCGACAACGGCCTGCTGTTCGGCCTGCTGCCAGGCGGCACCTTGCCAGGCCAACTGACCCTGCAGACGGCCATCGCCCAGCAGATCAACCTGGTGGTGCAGGGCGCCGATGGTGCACTGCAGTTCTGGAACGGCGGCAAGACCAATGCCGACGGCACCATCGGTGGCGGCAGCGGTACCTGGGGCAACGGCACCAACTGGACCGACGTCAACGGCAACCTGAGCGAAACCTGGGATGCGCAGTTCGGCGTGTTCGGTGGTCAGGCGGGGACCGTCACCGTGGCCGGCAACCAGTCCTTCACCGGCCTGCAGTTCCTCACCGGCGGCTACCAGCTGGTGGCCGGCAGCGGCGGCAGCCTGACACCGGTCAATGCAGCCAATGGCGACCTGGCCGCCGTGCGCGTGAACACCGGCGACAGCACGCAGATCTCGGCGCCGCTGGTGGGCGCGGGCGGTATCGAAAAACTCGACGCAGGCACGCTGATCCTGAGCGGCGCCAACACCTACACCGGCGGCACCAGGGTCAGCGGCGGTACGCTGGTGGGCAACACCACCAGCCTGCAGGGCAACATCGTCGACAACGCCAGCCTGGTGTTCCAGCAGGACACCGACGGCCGCTTCAACGGTGTGCTCAGCGGCACCGGCAACACCGTCAAGCAGGGTAGCGGCAGCCTGCTGCTGACCGGCAACCAGCCGTTCAGCGGCAACCTGGCGGTCAACCAGGGCCTGCTGCTGGTGGGCAATGCGGCCAACCCGGGCACGGTGCTCGGGGCCAAGGTCACGGTGGGGGCCGGTGCCGCACTGAGCGGCAACGGCAGCGTGGGCTCGCTGGTCAACAACGGTGTGGTGCAGCCTGACCCGGCCAGTGGGCTCAAGGTCGGCGGCAACTTCACCAACGCCCCGGGCGGCACCCTGCAAGTGGTGGTCGGCAACCCCGCCAGCAGCGGCCTGACCGTGGGCGGCACGGCCAACCTGGGCGGCAGCCTGGTGGTGCTGAACTCGGCACCGGCCTCGGGCAACGCGCAGTACACCGTGGTGACTGCCGGCGGCGGGGTGAACGGCACCTTCACCACCGTGCAGTTGCCGGATACGCCGTTCTACGACACCACCCTCAACTACGGCAGCAACCAGGTCGGCGTCACCATCAGCCGCAACGGCACCAGCCTCGGCGATGTGGCTTCGACCCCCAACCAGCAGGCCGTGGCCGGCGCACTGGGCAGCAGCGGGGCACCGGCGGCGGTACTGGGCGCGGTCATGGCGCAGAACCGTGGTGGCGTTCAGGCGGCGCTGGACAGCCTGTCGGGCGAGATCCATGCCAGTACCGCCAGTGCGCTGATCGAAGACTCGCGCTACGTGCGCGAAGCGGTCAACGACCGCCTGCGCCAGCCAGGCTGCATGCGCGAGGAGGGTCCGCGTCGGGCCCTGGCACCGAACGCCAACCAGCTCACCAGCGACGGTTGCCACGACGAGGCCGTGGGCTGGGCGCAGGCACTGGGCACCTGGGGCAAGATGGACGGCAACAGCAACAGCGCCAGCATCGACCGCAACGTGCAGGGCTTCCTGCTCGGGGTGGACCGCAGCCTGAACAGCGACTGGCGCGTGGGCGTGGCCGCCGGCTATACCCGCAGCGACCTGGATGCCAGCGGCCGCCGTTCCGATGCGAGCATCGACAGCTACCACCTGGCCACCTACCTGGGCTACCAGCTCGATGCCTTCTCGGCCCGCGTGGGTGCGGCGTACAGCTGGCACGACATCGAGAGCAAGCGTGACGTCGCCATCGGCAGCTACGACGACCGCCTCAAGGCCAAGTACAAGGCGCGCACCGCGCAGGTGTTCGGCGAGGTGAGCTACGCCATCGAGGCAGGCGGCGTGGCGCTGGAACCGTTCGCGGGCCTGGCCTACGTCAACTACGACAGCGACACTGCACGCGAGAAGGGCGGCGCGGCGCGGCTCAAGGCCAGTGCCGACCAGGACATCACCTTCTCCACCGTGGGCCTGCGGGCGGGCAAGGCGTTCAAGCTGGCCAACGGCAGCACCCTGACCCCGCGTGGCAGCCTGGGCTGGCGGCATGCCTACGGCGACACCAAGCCCGATGCCGACCTGCGCTTCATCGAGGGCGGCGCCGGCTTCACCACCCAGGGCGTGCCGATCGCCCGCGATGCGGCGGTGGTCGAGGCGGGGCTGGACCTGTCGATCGGGCAGGCCGGCAAACTGGGCCTGGGCTATTCGGGGCAACTGTCCAGCGACACCCGCGACCATGCGGTAACGGTGAGTTTCAGCATGGGGTTCTAGGCGGCGAACGACGATCACGGCGCGTGAAGGCGGTGGCTTGAGCGCAGGTACCTCAAGTACCATCGCCCTCTGATTTGATGAGAGGGAAGTCGCTGATGATCGTCGGTATCGACCTGGGCACGACCCACAGCCTGGTGGCCGTGTGGCGCGATGGCGCCACTGAACTGGTGGCCAACGCACTCGGCCACACGCTCACCCCCAGCGTGGTGGGGCTCGACGACCAGGGCCGGGTGCTGGTCGGGCAGGCGGCGCGCGAGCGCCTGCACACCCATCCGCACCTGACCACCGCATTGTTCAAGCGCTACATGGGCAGCAACCAGCAGGTCACCCTGGGTGGGCGTGCCTACCGCCCCGAAGAACTCTCGGCACTGGTGCTCAAGAGCCTCAAGGAAGATGTCGAGCGTGCCTATGGCGAGCCGGTCACCGAGGCGGTCATCAGCGTGCCGGCCTACTTCAGCGATGCCCAGCGCAAGGCCACCCGCGTGGCCGGCGAACTGGCCGGGCTGCGCGTCGACAAACTGATCAACGAACCCACCGCCGCCGCACTCGCCTACGGCCTGCACCAGCGCGACAAGGAAACCTCGTTTCTGGTCTTCGACCTGGGTGGCGGCACCTTCGACGTGTCGATTCTGGAGCTGTTCGAAGGGGTGATGGAGGTGCGCGCCAGCGCCGGCGACAACTACCTGGGCGGTGAAGACTTCGACCAGTTGCTGCTGGAGCATTTCGTGCAGGCCCAGCAGGGCAACGACTTCCCCGGCGCGACCACGCTGCTGCAGCCGCTGCGCCGCGAGGCCGAGCGTGTACGCCGGCAGCTGGGTCAGGCCCAGCAGGCCGACTTCGTGGTACGCGTGGAGGGCCGCGAATGGCGCCACGTGTACACCCAGGACGCCCTGGCCGACCTGTTCGCACCGCTGCTGGCACGCCTGCGCACCCCCATCGAACGCGCCCTGCGCGATGCGCGCATCCGCGCCTCGGACCTGGACGAAGTGCTGCTGGTGGGCGGTACCACGCGCATGCCGCTGGTGCGCAAGCTGGCGGCTGGGCTGTTCGGGCGCTTCCCTTCGATCAGCCTCAACCCTGATGAAGTGGTGGCCCACGGCGCCGCCGTGCAGGCCGCGCTCAAGGCCCGGGATGCCGCGCTCGAAGAGGTGGTGCTGACCGACGTGTGCTCCTACACCCTGGGCATGGAAACCGTGCGCCAGGTCGGTGACCGCCACGAGAGCGGGCACTACCTGCCGATCATCGAGCGCAACAGCGTGGTGCCGGTGAGCCGGGTGCAGACGGTGTACACCGTCGGCGACCAGCAGGAGCAGGTGCTGGTCAAGGTGTTCCAGGGCGAGAGCCGCCTGGTGCGCGACAACGTGCTGCTGGGCGTGCTGGAGATTCCGGTGCCACGGCGCAAGGCCGGCGAGGTGGCCCTGGACGTGCGCTTCACCTACGACATCAACGGCATTCTCGAAGCCCAGGTGAGCATCCCGCTGACCGGCGAGCAGCATGCCCTGGTGATCGAGAACAACCCCGGCGTACTCAGCCCCGAAGAGGTACGCGAACGCCTGGCGGCGCTGGCCGAGCTCAAGACCCACCCGCGTGACCAGCAACCCAACACCCTGTTGCTGGCGCGCCTGGAGCGCCTGTATCAGGAAAGCCTGGGCGAGGTACGTGAGCTGATCGGGGCCTGGGCCGCGCAGTTCCAGCGCGTGCTGGAAACCCAGGACGAACGCCAGATCCGCGAGGTGCGCCACGAGCTCGAACAGCGCGTGAATGAACTGGGCCAGGACAGCTGGCGCTGAAGGAGCGGCAATGAGTGACGTGATCGAAGACTGCTGGAGCGTGCTGGCCCTGGCCCCGGGCGCTGATGAACGCAGTATCAGGCGCCAGTATGCGCGCCTGCTCAAGGTGCACCGCCCCGACGAGGACCCCGAGGCCTTCCAGCGCCTGCGCGAGGCCTATGAACAGGCGCTGGCGCGCAGCCGCTGGGCACACGAGGACGATGCAGCGCCAGCGCTGGAATCGGCCGATGTGCCAGCCCCGCAGGCCGCGGCGGTGCACGTCGACGTCGAACCCACACCCGCCAGGGAGCAACAGGCCCGCGCGCTGCTCGAAGGGCTGGACCCTGCGCAGCTCGACAACCTGTGGCGCCAGGCCGGTGAACTGGGGTGCGAGGCGGCCTTCGAGCAGCAGTTGCTGCAGCGCAGCCTGGATGACGAAACCCTGCGCCTGCCCATCCTGCACTGGGCGGTGCCGAGGCGTGGCTGGTTCACCCCCTGGCAGGCGGTGCCGATCGGCGCGTACCAGTGCGACGAACTGCTGGGCAGCCTCTGGCAAGCCTGCCACGCGCAGTTGCAGCACTATTTGCAGGCGGGCGACGAACAGGCGTTTTTCGCCAGCCTGCAGCACTGGGGCGGGCAGGCCTGGCTGGAGCCCTTCGACCGCCGCGAGCAGTTCCAGGCCATGCTGCTGGAGCTGCTGCACGATCACCCCGGCAGCAGCACCGCGCTGTTCGAACGCGTGTGCGGCTACTTCAACTGGAGCGACGATGACGGTGGCCCCCGGCCCGCGCACCTGTGGCAGGGCCTGAACGAGCGCTGGCGTCGCGATACCTGGTTCGCCCGCCAGCAGGCCCTGGCCGAGCAGTGGCACTGGCACACCAACCCCGAGGGCAATGCGGCCTACCTGCTGCTGCGCAACCTCGAGTTCAAGCAGCAGGTGGCGCTGGCCCAGGGCTTCAGCGAGGCCGACTGGGAAGCCTGTGAGCACCTGACGCAAACCCTGCTCTACCACTACCCCGAACTGCTCGACCAGGTGCCGCACCGCGACCTGTACTTCTGGCGCAGGCTGGCGCCGCGCCCGCTGCACCCGCGCAGCTACCTGCGGGTGATGAGCTGCATGGTGCTGGTGATCGTGCTGTGGCTGGCGGGGCCGGATTTCTTCGCGCACCCCTCCAATGTACTGATTGCCGCCGTGGTGGGCTCGCTGCTGACGGTGCAACTGTCGGCGGTGTTCATGCGCTTCTGGCTGTGGACCGCGCCGAACCTGCTGGCGCTGGACCTGCGCCTGAGCGAATGGCTGATCCCGCGTCGGTTCAACCCCGATGGCGAGCGTCTGCTGCTGCGCCATGGCGTGCCGCGCCTGCTGCTGGCACTGCCGATCTACCCGATGCTGGCCGGTACCCACCCGTGGACCGGTATCGTCGCGCTGACGGGCTACTTCGCTGTCGGGCTGCTTGGCCTGTTGCCGTATCAGCCACCACAGGAAGGCGGCCCGGCGTGGCGCCAGCCGTGGGTGACGCTGCACCGGCTCTACGAATTCAACCTGGCCCAGGCCGCGGTCCTGCTGGTAACGGTGGGCGTGGTGGCGTGGTGGCAGGTTCACCCACCAGGAGTAATTTCATGAGTTTGCCTGAAGCTTTCGACACCGCGCTGTGCCTGAACGGGCCGCGCCTGCAACTGCGGCCCATGCAGGCCCGCGATGCCGAGCAGTGGCTGGGGATCATGGCCGACCCCGAGGTGATGCGTTACTGGCACCACGGGCCGTGGCAGACCCTGGACGAAGCCGAAGTGGCCTTGCTGGCCGACCGCGCCGCCTACCTGGCCGGGCGCAGCCTCAAGCTGGGTATCTACCCGCAGGGCAGCGACCTGCTGCTGGGCATGTGCCAGTTCTTCAACATCGACGCCGAGTCGCGCCGCGGCGAAATCGGCTACTGCCTGGCCAGCAGCGCCCAGGGCCAGGGCTACATGGGCGAGGCGCTGGAGCTGTTCGTCGAGTACCTTGCCATCGGCCTGAACATGCGCCGCCTCGAGGCCGAGATCGACCCGCGCAACGGTGCCTCGGCGCGCACCCTCGAACGCATGGGCTTCGAGCGTGAAGGGCTGCTGCGCGAGCGCTGGTGCATCGCCGGCGAGGTGTCGGATTCGGCGTTGTACGGGCTGCTGCTCGAATCGGCCTGAATGACTTGGACAGCGGGGCAGGCGATGGGCTATCGTCGCGCCCCGCTTCCCACCCGGCTGAATGGACTTACTGGTGCGCTTCGATTTCCGCTTGCTGAGCCTGCTGCTGTACCTCGCCTGCCTGTACCCGGAGGCCTGCGCCTGGGGGCACGATTCGGTGCTGCGCGGCATGCACGCGCTGTCGATGGGCTGGCTGGCCGGCGGCCTGTGGTTCGCCAACCCGCTGCTGCTGGGCGCCTTCGCAACCCACCGCAAAGACCCCAAAACCGCTTACCGCCTGGGCTGGTGCGCACTGCTGCTGGCGGGCTCGGCCCTGGCGCTGGGCTGGACCGACTGGTCGCCGATCCCGCCGGCGCCCCACGGCGGGCCTGACGTGCGCACCGGCTACTACCTGTGGCTGGCTTCGATGCTGGCGTTCGTGATCGGCCAGCACCGCTACCGGCGCCAGCCCAGGCTCACCCAGCCAGCGCTGGGCTGGCTGCACTGGGTGCTGGTGGCGGGTATCGTGCTGACCATTCCACTGTCGTTCGTCAAGGCCACCGTCGCGCCGGCGCGACCGGTCTACATGAACCTCGGCGAGCCGCCAGCGGCCTGCGACGACTGCGAACTCGGGGTCAACTAGATGCTGGCACTGTTCAAGCGGCATTACGTGGTACTGAGCCTGGTGCTGTACCTGGGCAGCCTGTTTCTGGATGCCGTGCCGGTCAGCGAGGTGACCATGCGCGGCATGCATGTGCTGACCCTCGGCTGGCTGGGTGGCAGCGCCTGGTGGGCCAACCCGCTGCTGTGCCTGGCACTGATGCTGCGGCGCAACCGGCCGCTGCTGTCGCTGTTGGCGGCGGTCGCGGCACTGGTGCTGGCGGCGCAGTGGCTGCCAGTGATCGGCTGGGGCGACAGCGCGCTGGTGCCGCGCAAGGCCAATGGCCAGGCCAACCTGCTCGGCGCCTACTACCTGTGGTTGCTGGCGTTGGCGGCATACGTGGCCGGCCAGTTTCTCAACCGCCGGCAGGCGCCGGGCGGGCCGGGCCAGGGCTGGCTGGCCTGGGTGCTGGTGGCGGCGATCTATGCCACGGCGGCGTTCTCGTTCAGCGTGGGCAGCGGCGCCAATGTCACGCCCCCGGCCCCGGCAATACCCTCCAATTCCATCTGACCTGCGGACACTCCTGTGAAACGTCATTACCTCACGCTCAGCCTGGTGCTGTACGTGGCCTGCCTGTATTTCAATGCCTACTACACCGACAACGGTGCCCACATGAGTTCGGTATGGTTGCTGGTGTACGGGCTGTGGGGCATCCCGTTCCAGATCTATGGCTGGTTTGCCAACCCGGTCTTCGGCCTGGCGATGCTGGCCCACCGCTGGTGGCCGCGGGTGGGGTTGGGCCTGTCGGTGCTGGCGCTGCTGCTGGGGCTGTCGTTCCTGGTGGTGAGCACGGTGCCGGACAACACGCCGCAGTCCTACGATTTCGTGCAACTCACCGCGCTGGGCGTGGGGTACTACCTGTGGATCGGCGCCTTCGTACTGATGACCCTGGGGCAGGCGCTGCACTGTCGTGACCGGCGCGAGGTGCGCCAGGTGCCGCGTCTGCGCGTTGTCGACTGGCTGCTGTTGCTGGTGGTGCTGGGGGTGATCCTGTTCAATGCGTTCCCCCAGCACGGCTACGTGTTCGAGCGCACCCACCCCTGGTGAGCCCTCAACGGTTGGCGCGGGTGCCCCATTGCACCACCAGCATGCCGACGATGATCAGCGCCACCCCGGCGATGCGCAGGCCGTTGACCGGACGCGATGGCAGGCCCATCAGCCCCCACTGGTCGATGATCAGCGACGAGAGTACCTGGCCGGCGATCACGCACACGATGAAGCCGGCCGCGCCCAGGCGCGGGGTGAGGATCAGCGCCGCGGTGATGTAGGCCACCCCGGCCACGCCACCCAACCACGCCCACCACGGCGCCTGGCCGAGGTTGGCCAGTTGCGGCAGCGGTGCGCGCATCAGCAGCAGGGCTGGCAGCACCATCAGCACGCTCACCGCCAGCGAGATCAACGTGGCCCACAGCGGGTGCCCGAGCAGGCGCCCGAGCGCGGCGTTGGCACCGGCCTGGAACGGCACGGCGGCACCGGCCAGCAGGGCGACAAGCAGCGGTATGGCGACAGCGAGGTTGAGGTTCATGGTGGTTTCCTTCTGGCTATGGAGGGCTTGGTACAGTCTTGGTTATCTGTTTCACTGATGGAAATTCGAATTGTGCACAGGGGCTATTCGCCACATGGATGATCTGCGCCGTATCGACCTCAACCTGCTGCTGACCCTGCATGCGCTGCTGGCCGAGCAGCACGTCTCGCGCGCGGCCTTGCGACTGCACCGCAGCCAGCCGGCGGTGAGCCATGCGCTGGCGCAGTTGCGCGAGATCTTCCAGGACCCGCTGCTGGTGCGCCGTGCGGGCCGCCTGCAGCCCACGTTGCGTGCGCTGGAACTGGCGGCGCCGTTGCAGGATGCCCTGCAGCAACTGGATGCGCTGCTGGGCAGCCCCGGTTTCGAGCCGGCGCGGGCGCGGCGCAGCTTTCGCCTGGCGATGTCGGACTATGGCGCGCGGGTGGTGCTGCCGGGCCTGATGCGCTGCCTGCGCGAGACCGCACCGGGCATCGACCTGGTGGTCAGCCAGGGCAGCCGCGAGGCGATGCTCGGCCAGTTGCTCGATGGCGAGGTGGACCTGGCGCTGGGCGTATTCCCCACCCTGGCCGAGCCGTTGCAGGCCGCCACGCTGTTCGAGGAGGGGTTCGTGTGTGTGGCCGACCGCGCCACGCTGCCGGCCCGTGGCGGGCTGACATTGCCCGCCTGGCTGGCGCGCCCCCATGTGCTGGTGGCGATGCGGCCCGGGGCCGACAACGAGATCGACCAGGCCCTGGCGGCGCTGGGGCAGCAGCGCCGGGTGGTGCTGGCGTTGCCGCACTGGGCGGCGGCCAGCGACGTGCTGGTGGGTACCGACCTGGTGCTGACCGTGGCGCGGCGCAGCGTGCAGAACCTCAAGGCGCAGCGTGGGTTGCGCTGTTTCGAGCCGCCGCTGGCGATTCGCGCGTTCGCCTTTCAGCAGGTGTGGCACGAGCGACGCAAAAAGGAAGCGGCGCACCATTGGTTGCGCGAGCAGGTCATGCGAGCCTGTGCGCCCTAAGCAGTCAGAACAGGAGAGGCAAGCCATGAGTATCAAGCGGATGATGGGGGTTGCGGTGCTGTCGCTGGCGGCAGTTGCGCCGCTGGCGCAGGCGCAGGACAAGACTTCGGCGGCCTACAAGGCCTGCATGGACACCGCGAACACCACGGTGAGCATGAACGAATGCAACAACGCCGAGATCGCCCGCCAGGACAAACGCCTGAACCAGGTCTACAAGAAGGCCATGGCCGCGTTTGGGCCGGTGCAGCAGGGCAAGCTCCGGGATGCGCAGCGGGCGTGGATCAAGTACATCGACAGCAACTGCGATTTCTACTTCACGCAGACCGGCGGCACCATGGATATCCTCAATGGCGGTGGCTGCCGCCTGCGCATGACCTCCGAACGCGCGGATGAGCTGGAGGCATTGCAGGCGCCTTGAACGCCCTTCGCGGGCAATGGCACGCGCTCGATGACAGGCGCGCGCCTTGCTGGCGAAGGTCGCGCCGCAACCCTCAGCGCAGAAACGGCAGCAGGTGCCCGACAAACGCCTCGGGCGCCTCTTCGGTCACAAAGTGCCCGCAGCCCTCGATGATCGCGCCCTGCAACGTGGTGGCGCGCTCCTCCAGGGTTACCCGTGGCGCTTCATTGGTTGCCAGTTGCGCCCCGATCGCCAGCACCGGCATGCCCAGTGGCACCTGCCCGCGCTGCTGGTTCTGGCGAATCGTTTCGGGTATCGCGCGGTAGTAGGCAAACCCGCCACGCAAGCCCCCCGGCGCCGAATACGCCTGCACATAGGTATCCACCGCCACCCGATCCAGGCGCACAGCCCATTTCTCGAACATGAACCTCAGGTACTGCGCTTCGCGCCCGGTAATCAGCGCCTCGGGCAAGTCCTGCAACTGGTTGAACATGAAGTGCCACAGGAAGATGTTCTGCTCCGGCGGCGCGAAGATCGACGGCGCCGGCGCCAGGCCCGGAATCACCGCTTCGCTCAGGCACAGCCGGTTCACCACCCCCGGAAAATCGCTGGCAAGGGCATACCCCACCCACATGCCCACATCGTGGCCCACCACGGCATAGCGTTCGTGCCCCAGGTGCCCCATCAGCGCGTGCAGGCGGGCGGCGCAGGTGCCGGTGTCGTAGCCGTCCAGCGGCTTGTCGGAAAGCCCCATGCCGGGAAGGTCCACGGCAATCGCCTGGTAACCGTTGTCGGCCAGGGCCGCCATGACGTGCCGCCAGGTGTACCAGGTCTGTGGCCAGCCGGGGATCAGCAGTACCGGTGCCCCTTCGCCCTGGGTGACGTAGTGCAGGCGCAGGCCGTGCACATGGGCGTAATGGTGAGTGTGCGTGCTCATCGTTGCAGCTCCCCGACAGGGTTGCCTTCAAGGCCGAGCATCCTGGCGATGACCGCCGGCGCCACCGGGGTACCGGCGAAGTCGTCGAACACCGTGTCGGTGACCTGGATGATGTGTCGGTTGATGAACGCCACCCCTTCACGTGCCCCATCGTGCTGGTTTTTCAGGCAGCACTCCCACTCCAGCGTGGCCCAGCCGCTGTAGTCGTATTCGGCCAGCTTGCTGAAGATGCCCTTGAAGTCGACCTGCCCGTCCCCCAGCGAACGGAAGCGTGCGGCGCGCTTGAGCCAGGGTTGATAACCGCCGAACAGGCCCTGCTTGCCGGTGGGCAGGAACTCGGCGTCCTTGACGTGGAACATGCGGATGTAGTCCCGGTAGTGGTCGATGAACGCCAGGTAGTCGAGTTGCTGCAGGATCAGGTGGCTGGGATCGAACAGCATCTTGCAGCGCGGGTGGTGGCCGACGTGTTCGAGAAACAGCTCGAAGCTTGCACCGTCGTGCAGGTCTTCGGCGGGGTGAATTTCGAAGCACAGGTTGATGCCCTGTTCGGCGCAGGTATCGAGCACCGGCAGCCAGCGCCTGGCCAACTCGGCGAAGGCTGTTTCAACAAGGCCGTCGGGTCGTTGCGGGAAGGGAAAGACGTACGGCCATGCCAGTGCACCGGAAAAAGTCCCCATGTCGCTCAGGCCCAGGCGCCGCGACGCGATGGCCGCGCAGGTGAGCTGGTGCACCGCCCAGGCACTGCGGGCAGCCGCGTCGCCCTGCAGGTGGGCCGGTGCAAAATTGTCGCACAAGGCGTCGTATGCCGGGTGTACCGCCACCAGCTGGCCGAAGAGATGCGTGGTCAGCTCACTGATCACCAGCCCGTGTTCGGCCAGCATGGCAGTGATGTCGTCGCAGTAGGCCTGGCTGCTTGCGGCGAGCTCGACATCGAACAGACGCTTGTCCCAGGCCGGTATCTGCAACGCCTTGAAGCCCATGTGCGCGGCCCATCGGGCGATGTTGGGCAGTGAGTCGAACGGTGGCTGGTCGGCACTGAATTGCGCCAGATGCAGGCTGGGGCCTTTCAACGTGATCATGTGGAACTCCTATTGTTTGTTGATCGACAAACAATAAGGATGCAGTCTGCACGCCGTCAAGTATTCTTTGTCTTTCGACAAACAATTACGGATAATGCCGCCTTCATTCCTGGTTGGAGACTATCGAGATGGCAGGCCGACCACGCCAGTTCGACCGTGAAGCCGCGTTGCGCACCGCCCGGGATGTGTTCTGGGCACGCGGTTTCGAAGCCACGTCCATGAGCGACCTGGTGGCTGCGCTGGGTATCGCTTCGGCGCGCATCTATGCCGCGTTCGGCTCCAAGGAGCGCTTGTTCAAGGAGGCCATCGAGCTGTATGAGCGCGAAGAGGGCGCATTTTCGACCCAGGCGCTGAGCGAGCAACCCACGGCCTACCAGGCCATCGAGCGGCTGTTGCTCGATGCCGTCGACCTGTACACCCGCCCAGCGGGTCCACTGGGCTGCATGGTGGTGTCGGCAGCCACCAACTGCTCGGCCGACAATGACGCCGTGCGTGAATGGCTGGCCGACCATCGCCGCGAAAAAACCTTGTCGATCATTCAGCGCTTGCAGCAGGCGGCCGAGGCGGGCGAGTTGAAACCCGAGGTCGATGTGCAATCGCTGGGCGATTTTTTTGCCACGCTGCTGCATGGGTTGTCGGTGCAGGCGCGCGACGGGATCGCGCGTGAGCGCCTGCTCAAGGCGGTCGCGCCGGCCATGCAGATGCTGGCCCTGGCTACCGGTGGGCATGGACCATCGGCCGCCGATCAAATACCCTGACACCGTCATTTCCCAACCCCGTACCGACCATGATTGCCCACTTCGCGATTTTTCTCTGCACCCTGGTCGCCATGGAAGGTGTCGGTTATCTGGCGCACAGGTACGTGATGCACGGCTGGGGCTGGTTTCTGCATCGCTCGCACCACGAACCGCACCTGGGCACGCTGGAAACCAACGATATCTACCTGCTGATCCTGGCCCTGGCCGCGATCACCCTGATCGTGCTGGGCAATGCCGGCCACGACCCGTTGCAGTGGGTGGGCGCCGGGGTGGCGGGGTTCGGGCTGATCTACGTGTTGGTGCACGACGGCATCGTGCACCGCCACTGGCCCGCGCGCCCCAGGCCGCGCCACCCCTATCTGCGTCGGCTGTACCACGCACACCTGATGCACCACGCGGTGAAGGGACGCAGGCACAGCGTGTCGTTCGGCTTCCTCTACGCACCGCCCCTGCATGTGCTCAGGCAGCAGCTGCGCGAGCGCCGTGTCAGGCCGGCTCGCTCAGCGCCGGGGCCTTGCTCGGCGGCTTTATCGAGCCAATGTACACCGCCAGCACCGTCACCAGCGCCCCGGTGATCTGCATGGCCGAACTGGCCTTGTCCAGAAACGCCACGTCGATGAAGTAGGTGATCACCGGCTCCAGCAGCAGGATCAGCCCTGCCAGCCCGAGGCTGATGGCACCAATCGAGCGGTTGACCAGCAACCAGCCGACGAACTGCACCAGCACGCCATAGATCACCAGCATGTAGAAGGTCTGCTGGTCGGCGATGGCCAGGCTCTCGCCCCGCAACAGCGCGTACCCCAGCATCACCCCGGCCGCCCACAGGCTCAGGTGCAGCATCTGCGCGATCTTGTCGCCGCCGCCCTGGGGCAGTTGAGTGGTGACTTTCAGGTAGTACACGCACACGGCATAGGCCAGCCCCGACAGCACGCCATAGACCACGCCCTGGATACCCAGCGCGCTGCCCATCTCCGGCAGCAGCAACAGGTACAGGCCGACGAAGGCCAGGCTGATGGAGGCGACGAAATACAGCGACGGTTTCTCTTTGAGCAGGCACAGCCCGAGCAAGGTCATGAAGAACACCTGGCAGTTGGTCAGGATCGAGCCGATGCCCGGCCCGACGATGTAGATGCTGTGGTGCCACAGGATCAGGTCGATGGCCAGGAACACGCCGGCCAGGGCGGTGTAGCGTCGAGCCCTGGGGTGGGCCAGGCGAGCAGGTTGCCTTCTCACCCGCAGCAGCAGGTAGAACAGCACCGAGGCGATCAGCATCCGGTAGAAACCCGCGCCCCCGGCGCCGATATGGGCGAAGGCCACCGCCAGCGCCGACAGGCTGAGCATCAGCCCGCCCAGTGTCAGTTCGACGATGGCCCGGTTGCTGGAGAGGGTGACCCCGTTGGATGACTGCATGGTTTTCTCTGGTCTGTTGCGAAGAAGTCGGGCAAATTTATCCACCCGCCCTGCGCGCGTATTGCACAAAACTGGACAGGCCATGGAGCAACAGGACTTCTCGCGCTTCTGGCGCGTCCCCGAAGGAGGCTGTGAATTGCTGGCGGCGCGCTACAGCGCACGGGCCTTCGGCCGCCATTCCCATGAGCGCTACGCGGTGGGGGTGATCGGTGCGGGCGTGGAGAAGCTCTTCTACCGTGGCACCCAGCACCTGGGCACCGCCGGCAGCATCGTCACCCTGACCCCGGGCGAGATGCACGACGGCGTGCCGGGCAGCGCCGAGGGTTGGAGCTACCGCATGCTCTACCTCGACCCACAGTGGCTCAACCGTGCGGTATTCGAGGGGCGTTTCGGCGACGAGCATATCCACCTGTTCCAGCAGGCGCTGACCCACGACATGGGCTTTGCCCAGGCCTTCCTGCACCAGCATCAGGTGATCGAGCAGTCGTGTTCGAGCCTTGAGCGCGAGAGCGTGCTGCTGCACCTGGTCAGCCAGCTGTTCGAGTGGTGCGGCGGGCCGCAGCCCCGGGCGGTGGCCGACGAACGCGAAGTGGTGCGACGGGTGCGGCAGATGCTCGACGAGCAGTACGCGCAGAACATCGCGCTGAACGACCTGGCGCAGTGGGTGGGGCTCGATCCGCTGTACCTGATACGGGTGTTCAAGAAGAGCGTGGGCGTATCGCCGCACAGCTATCAGATCCAGACGCGGGTGGCGCGGGTGCAGCAGTTGCTGCGCAGTGGCGTGGGCATCGCCGAGGCGTCGCTGCGTTGCGGGTTCTTCGACCAGAGCCACATGACCCGGGCCTTCAAGAAAGTGGTCGGCATCACCCCGGGCTGCTTCCAGCGCGGCTGACTCGTGCAGGAGCCGGCGTGCAGGAGCCGGCCTTGCCGGCGAGGCGCCTGGCCCCGACAATGTGTTCCCGATGGATGCTCCACCAAGGAAGGACTTCACCGTGCACCGTATCGCCACGCTGTTGTGCTTGCTGCTCACCCTGGGCGGCTGTACCGAATACAAATGGGGCCATGACTGGAAGCCCGACCGCCTGGGCGGCTGGCAGGACCACACCGACCCCAAGCTGCGCTACGGCGCGTCGCTGGGCGCCACCTGCAACGCCAGCCCGTTGTGGCTCAAGGTGGTGAATCACGGTCAGTCGACCTACCAGTCGCTGTTGTTCATTCCGTTGTTCCCTGACCGCACAGGCGGCGAGTACCCCCTGTGGATAACCGTCAACCATCCGGCCCTCAAGGCCTGCAGCTCATCGGCACCGAGCCCGCTGCGGGTGAAGATGGGCGATCAGGTGGTACAGGGCCTGCGCTTTCCCGAGCGGGCGCAGGAGGACGGCACCTGCGTGATCGAATTCGATGACGATCGCTACGCGGCCGATGAGATGTCGATCGAGATCGACCCGGCGGTGCTGCCTTGCACGATCGCCCCCGTGACCCTGAAAAAGGACCGCTACTTCTGCATTCGCAACATGCGCTGGGGCGGCTCGCCCAGTTGCCGCGAGTAGGGCACGGCTTGCAAATCCCAGGGCGAGGGATAAGAATGCGAACAATTACCATTAGTGTGCCCCTCGCATGTCCAACCCGCGCCCGTCCGCCCAGCACCCGTTGCACCTGCTGTACGCCGAACACCATCACTGGTTGCGCGGCTGGCTGGCCCGTCGGCTCAATTCCCACGCCGATGCCGCGGACCTCACCCACGACACCTTCCTGCGTACCCTGACTTCGCCGCACCTGGGTCAGCTGGACGAACCGCGGGCGTTCCTGTGCATGGTCGCCAAGCGGGTGCTGTACACCTTCTGGCGTCGCGGCGAACTGGAGCGCGCCTACCTTGAAGCGCTGGCCAACCTGCCCGAGCCGGTGGCGCCGTGCGAGGAAACCCTGGCGGTGCTGCGCGAGGCGCTGGAGGCGGTGGATGCCTTGCTGGCCGGGTTGCCGGCCAAGGTGCGCCATGCCTTTCTGCTCAACCGCCTGGAGGGCCTGACCCACCAGCAGATCGCCGACCAGATGCAGGTGTCGCTGAGCAGCGTCGAGCGCTGGGTGCGGCGCGCCGTGACCCATTGCTACCTGGCGCAACTGGGCGCGGGCACGTGAGCGGCCGCAGCCTGGCAGCGCTGACCCCGGCGGTGCGCGAAGCCATCGAATGGAGCGTGCGCCTGGGCTCGGGGGCGGCGACGGCAGCCGACCGCGACGCTTTCGAGCAGTGGCAGGCGCTGGACGCAAGCCATCGCCAGGCCTGGCAGGCGGTTACCCAGGCCACCCACACACCCTTGAACCCCTTGCTGGAAGTGCCCGGCAGCGCCAGTGCGGCCACCCGCGCCCTGCGCAGCAGCGGGTTGTCGCTGCAGCGGCGCCGGTTGCTGCGCGGCGGCGGCGCCTTGCTGCTGATGCTGGGCCTGCCGGCGTTGTTGACGGTGCAACGGCGCATGCCGCTGGACGCCGTGTTCAGCGACCACTACAGCGGCACCGGCGAGCGCAGGCGCATTCAACTGGCCGACGGCAGCGTGCTGTTGCTCAATGCGCGCACCACCGTGGAGGTGGCGTTCAGTGCCGAAGCCCGGGTGATCCATCTGCGCCACGGCGAGCTGAACATCCAGGTGGCCCGCGACCCGCACCGCCCCCTCGAGGTGGTCACTGCGCAAGGCCGGGTGCGGGCCCTGGGCACGCGCTTCAGTGTCGCCACGCTGGATCAGCGCAGTGCCGTCAGCGTGCAGCAGCACAGCGTGCAGGTGCGTAACCGCGCCGGGCAGAGCATCGTGGTGGACAGCGGGCAGACCCTGCGCTTTGCCGACGATGCACTCTCACCCTTGGGCAATGAGCAAGGCCGCCTGGACGCCTGGATGGAAGGTCGCCTGGAGGTGGACGACGCGTCGCTGGGCAGCGTGATCGATGCCTTGCGCCCTTACCGCTACGGCGTGCTGCGGGTTTCCCCGGCGGCAGCGCAACTGCGCGTGTTCGGGGTGTTCCCGCTGGACGACAGCGACCGCGCCCTGCAATCGCTGGCGCAGGTGCTGCCGATCAGTGTCGAGGCGTTCGGGCCGATCACCCTGATCGACCTGCGCTGAAAAAACATTCCGCCAGGGTGAAGGCTTTTTTCGGCTCGCTGGACATAGCAGGAAACGCCCATTCACTTCCTGCGAGGAAAGCCCTTCACATGCGTCCCCAACTCCTGAGCCCCGCGCGCCTGGCACTGGCTGTCGCGGTTGCCGTTTCTGCCTGCTCCCTCGACCTGAACCGCGCCTGGGCGGACCCAGCCATGCAGCGCTATGCGTTGCCGGCGCAACCGCTGGACCAGGCCCTGCGCCAGATCGCCCGGCAAAGCGCCAGCACCCTGGTGGTGGACCCGGCGCTGCTGCGCGGGCGCCAGAGCGCGGCGGTGAACGGGCAACTGAGCGCCGAGGCAGCGGTGCGCCAGGCAGTGGCGGGCAGCGGCCTGCAACTGCGCGTGACCGACAACGGCACCCTGACCCTGGAGAAGGCCGACAGCAGTGATGCGCTGCAACTGGGTGCCACCAGCATCACCGGCAGTGCGCTGGGCGAGGTCACGGAAAACACTGGCTCCTACACCACCGCCAGCATGGCCACGGCCACCAAGTTCAAGGCCTCGGCCCGGGAAACCCCGCAGTCGGTGACCGTGGTCACCCGCCAGCGCATGGACGACCAGAACATGCAGACCCTGGACGACATCGCCAGTTACACGCCGGGGCTGACCCTGCGCAAGACCGGCGGCGAGCGCCCGCAGTTCTACTCGCGCGGTGCGGCCATCGACAACATCATGGTCGACGGCCTGCCCATCGCCTACGACAGCGACACCCTGGGCACCGCGACCCTGGCGATGTTCGACCGGGTGGAGGTGGTACGCGGGGCTTCCGGCCTGATGGTGGGCTCGGGCAACCCGTCGGGTACCCTCAACCTGGTGCGCAAGCGCCCCACGCTGGCGCCGCAGATCACCCTCACGGCGGCAGCCGGCAGCTGGGACAACTACCGTACCGAAATCGACGCCAGCAGCAGCCTCAATGATGCCGGTACCGTACGCGGGCGAGTGGTGGGCAGCTACCAGGACAAGAACAGCTTTACCGATGCCTACAGCAACCAGCGCCAGTTGCTGTACGGGATCACCGAATTCGACCTGTCGGACGCCACCACGCTGACCCTGGGCGGCTACTACAACCGCGAGGACAACCCCGGCGCGGACTGGAACGGCAGCCCGACCCATGCCGATGGCAGCTTCCTCGACATTTCCCGCTCGTCGCGCTTCAGCCCCGACTGGACCTACTGGGACAAGACCAACAAGAGCGTGTTCGCCGAGGTGGAACATCGCCTGGACAACGACTGGCGCCTGCGCCTGAGCGCCAGCTGGCTGAAGGCCAACCTGGAGATGCTGGGCAGCAGCTACTACCGGCTGGACCCGACCGCCGACGAGCTGCAACTGAACGTGGGGCGCTACTCCTACGAACATACGCAGAAGAGTGTCGATGGTTATGCCAGCGGGCCGTTCAGCCTGTTCGGGCGTACCCATGAACTGGTGGTGGGGGCGAGCTACCGCCGCGACGATACCGACGACGGCCCTGGCGGCGGCCCGGATGCGAGCTTCAACTATGTCGTGGACCCCAACAACTTCCACTACAAGGACGTGCCCCGGCCGGCCATCGACTACAACTGGTCGCGCAAGGGCAAGGTGGATCAGTCCAGTGCCTACACCGCCGTGCGCTTCAACCTGCGCGATGACCTGAAGCTGATCCTCGGCTCGCGCCTGGACTGGTATGAGTACCAGCAGCACACCGAGGTCGGGGCCTACGCCTTCGGCGCCGACTACAAGGCCACCCGCGAGGTCACCCCGTATGCGGGGCTGATCTATGACCTGAACGACACCTACTCGGTCTACACCAGCTGGACGCGCATCTTCAAGCCGCAGGAATACCAGAACAGCAGCGGTGGCCTGCTGGCGCCGGTAACCGGCACCAACTACGAGGCCGGGCTCAAGGCCGAGTACTTCGGTGGCGCGTTGAACGCCAGTTTCGCGCTGTTCCAGCTCGACCAGGAGAACCTGGCCAAGTCGTTGCCGGCAGGTGATTGCCCGACCATGGATGCCTGCTACGAGGCGGCCGGCGAAATTCGTACCCGCGGCCTGGAACTGGAGCTGGGCGGCGAACTGGCGCCGGGCTGGCAGGCGTCGGCCGGCTATACCTATGCGGCGGCCGAGTATGTGAAGGCGACCGGCTCGGCGCAGAAGGGTGACCGCTTCGACAGTGATTCGCCGTACAACCTGTTCAAGCTGGCGACCAGCTACCAGTTGCCGGGCGACCTCGATCAATGGAGCGTGGGCGGGGCCTTTCGCACCCAGAGCCGCACCTATACCAGCTACAGCGTGAAGCAGGGCGGGTACAGCGTGGTCGACCTGATGGCCCAGTACCGCGTGACGCCGGCGGTGACGTTGCAGACCAACCTCAACAACGTGGCGGACAAGCGTTACTACCAGAGCATCAGCAACCCGGCCGGGGCCAACATCTTCGGCGAGCCGCGCAATGTGATGTTCACCGTGAAGTGGTCGTTGTGAAGTCGCTGAAGGCGCGGAACAGGCGGGTGCCCACGTAGCTGCGCAGGTGCGGGTGGCGGCTGCGGTGGTAGCAATCCCAGTAGCTGACCATGCGTGCGCGGGTCAGGCTGAAGTAGGCGGGGTTGTCGTTGAAGAAGCGGCCGTAGGCGCTGGCGTCCAGGGCCGGCAGGTTGGCCTCGCACAGCGCCAGCAGCTCGATCACGTATTCGCCGGTGAGCTGGAACACGAACGGGATGACCCACGTCTCTGGTGCCCGAATGATCTGCTGCAGGTAACGCTCGCGCACGTGGCCGTCGGGGTGGCGGGTGAGCAGGCAGGCGTGGATCAGTGACCGGGCTGTATCGGCAGCCGGCAGGTGAAGGCGGTAGGGCAGGGTCAGGGGTTCGCCGTCGAGAGTGACGGCGATGCCCTGGTCACCGTTGGGCAGGTCGAGGTGCCGGGCCAGGTCCTGGACTTCGCGGGCCAGGTGGTGGGGGAAGGCGGCGGTGAGGGTGGTGGGCATGCACTGCTCCGGATTGTTGGGGTATGTGCTGGCGTCATCGCGGGTCAAGCCCGCTCCCACAAGGAACTGCGCCGAACCTGTGGGAGCGGGCTCGACCCGCGATGGGCGGCGCCGCCGCCCGCTTCAGCGCTGCGTCGCCCAGTACCCCTGCAACGCCCGCGCCGCCGGCTCGATGGCGGCCACGCGCTGGCGATGCAGCGCCACATCCAGGTCGGCCGGCAGTTCGAAGTTGTCCTGTGCGGCACAGGTCTCGATCACATCCAGTGCCACCTGCTGCGCCGCCGGCAAGGCCGGCCAGTTGGCCAGGCCTGCACCGCGCAGGTAGCCAAAGCACCACTCTTCGGCCAGCGTCAGCGGCTGGCCGTTGTGCTCGGTCTCCTCGAAGCGCGGCGAGAAACGCTGGGCCAGGTTGTTCGCGTGCAGGGTCACCAGCTCGACGAAGCGCTGGCAGTCTGCAGCGCTTTCCCATTCCGGCTGGCGACCACCGAAGATCCCCGGGAACCAGTCGTCGATAGCCACAGGCGCCGGGCCGGACACCAGCGCGGTGAGGTAGCCGTCCAGTTCCGAGGCGTTGAGCACCGAATGGTCATCGCCATACTGCAGCAGGATGTCTTCGATGAACTCGAAGTCGGTGTCGTTGAGCGTCTGCATGAAAAAGGTCCTTCACATAACGGTGGGCGCAGCCAGGCTGCGCGTCAAAGGCGAGAAGGATGGCGCTTTCGCCGGTTTTTATCCAGCGTGCTGATCAGCGCTCAGAAGCGCTCGTCGAGCAGGGCCGGCAAGGTCAGCTCCTTGACGTAGCTGGCCGACGACAGGCTCAGCGCCATGCGCACCACCTGCACCACGTCGTGCACGGGGATCAGCTGGCCTTCGCCGCGTTGTTCGGCCACGTCGCGGGGCGTGCTGAGCGGGTCTTCGGTGTTGAGGTAACCCAGGTTCAGACAGGTCACGGCCAGGCGCTGCTCGCGGTAGCCTTCGCGCAGCGCATCGGCGATGCCACGCAGGGCAAACTTGGAGGCGCCGAAGGCCACCTCGGGGCGCCCGCTCTGGGGCAGGCCGGAGGTGGAACCGGTGAGGATGATGCGCGGGGTGGCGCTGCGCAACAGGGTGGGCAGCAGGTGCTTGATCAGCAGCAGGGTGGCGGTGATGTTGCAACTGACGATGGCCTGTACCTGCGCGTCGCTGTCGCCGAGAAAGTCGTAGGCCGGGTCGAAGGCCAGCTCTTCCCAGATGCCGAGGTTGTAGATCAGCGTGTCGAGGCCGTGCTCTGCCACAGCCTGGGCGATGGCGTGCGCGGCGCTGGCCGGCTCGGCCAGGTTGGCTTCGACCCAGTTCAACTGCACGCCGGCCTTGGCGGCGATGCCGTCGGGGCGTGTGCGCGACACGCCGACCAGCGTGTCGCCCGCCTCGCCGAGGCCTTCGATCAGGGCCTTGCCCAGCCCTTTGCTGGCACCGACTACCAGGGTTTTCATGGGGTGATTTCCTTGTCTGCACGGGGAGAGAGCGCGGATGCAAACAGAGGGCGAGGGGAATGGCAAATGGCCGGATGTATCCAGATGTGAATCTACTTGAGCGCTTAGCCTGTAGCAGCCGGCTGCCGGCGATGGGCTGCGCAGCAGCCGCGAAACTCGCCATAATGCGCCCCCCACCAAGGAGAACGCTGTGAACAACCCCGTACAAGGAAGTCCCGTGACCACCCCTTACATCGCCAGCACCGCCGGCAAGCGCATCGGCCTCGCGCTGCTGGGTCTGCTGCTGTACTTCACCGCGCAGTTCGCCGGCGCCTTTCTGTTCGGCAGTGGCCTGGACTTCACCCTGGCTTTGTTCGGCGCCCACCTGGTGGCGTGTGCAGCCATCGGCGGGCTGTACCTGTTGCTGCGGCGCAACCCGCTGGCCGGGCATGCCTTCAGGGGGGCCAACTTCAGCTACAAGGCCCTCTGGCTCGGCCTGACCAGCGTGGTGGTGGTCTACCTGCTGGCCTACAACTACGCCGCCCTGGTCGACCAGCCCGCCGAGCCGTTCATGCTGCAGTTCATGACCCTGCTCGGTGCCGGTTCGCTGGCCGATCGCGTGCTGCTGACCAGCATGGTCATCGTGCTCGCCCCCCTGGGCGAAGAGCTGGCATTCCGGCATTTTCTGCTCAACCTGTTCCCGTTCCGCAAGCCGCTGTGGGCGGTGGTGGCGATCGTGGTCAGCGCCCTGGCGTTTGCCGCCATCCACCTGCAGTACACCTTCAGGTCGACCGTGGTGCTGTTGTTCATCCTCGCCCTGATGCTGGCCTATGCGCGGATCCGAACCGGCGGCCTGCTGGTGCCCATGGCGATGCATGCCTGCGCCTCGACCCTGGCACTGGCGATGTACCCGCTGTTCTATCCGTGAGCCCGCACGGTGGCTGGTGACGGTATACTCGCGGCCTGTTCCGTCTATATCCGAGTATCGTCATGGGTCTTTCTCTCTCCGCGGCGCCTGAGCGCCGTCTCGGCGCGCCACTGGTTGCGCTGTCATTGCTGGTGGTCGGCGCCGTCTTTCTGAATGCCAGCGTGGGCATCAAACAGGTGCTGCTGCTGATCGTCGGCGCCGCCCTGGGCCTCACGCTGTACCACGCCGCGTTCGGCTTCACGTCCGCCTGGCGGGTGTTCATTAATGAGCGCCGTGGCGCCGGCCTGCGCGCGCAGATGGTGATGCTGGCCATCGCCGTGCTGCTGTTCTTTCCGGCCCTGGGCGCCGGCACGCTGTTCGGCCAGCCGGTGACCGGGCTGGTGGCGCCGGCCGGGGTGTCGGTGGTGTTCGGTGCGTTCATCTTCGGCATCGGCATGCAGATGGGCGGCGGCTGTGCCTCGGGCACCCTGTTCACGGTGGGCGGTGGCAACGCGCGCATGCTGGTGACGCTGCTGTTCTTCATCATCGGTTCGGTAACTGCAACCCACCACGCCGACTGGTGGTTCGCGCTGCCGTCGTTCCCGGCCACCTCCGTGGTGCAGACCTTTGGCGTGGCCCCTGCGCTGGTGCTTAACCTGGTGGTGTTCGGCCTGATCGCCTGGGGCACGGTGGTGCTGGAGAAGCGTCGCCACGGTGCCCTCGAGGCCCCGGCAGGCAGCCAGCATGAGGGCCTGCGTCGCTTCCTGCGTGGCCCGTGGCCGCTGGTGTGGGGCGCGATCGGCCTGGCGCTGCTGAACTACGCGACCCTGGCACTGGCGGGCCGGCCGTGGGGCATCACCTCGGCGTTCGCCCTGTGGGGCGCCAAGACCCTGAGTGGGCTGGGCGTGGACGTGGGCAGCTGGGCGTTCTGGCAGATGCCGGGCAACGCCAAGGCCCTGGCTGCACCGCTGTGGGAGGACGTGACCACGGTGATGGACATCGGCATCGTGCTGGGTGCGTTGCTGGCAGCAGGCCTGGCCGGGCGCTTTGCGCCGAGCCTGAGGATTCCGATGCGCTCGCTGCTGGCCGCGGTGATCGGCGGCCTGCTGCTGGGCTACGGCTCGCGGCTGGCGTATGGCTGCAACATCGGCGCGTACTTCAGCGGCATCGCCTCGGGCAGCGTGCATGGCTGGCTGTGGCTGGTGGCGGCGTATGCCGGCAACGTGGTGGGGGTGCGGATTCGCCCGCTGTTCTTCGTGGCTGAACGCAAGAGCGTGGCAGCCAGCGGCGGCTGAGGCTGGCGGTACTGCATGGGAACCGGCTCGCAGCAGCCGGTTTTTTCATGCCTGCCCGTTACTGCGAATAGGCGCGCGGTGTACGGGGAGCAACTGACCGCTGTCGTACTGTTGCACTGCGAACAGTTGGCCAACACTTTGTTGCCGTGCATCCAGCCATGCCGCTTTCTGTTGTGCGTAACTCATTGATTTATAGGTGAAATTCAAGTGGCATGGGTTGTGCTATCTCACGGGTGACTCTGTGTACTCATCGAGATAGACCATGACTGCCACCCCTGTTTCTGCCCACTACGACATCCGCCAGCCGGATGCCCACGTCATCCGTGACGATGCCGAAGCCATCGCCATTGCCCATCGGGTTGCCGCGCTGCTGCGCGAAGGCGCGTCCGAGCGCGACCGCAGCCGCCAGGTCCCGGCCGACGTGGTGGATGCGTTCTCCAACAGCGGCCTGTGGGGCATCACCGTACCGAAACAGTACGGGGGGGCGCAGGTGTCCTTCGCCACCCTGGCCGAGGTGATCGCGATCATCTCCGCCGCCGACCCTTCGCTGGGGCAGATACCGCAGAACCACTACTGCCTGCTCGAAGACATCCGCCTGCAGGGCAGCGAAGAGCAGAAGCGCTTCTTCTTCGACCTGGTGCTGGCCGGCCACCGCTTTGCCAATGCGCTGTCGGAAACCGGCGGCAAGAACGTCAAGGAGATCCAGACCCGCATCGTGCCCCATGCCGATGGCTACCGCATCGACGGGCGCAAGGGCTACTGCACCGGCTCGTTGTACGCGCACTGGCTGGGGGTGCTGGCGCTGGACGCGCAGGACCGCTCGCAACTGGCCTTCGTGCGCCGCGATACCCCGGGCCTGGTGATCGTCGATGACTGGGACAACATCGGCCAGCGCACCACCTCCAGCGGCACGGTGCTGGCGCAGCAACTGATCGTGCCGGCCTTCAACCTGTTTCCCACCTACCGCTCGTACGAAACCCCGACCCTGGCCGGCCCCTTCGCGCAGCTGACCACCGCCGCCATCGACGCCGGCATCGGCCGTGCGGCGCTGGACGACGCCATCACCTTCATCCGCGAGCAGGCCCGCCCGTGGATCGATGCGGGCGTGGAGCAGGCCAGCCAGGACCCGCTGACCATCGTGCAGATCGGCGCGCTGGAGATTCGCCAGGAAGCCGCCGAGGCCCTGCTGGAGCGCGCCGGCAAGGTGCTCGACCGGGCCAGCCTGGCCCCCGACGAGGACTCGGTGGCCCAGGCCTCGGTGGCCGTGGCCAAGGCCAAGGTGCTGACCACCGAAGCGGCGATCGAGGCCAGCAACCGCCTGTTCGAGCTGGGCGGCACGCGCTCCACCCAGGTGCGCCACAACCTCGACCGGCACTGGCGCAACGCCCGCGTGCACACCCTGCACGACCCGGTGCGCTGGAAGTACCACCTGGTGGGCAACTGGGCCTTGAACGGGGCCAAGCCACAGCGTCACGACTGGAACTAGGCCGCCACCATGCCCAAGCAGATACGCCTCAATGCCTTTGCCATGAACACCGTCGGCCACCTGTCGCCGGGCTTGTGGCGCCATCCGCGTGACCAGGCCACGCGCTACACCGACATCCACTACTGGACCGAGCTGGCCAGGACCCTGGAGCGCGGCAAGATCGACGGGTTGTTCATCGCCGATGTGCTGGGCGCCTACGACGTGTACGGCGGCAACGCCGACGAGGCGCTGCGTACGGCAGCGCAGGTGCCGGTGAACGACCCGCTGCAGCTGGTGCCGGCCATGGCCGCCGTCACCGAGCACCTGGGGTTTGGCGTGACCGCCTCGGTGTCGTTCGAGCACCCGTACCCGTTTGCCCGGCGCATGTCCACGCTCGACCACCTGACCCGTGGCCGCGCCGGCTGGAACATCGTCACCTCGTACCTGTCCAGCGGGGCGCGCAACCTGGGCCAGCGCGAACAGCTGTCGCATGACCAGCGCTACGCCCTGGCCGAGGAGTACCTGCAGGTCTGCTACAAGCTGTGGGAGGCCAGCTGGGAAGACGACGCCGTGAGCGCCGACCGCGCCAGCGGGGTGTATGCCGACCCGGCCAAGGTGCACGGCATCGGCCACCAGGGCGAGTTCTTCCAGGTGCCGGGCTTTCACCTGTGCGAGCCCTCGCCCCAGCGCACCCCGGTGCTGTACCAGGCCGGTGCTTCGACGCGCGGCAGGGCGTTTGCGGCGGCCAACGCCGAGTGCGTGTTCGTTGCTGCGCCGAGCAAGACGGTGCTCAAGAACCAGGTGGCGCAGGTGCGCGCTGCGGCGGTGGCGGCCGGCCGCGCACCGGGCGATATCCTGGTGCTGGAGCAGCTTACGGTGATTGTCGCCCCCACTGATGAACAGGCCCTGGCGCGCCTGCGCGAGTACCGCGAGTACGCCAGCGCCAGCGGTGCGCTGACGCTGATGTCGGGCTGGACCGGCATCGACTTCGCCCAGTACCAGAGCGACCAGGTGCTGCGCGAAGTGCAGAGCGATGCGATCCAGTCGGCGGTGGAAGCCTTCACCCGTGCCGACCCCAGCCGCACCTGGACCACCGCCGAAATTGCCGACTATTGCGCCATCGGTGGTGACGGCCCGGTACTGGTGGGCTCGGCGCAGACGGTGGCCGACCAGTTGCAGGAATGGGTGCAAGAGACCGACGTGGACGGCTTCAACCTGGCCAGCGTGGTGGCCCCGGAAACCTTCGAGGCGGTGGTCGACCTGCTGGTGCCCGAGTTGCAGGCCCGTGGCCTGTTCAAGCGCGATTACGCCCAGGGCACGCTGCGCAACAAGCTGTTCGACGCAGGTGACCGGCTGGGCGCACCGCACCCGGCCGCCGCGCTGCGCAGGGGCGCTGGGCAATGAGCGAGCTGCTGGCCCATGTCAACTGGCCCGAGGTGGGCCAGGCCTGCCTCGACACCCTGAGCATGCTCGGCGTCGCGCTGGGTTTCACGGTGCTGATGGGGCTGCCGCTGGGGGTGCTGCTGTACCTCACCGGCCAGCGCCAGTTGCTGGCCTCGCCGCTGGTGTACCGCGTGCTGTCGGTGGTGGTGAACGTGCTGCGTTCGATGCCGTTCATCATCCTGCTGATTGTGCTGATCCCGCTCACCCAGGTGGTGGCCGGTACTTCGCTGGGCGTGCCCGGCGCCATACCTCCGCTGGTGATCGGCTGTACGCCGTTCTTTGCACGGCTGGTGGAAATCGCCCTGCGCGAGGTCGACCGCGGCCTGGTGGAGGCCACCCAGTCGATGGGTGGCAGCACCTGGCAGATCGTGTGGCACACCGTGCTGCCCGAGGCGCGCACCGGCCTGATTGCGGCGGTGACGGTGACCGCCATCGTGCTGGTGGACTACACGGCGATGGCCGGCGTGGTCGGTGGCGGCGGCCTGGGCGACCTGGCGATCCGCTTCGGCTACCAGCGCTTTCAGACCGACGTGATGGTGGTGACCGTGCTGCTGCTGATCGTGCTGGTACAGGTGCTGCAGGTGAGTGGCGACCGCCTGGTGCGGCGCTTCACCCGGCGTTGAATTGTGTTTCCCGTCAGCGGCAGCCGGGTTTCGCTGCCGCCGGCCCACGTATCCCACGGCGGCCAATGTTCTACCTGTTCAGGAGCAAGCCCATGAAGAAGACCCTGGCCGTACTGGCCGCCGTGCTGTCGCTGTCGGCGCACGCCAACGAGAAACTGGTGGTGGGCGCCACCCCGGTGCCGCACGCCGAGATCCTCGAGTTCGTCAAACCGGCGCTGGCGGCCGAAGGCGTGGACCTGGACATCAAGGTGTTCAGCGATTTCATCCAGCCCAACCTGCAACTGGCCGAGAAGAACCTGGACGCCAACTACTACCAGTACCGGCCGTTCCTCGACGAATTCAACGCCACCCGCAAGACCGACCTGGTGCCGGTGGTGGGCGTGCACATCGAGCCTTTCGGTGCGTACTCCACCCGCATCAGGAGCATCGCCGAGCTCAAGGACGGCGCCAGCGTCGCCATCCCCAACGACCCGGTCAACGCCGGGCGTGCCCTGGTGCTGCTGCACGAAACCGGGCTGCTCACCCTCAAGGACCCGAGCAACACCCTGGCGACCCAGCGTGACATCGCGGCCAACCCAAGGCACCTGAAGATTCGCGAACTCGAAGGCGCGCTGCTGGCCCGTGCGGTGAACCAGGTGGACCTGGCGTTCGTCTTCGCCAACTACGCGCTGGAGGCGGGCATCGATACCAGCAGCGCGCTGATCGTGGAGAAGGGCAAGGACCTGTACGTGGAGTACCTGGTCGCACGCCCCGACAACATCGATGACCCGCGCATCCAGAAGCTGGCCAAGGCGCTGAACTCGCCACAGGTGCGCGACTTCATCCTGACCCGCTACAAGGGCCAGATAGTGCCCGGCTTCTGAGCCCCGGTGGCCCGCGCTGGCGACAGCGCGGACCTTGGTCGAATCGCATCCTTCGCAGGGCAGGCCTTGATCCATGGTCAGTTTCAATCAACAGCCGCTGGCAGGCGCCGTGCATATCCGCCTGGTGGGGCTCGGCAAGCAGTACCCGGGGCGCGAGCGCACTGTGCATGCGCTGCGCGACATCAACCTGGAGATACGCCGGGGCGAGGTGTTCGGCATCATCGGGCGCAGCGGCGCGGGCAAGTCGTCGCTGCTGCGTTCGCTCAACCGCCTGGAGCAACCCAGCAACGGCCAGGTGCTGATCGACGGCGAGGACATCGCCGGCTACGACACCGCGCAACTGGCCCGCCAGCGCCAGCGCACCGGCATGATCTTCCAGCACTTCAACCTGATGTCGGTGAAAACCGTCGGCGAGAACATCGGCCTGCCGCTCAAGCTGGCCGGCATTGGCCGCGCCGAGCGCGAGCGGCGGGTGAGCGAGATGCTGCAACTGGTGGGCCTGGAGGACAAGCGCGATGCCTTCCCCGCACAGCTGTCCGGTGGCCAGAAGCAGCGCGTCGGCATCGCCCGGGCGCTGGTGCTGCAGCCCGACCTGCTGCTGTGCGACGAGGCGACCTCGGCGCTGGACCCGCAAAGCACCCAGTCGATTCTGGCGCTGCTACGCGATATCAACCGGCGCCTGAACCTGACCATCGTGCTGATTACCCACGAGATGGAAGTGATCCGCGAGCTGTGCGACCGCGTGGTGGTGCTGGAGGCGGGCGAGGTGGTGGAGCAGGGCGAGGTGTGGCGAGTGTTCGGCTGCCCGTGCCACGAGGTGACCCGCACCCTGCTGCGCACCCTGCACCCTGGCGGCGCCCATGACCTGGCCCCAGCCAGCGCCGGCGACTGGCTGCTCGACCTGCATTACACCGGGGCCCGTGGCCAGGCGCCGGAGCTGAGCGCGATCAGCGCGGCACTGGGTTACCCGACCCACCTGGTGCAGGCCAATATCGAGCGTATCCAGGGGCGTATCCTTGGCCGTCTGCGCGTGCGCGTGGAGGCCCCTGAACAGGTGTGTGCGCAGGTGCTGCAGCAGGCCCGCACAGTGGCCGACAGCGTCGAGCGGGTGGCCGCAGGGGCCTGAGCCGGCCGGCCTGCACCGGGTAGCCCGGGCCCTGCCCGTTACTGGCTGGCGGCGGGCCTGGCCTGGCCGGCACGCACGTCGAAGGCGCCCCCGGTGAAGGCGCCATCCACCGTCACCTTGCTTTTGCCGGGCAGCAGCGGGAACACCAGTTCGGCGAAGCGGTAGGCTTCCTCCAGGTGCGGGTAGCCCGACAGCACGAAGCGGTCCACGCCCAGGGCGACGTACTCCTGCAGCCGTGCCGCCACCGTGGCCGGGTCGCCGACCAGTGCGGTGCCGGCACCGCCACGCACCAGGCCGACCCCGGCCCACAGGTTGGGCGAGACTTCCAGCCGGTCGCGGCGCCCGCCGTGCAGCGCGGCCATGCGCCGCTGGCCCTCGGAATCCATGCTGGCGTAGTTGGCCTGTGCGGCGGCGATGGTGGCCTCGTCCAGGTGGCTGATCAGTTCCTCGGCCGCCGCCCAGGCCTGTTCACTGGTTTCACGCACGATCACATGCAGGCGCACGCCAAACTGCACCGTGCGCCCGTGGCGGGCGGCACGGGCGCGCACGTCGGCGATCTTTTCGGCCACCGCGGCGGGTGGCTCGCCCCAGGTCAGGTAGGCGTCCACATGCCTGGCCGCCAGCTCGTGCGCGGCGGCTGACGAGCCACCGAAGTACAGCGGCGGGTAGGGCGTCTGCACCGGCGCGAAGAAGTTCTGCGCGCCCTCCACCCGCAGGTGCTCGCCGTGAAAGTCGACCCGTTCGCCACTGAGCAGTTGGCGCCACACGGTGAGGAATTCGTCGGCGGCGTCGTAGCGCTGGTCGTGCGCGAGAAACACGCCATCGGCGGCCAGCTCGGTGGCATCGCCGCCGGGCACCACGTTGAGCAGCAGGCGTCCGCCGCTGGCCTGGTCGAGGGTGGCGGCCTGGCGCGCCGACGCGGTGGGGTTGCCCAGCGAGGTGCGCAGGGCCACCAGCAGCTTGAGGCGGTGGGTCACCGGCACCAGGCTGGCGGCGGTGACCCAGGGGTCGAGGCAGCTGCTGCCGGTGGGGATGAGAATGCCGTCATAGCCGAGGTTCTCGGCGGCCACGGCAATCTGGCGCATGTAGGCGTTGGTGGCCGGGCGCCCGCTGGCGGAGTGGCCGAGGTAGCGGGTGTCGCCGGAGGTGGGCAGAAACCAGAAGATATCGAGGCTCATGGTGGGGTGCTCGTTGCAGGAAGAATGGGCCACCGCCCCGGCCGGGACGGCGTGCAACGCAAGGTGGGTGAAGTCGCTGCTTGCTTGGGCAAGTCTGGGTCAGATCGACAGGTTGATGACGCGTGTGGCGTTCGGCTCCGGTGGCGGCTGGCGCTTGTTCACCACCAGTTCGCCGATGCGGATCAGCAGGGCACGGGTGACGTTGCGGCTCAGGCCGAGCAGGCGCGCGGTGTGCACCTGGTTGTAGTGGCAGAAGCGGTAGGCACTGCGCAGCAGCGCCTCCTCGACCTTTTCATGCAGCGCGCCGTGCTCTTCTTCGAACAGCTTCTGAAACGCGCGCTGCAACAGGGCGTTGGCGGATGTGTCCGGGGCGGGTGTGCCCTCGGGCCGCTCGATGCGCAGGTTGGACAGGCGCAGGTCGTCCTGCTGGATCACGCCGTCATGGCAGATCAGCAGGGTGTGGTGGATGACGTTTTCCAGCTCGCGGATGTTGCCCGGCCAGTCGTAGCTGGCCAGCTTGTGTTCGGCCTCGCTGCTCAACTGCACATCGCCATAGCCCAGGCGGGCGCTGTAGCTGGCCATGAAGTGGCGGGTCAGCGGCAGGATGTCGCCGGGGCGCTCGCGCAGCGGGTACAGCTGCAGGCTGACCACGTTGAGGCGGTAGAACAGGTCTTCGCGAAAGTGCCCGGCGTTGATCGCCTTTTCCAGCTGCACGTTGGTGGCGGCCAGCACGCGCACGTTGATCGGGATGCTCTTGCGCGACCCCAGGCGCACCACTTCGCGCTCCTGCAGCACGCGCAGCAGCTTGACCTGGATGGCCATCGGCAGGTCGCCGATCTCGTCGAGAAACAGCGTGCCGCCGTCGGCTTCCTCGAACCAGCCGGCCTTGGACGCCAGGGCGCCGGTGAAGGCGCCCTTTTCGTGGCCGAACAGTTCGGCCTCGACCAGCGACTCGGAGAACGCCCCGCAGTTGACCGCCACGAACGGCCCGTGGTGGCGCCGGCTGAGGTTGTGGATATGTCGCGCCACCAGCTCCTTGCCCGTACCGGTTTCGCCAATGATCAGCACGCTGGCCTCACTCGGCGCGACCTGCTGCAGGTGGGCGAGCAGCGCCTGCGACCTCGGGTCTTCGAACACCTGTGCGGTGGCCCTGATCGAGGTGGCCAGGGTTGGCGATGGCGGGAGCGTCAACAGGTGCATGGGCAGCCCTCAGGAGTAGAAGGACGGGGCGGGCACCGTCCGGTTCAGGGCCCAGTCACCCAGCTCGTGGACCTTGTAGTCCACCGGGTCGTGCAGGGTCTGGGTGCGCAGGTTGCGCCAGTAGCGATCGAAGCGCAGCGAGGCATGCGTGGCGCGCGCGCCGGTCACTTCGAACAGGCGGTTGCACAGGTCCAGGCCGGTGCGGGTGGCCGCCACCTTGGCCGCGGCGATGGACAGCGCCAGCTGCCCGCGCTCGTCGCTGCTCAGCGTGGGGCCCTTGTGCCAGGCTTCGTCGAGCTGGTTGCAGGCGCGTTCGGCCAGCAGCCGAACGCCTTCCAGGCCCACCCAGAAGTCGCCGTAGTGGCGCAGGATGTACGGGTCTTGGCTGACGTGCCGGGCATTGGACTTGAACCACGGTCGCCCTTCCTTGAGCGTGTACTGGCGTGCCTCTTCCAGCGCACCTTCGGCGATGCCGAGGAAGATGTGCGCAAAGTGCAGTTGCGCGATCAGCGGGCGCAGGCAGGCGAACGGGGTGCTCAGCGGGCCGGGGTCGAGCAGCAGTTCGGATTCCTCGACGCGCACGCGCTCGAAGGTGGCGCTGCCGCTGTCGGTCTGGCGCTGGCCCATGTTGTTCCAGTCGCCATGCAGGGTGATGCCGGTACGTGCCGTGGGGATGGCGGCGATCAGCAACTTACCGCCGGCGCTTTCATCCACCGCCGAGGCGATCAGCATTTCCGAGTCGCTGGCGCCGGAGCAGAAGCTCTTCTTGCCCGAGAATTCGCGCCAGCCGTCGTACTTCTTGACCACGGTGCGGGTGTCGAGCGGGTTCAGGGCATTGCCCCAGAACCAGTTCTTGCGGGCGGTCTGCTCGAACCAGGGTTGCCACTGGTCGGGGCTGGAGAACAGGCGCACGGTGGCCAGCATCAGGTGCTGGAAGCCGAACACGTGGGCGATGGAGCTGTCGACCCGGGCGAACTCGCGCACGATGTTCAGGGTTTCGCCCCAGCTGGCGCCCATGCCGCCGAACTGCGTGGGAATGCTCAGGGCCAAGAGGCCGCTGTGGCGAATGGCGTCACGCTCGGCCTTGGGTGTGCCGCCGCGCTCGTCGCGTTCGGCGGCGGTCAGTGCGAACTCGGCGGCCAGCGCGCGCGCGGTCTGCAGCGGGCTGAGCAGGGTGGGTTCCGGTTGCTTGGCACTCATGCGGTCTGCGCCTTGGGCAGCACATCGTTGGCGATCATTTCGCCGAACGGCCCGGTCAGGTTGGTGACGCCGCGCCCGGCCAGGCTGGCGTAGGGTTCTGGCAGCAGCGGGAAGACCAGCTCGGCGAAGCGGTAGGCCTCCTCCAGGTGCGGGTAGCCGGAGAAGATGAAGCTTTCGATGCCCAGGTCGGCGTATTCCTTGATGCGCGCGGCCACCTGTTGCGGGTCGCCCACCAGCGCGGTGCCGGCGCCGCCCCGTACCAGGCCCACACCGGCCCACAGGTTGGGGGCGATCTCCAGCTGGTCGCGGCGACCGCCGTGCAGGGCAGCCATGCGCCGTTGGCCCTCGGAGTCGAAGCGCGCGAAGGACTGTTGCGCCGCGGCGATGGTGTCGTCGCTGATGTGCGCGATCAGGCGGTCGGCGGCCTGCCAGGCCTCTTCGGCGGTTTCGCGCACGATCACGTGCAGGCGGATGCCGAACTTCACCGTGCGCCCGTGCCTGGCGGCGCGGGCGCGCACATCGGCGATCTTCTCGGCGACGGCGGCGGGCGGTTCGCCCCAGGTGAGGTACACGTCCAGCTGTTCGGCGGCCAGGTCATGGGCGGCGTCGGACGAGCCACCGAAGTACAGCGGCGGGTAGGGCTTTTGTACCGGTGGGTAGAGCGCCTTGGCGTTCTCGACCTTGAAGTGCTTGCCCTCGAAATCCACCGACTCGCCTTGCAGTACGCGGCGCCAGATACGCAGGAACTCGTCGGTGACCTCGTAGCGTTCGCTGTGGCTGAGGTGGATGCCGTCGCCGCGGTTCTCGTCGGGGTCGCCGCCGGTGACCACGTTGATCAGCAGGCGCCCGCCGGAGAGGCGGTCGAGGGTGGCGGTCATGCGCGCCGACACGGTGGGCGAGATGATGCCGGGGCGTATTGCCACCAGGTAGCGCAGGCGTTCGGTCAGCGGCGCCAGGGCCGAGGCGACCACCCAGGAGTCCTCGCACGAGCGGCCGGTGGGGATCAGCACGCCGTGGTAGCCCAGGCCATCGGCGGCCTGGGCGATCTGCTTGAGGTAGTTGAGGGTGACCGGGCGCGCGCCGTCGCTGGTGCCGAGGAAATGACCGTCGCCGTGGGTGGGCAGGAACCAGAACACGTTCATCGTTCGGCCCCGCTGGCGAGCTTGCGCTGGCTGTGGGCGTGGGCGGCGAAGAACGGTGCGGCACGCTCGGCGGCCAGGCTGACACGGGCTTGCAGCACCGGGCTGCTGACCTGATAGTTCTGCAGGTCGCCTTCGCTGCCATACACGCCGATGGGCAGGGTCAGCGCCTGGAAGAAGCTGAACAGCGGGCGCAGCTGGTGGTCGATCACCAGCGCATGCAGCGGGCTGCCACCGGTGGCAGCCAGCAGCACCGGGGTGTCGATCAGGCTGTCCTGGCCCACCAGGTCGAACAGGTGCTTGAGCAGGCCGGGGTAGGAGCCGCGGTAAACCGGCGAGGCAACGATCAGCAGGTCGGCATGCTCGATGGCCTGCAGCTGCTGTTCGACCGTGGCCGGCAGTTCGGCGCGCGACAGGGCGCCGCCTACCGGGCGGGCGATCTCGCTCAGCTCGATGAGCTGGGCGTCGATGTGCAGGTGCTTGCCCAGCTCGGCGACGATCGCCTCGGTCAGTGCCAGGGTGCGTGAGGGGCGATAGGCGCCGCCGGAAACGGCGACGACCTTGAGTGCTGCGGTCATGTGTGCGTCCTGTGGTGTGGCCCTGCGCTCAGAGCGTTACCCAGGCTTGAGCAAGAGCCGTACCACAGTCGCAGGCCCCGTTTTTGCTGGGCCTGGCGCGGTAGTGAGGTGGCAATGGTGTTGGTGCGGGAGGTTTTTGTTGGCTGGCTGTTGCTGGGGCAACAGTTGCTGGGCAGACAGTTGGCTGTGGGTGTAGGCCTGGCGCGCTACTGCTTGGGTTGCAGCGAATCGTGTTGCATCAACTTACCGCGTTGGCGAAGTACTGGCTGGGCGCCGCGCCCAGCACGCGCCGGAACACACTGGTGAACGCACTGGGGCTGCTGTAACCAAGGTCCGTCGCCACCCGCGTGATCGCCTCGCCATTGCCCAGGCGCACCACCGCCGCCATCAGGCATGCCTGCTGTCGCCATGCCACGAAGCTGATGCCGGTGTGCTGGCGAAACAGCCGGGTGAAGGTGCGCCGGCTCATGCCCACCTGGCGGGCCATGTCATCGATCCCTGTATCCAGCGAGGGCTGTGCCAGCAAGTGCTGGCAGGCCCGGGCGAGCCTGGGCTCGCTGGGCAGCGGTGCATTCAGCGACAGCGCCGGCATGTCGGCAATCTCGTGCAGCAGCAGGTTCATCAGGTAGCCCTCGCGGCTGCCTTCGGCATACAGCGCCGGCACATCCCGGGCGCCCAGCAGCAGTTGGCGCAGCAGCGTCGACACACCGAACACCTGGCAGTGTTCGGGCAGGCCGAGGCGGGTGGCGGCAGGCTGGCGCACATAGGTGTTCAGCATCGTCACCGGGCCGTTCATGCTCATCTCGTGGGGCACGCCTGCGGGCACCCAGATGGCCCGCTGCGGCGGTACCACCCAGTTGCCCTGGCGGGTGAACACCGTGATCACCCCGCAGGCCGCATACGCGAACTGCCCACGCTGATGGGTATGCAAGGCAAAGTGCTGCCCGTCGCCATAGTCGTTGGCCGTGACCACGGCGTTGCGGGGGGTGTGTTCATAGGGGTCGATGTCGATTTCGCGCATGGCCCGAATTTAATGATCTATGACCTGATAGTGCAAGCGAGCCAGTGTGCTCATTGCGCATAGTGGCGCCCTGACTTTCGGGATAGGTACGCCATGCAAAAGAAACATCTGGCCCTGGCCGTGCTGGTGACGGCGATGTGGGGGTTCAACTTTCCCATCACCAAGCTCGGCCTGGCCGCAATTGACCCGCTGCTGTTGACGGCGTTGCGATTCACCCTGGCGGCGTTGCCGTGGGTGTTCTTCATCCGGCGCCCGGCGGTCGGCCTGGGCTGGGTGGCGGCATACGGGTTGATCTTTGGCGTGGCGATGTGGGCGTTGATCAACCTGGGAATCGAGCTGGGCGTGCCGCCGGGTACGGCGGCGTTGCTGGTGCAGTTCAGTGCGTTTTTCACCCTGGGCTGGGGCGTGTTGCTGTTTCGCGAACGCCTTGGCGTGGGGCAGGGCGTCGGGGTGGGGCTGGCAGTGCTGGGGCTGGTGTCCATCATCAATGGCAGGCCCGGCGATGGCTCGGTGGTGGGTTATGGCTTGTTGCTGGTGAGTGCGTTCAGCTGGAGTGTGGGCAACGTCATCATCAAGCGCTCGAAGGTGCGCGAGATGTTTGCCTTTGTGGTGTGGGCGAGCCTGTTCGCACCGCTGCCGCTGGTGCTGCTCACCTGGCTGATGCATGGCAACGCGCCGTTCACCGGGGTGGCTGCGCAGGTGGGGTGGGTGGCGGTGTTTTCGCTGGTGTTCCAGGTGTATGCGGCGACACACTTCTGTTACTGGGGTTGGAACCTGCTGCTGCGTGAGTACCCGGTGTCGAAGGTGGCGCCGTTGTCGTTGCTGATCCCGGTATTCGGGGTGGCAGGGTCGATGGTGCTGCTGGGGCACCGGGTGGATGCGCACGAGGCGGTTTCGATCGGGTTGATTCTGGCGGCGCTGGGGGCGGGGTTCGTGAAGTGGCCTGGGCGGGCGCATTCGCCAGCAAGGCTGGCGCCTACAGGGGAGCGCGAGACGGTGTAGGCGCCAGCGTTGCTGGCGAAGGGAGGTGACATGCTCTTGCAGCTGCAATAGCTGGCGGTTTTTTAACCTTGGGAAATGTACCGCTTCAAATCAGGAATTGTCTTGTTCCAGAGGCATGCGCAAGCGCCCATCGTATTCCAGTTGCTCGCTCGAAAGGCGAGCGATTCACCGGCAGTCTGGTAAGCATCCAAACGTGATCTTGCTTGCCAGTCTGTATCCATAGGGATACATTCAGGGCCTGATGTGATCTATTCCATAGAACAGACTTTGGCATTCAGCGGCTGGCTTCTGGCGCTACGCGATGTACGAGCGAAGATCGCCATTGGTCGACGCATCGAACGTGCGCTTGCGGGCAACTTGGGGGATACGAAGGCGGTTGGTGATGGTGTTTCAGAGATGCGCATCGATTCCGGCCCAGGCTATCGGGTGTACTTCACCGTGCGTAGCGGCGTAGCAATCCTGTTGCTGACAGGCGGGGACAAGTCTTCTCAAGCAGCAGATATCCGGATGGCCAAGCGGTTGGCCAAAGAGGTTTGACCATGAGCGTTATATTGATTCCATTCGACATGGCGGCACTGCTTGATAGTGATGAAGCCATCAGCGAGTACTTGTCTCAGGTGCTGGCGGAGGGCGACAGCGACGAGCTTTTACGTGCAATAGGGTACGTGGCCAAAGCGCGCGGAATGTCGCTGGTTGCCAAAGAGACTGGATTGGGAAGAGAGAGCCTTTACAAGGCCTTCGCGCCAGGCGCCAAGCCTCGTTTCGATACGGTGCTGAAGGTGATGCATGCGCTGGGAATCGAACTCTGTGCGCGCTCGCATCGAGGGGCTTCGGTGTAGGTTGATTCTGGAATGCTTCAGCGACTTTTTTGTCTGGAAACAACTTCTGAGCTGCCTGTATGGCAGCCCAGAAAAATCACCGTGTCCTCAGTGAATCGCCTCAGAGTGAACGCTGAAGAACTCAGCGGAACACTGCTGCTCGACCTACCGTTTGGGGGATAGCAATCCCCAAGCCCTGGTGGCGGGTAGCCCGCGCCAACCGGTGAGGGCACTGATCGCTACTGCACCGGATCACTCACCGGCTTGGCAATGATCGCCTTGAGTTCACTGGTCATCGGGAACTCGAGGTTCAAGCCTTTTGGCGGGATCGGCTGCTCAAACCAGCGCTGGTAGATCCCGTTGATCTCCCCCGAGCTGTACAGCTCGCCCAGTGTCGAATTCACCAGTGCGAGGAATTGCGGATCGTCCTTGCGCACCATGCAGCTGTAGATTTCCCGCGACTGCTCCTCCCCAACCACTACCCACTTGTGCGGATCGCGAGCCTTGGCGCGCTCGCCGTAGAGCAACGCATCGTCCATGTAGAACGCCGCTGCCCGACCGGACTGCAACAGCTGGAAGGCTTCGCCGTGGTCCTTGGCGCTGATCACGAACATGTCGATCTTGTTATCGATGTTGTAGCTCTTCAGATAGCGCTCGTTGGTGGTGCCGGCGGTGGTCACCACGTTCTTGCCGCGCAGGTCGGCGAAGCTCTTGATCCCACTGTCGTTGGCGGTCAACAACTGGCCTTTGACGTAGATGAAGCCGTAGGAAAACGCCACCTGTTTTTGCCGCTCAGCGGTCACGCCGGTCGAGCCACATTCCAGGTCGACCGTGCCGTTCTGCACCAGCGGAATGCGGGTTTGCGAAGTCACCAGGTTGTACTTGACCTTGAGCTGGGGCGCCGCGAGCTTTTGCTGCACGCGCTCGACGATCTTGTTCGCCAGGTCCACCGAGTAACCCATCGGTTGACCCGAGTGATCGCCCACGTAGGAGAAGGGTACCGACGCATCGCGATAGCCCAGGGTAATGCTGTTGGTACTGGCAATCTTGCTCAGGGTCGGCCCCAGCGAGGTTTCTTCAGCCTGCACTTGAGTGCCGAGCAATATGCCCAGGGTGCAGCCGAGCAACGTGATTTTTTGCATTGTTATTCTCCGTTGTGGGTGATGGATTGCTTAGCGGCGGGCCGCGATAACGCTGATTTCGACTCGCACCTGCGGGCGGGCCAGCTCGGCCTGCAAGGTCGTGCGACTCGGTGCCTGGCCAGGCGACAACCAGTCCGACCATACGTAGTTCATCGCCGCGAAATCCTCACCTATGTCCTTCAGGTAAATGGTCGCGCTGAGCAGGTGATCCTTGTCGCTGCCCGCCTCGGCCAACAGCGCTTCGATTTTTGCCAGCACCTGGCGAGTCTGGCCAGCGGCGTCGGTGGCATCACCCGGTACTTGGCCGGAGAGAAACACCAGGTCGCCAAAGGTCACGGCAGCGGACAAGCGTGGATTGGTCTGGATGCGGCTGATGGTCATCGGATAGTCCTTCTCTTGGGTAATTTCAGGCCACACGGGGCGCAAAGCCCTGCAGATCAATGGAGGGGCGGCGCTGGCCGATCAGCTCGCTGAGCAACTGCGCACTGCCGCAGGCCAGGGTGAAGCCCAGGGCACCATGGCCGAGGTTGAGCCACAGGTTGCGATACGCGGTTGCGCCCAGCAGCGGCACGCCGCTAGGGGTCGCCGGGCGCATACCGG
Source organism: Pseudomonas sp. FBF18 (assembly GCF_024261405.1). Lineage (NCBI taxonomy): Bacteria > Pseudomonadati > Pseudomonadota > Gammaproteobacteria > Pseudomonadales > Pseudomonadaceae > Pseudomonas > Pseudomonas sp. FBF18. The sequence continues at coordinate 21,391 of NZ_QKRS01000014.1, read as the reverse complement.
CCCACTCGATGGCCTGCTCGTAGTCGCCGGCATTGGCGAAGGTGTCACGCGCCTGGCGCTTGATCAGGGCCAGCCGCTTGGGGTCCAGCGCCTGTTCAAAGCCGACGATGTCGACCATGGCCGCTACCCGCAGTTGCTCGCCGATGCGGGCGTAGACGATCTTGCGGTCATAGTCAGTGATGCTCAGGTCCGGGGCCCGGTGGTGGGCGCCGATCGGCACGGTGAGGCTATAGCCCTTGAGCGGGTACAGGGGCAGGTGCACCCCTGGCAACGTCAGCAGTGGGCTGCGATGGCCGGCGGCAATCACCAGATGCTCCACTGGCAGCACTTCATCCCCCAGTTCGATTGCGCTCACCATGCCATTGGCCTGGCGAATACCGGTCACGGCCTGGCCCAGGCGGAACTCGCAACGGCCCGAGGCCCGCAAACGCGCCGCCAGTTGCTGGCAGAAGCCGTGGCAGTCACCGACCTCTTCATCGGGGGTGTAGATCGCGCCAATAAAGGGGGCATCGGCCAGCGCCGGGTCCAGGCGGGCGCAGTCGGCAGACGACAGCACCTGCTGTTGCTGGGGGGCGGCCAGCCTGTGGCGGGCGTGCTCGAAGCTCGCGGTGTTGCGAAAGGTCACCAGCTTGCCATTGCGCCGCCAGTGGAAACCGTCCAGGGCATCGTCTTCGCGCCAGGCCTGCAGGGTGGCCTGGCTGAACAACGCCAGGCGCAGCAGGTGGGCTGCATTGGTACGGTTGACGGAGGAGCGACAGGCCCCCAGAAAGGACGCCATCCAGCGCCACTGCGCCGGGTCCAGGCGGGGGCGCAGCTTCAACGGTGAGTCACCGCGCAGCATCCAGCCGATGGCCTGCAATGGCACGCCGGCATCGGCCAGGGGCGCCACGTAGCGATAGGACAACTGGCCGCCATTGGCAAAGCTGGTTTCACTGCCCAGCGAATCCCGCGCCTCGACCAGGGTCACTTCAACGCCATCGCGCACCAGTGCGTAAGCCGTTGCCAGGCCAATGACGCCGCCGCCGATGATGCATACACGCTGAGCCATGTCATTCCTTAGCCGTGGTTGAGACGAGACCGAGGTTAGAGCCAGGTGACAGGCGCCGAACAATGAATAAAGATGGTCATCCCATAAACAAAGGTTATGGACTCGCCATGCGCCTTCGCCACATCGAGATCTTCCAGGCCATCCGTCAGACCGGGTCGGTCAGCGCTGCCGCGCAGTTACTGCACGTCTCCCAACCCGCCGTGACCAAAGTGCTGCAACACGCTGAGCAGCATCTGGGTTTCCCGTTGTTTCTACGGGTGCGCGGCAAACTCCAGGCCACCCCGGAAGCGCTGGAGCTGGAGCGTGAGGTCGACAAGGTCACCGAAAGCCTGCAAGGGGTGCGACGCCTGGCCCAGAGCCTGCGCCGCGAGCCGGGCCACAGCCTGCGGATCGGCGCGACCCCGGCACTGGCCCTGTCGTTGTTGCCGCCGGCCATTCATGAATGGACGCAACGTTATCCGGAGATCGCCTGCGAGCTGTCCAGTGCCCATAGCCGCGAGCTGGTGCAGAACCTGCTGATGCGCGAAATCGATGTCGCCCTGACCCTGCAACTACCCGATCACCCGGGGCTCAAGGCCCAGGCGCTGGCCTGTGGGGTGTTGGTGGCGTTGGCGCCGGCCGGTTACTGGCCCCAGGAGGAAGAAGGCCAGCCGCTGCCGCTGCAGGCCCTGGCCGACGCGCCGCTGATCGGGCTGTCCAGTGCCGATCCGCTGTCGGCCCGCCTCGACAGCTATCTCGAGGCGGTAGAGCCGCCGCCACGGGTGAGCATCGCGGTGCAAACCTATTCACTGGCCAGTGCGATGGTCGAATCCGGTGCAGGGCTGGCGGTGATCGATCCCTTCACCGCCCTCAGCGCGTCGCCTGGGGTCACCGCCATTCGCCCCCTGGCTCCAGCGTTGCCGATCACCCTGTACGCGGTGACCCGCGCTGCCGAACCGCCACCGCATACACTGGGCGAGCTGCTGACGATCTTCAGCACTCGTGCGCAGGGGCAATTGGATTGTTGGCGCTGAAGCGTTGACTTGCCAGGGAATGGGATGAAACCCCAGAGACTAAAAAGCCCGCAGTCAGTGGGCTTTATGGGTGTTGCGTAGTCGTCGTTTGACGGCTATGTACATCGAAATAGTAATGGGTTTGGAAGCCATTCGGTAAGCACATCCAAAACAAAGTTGGGCTGTGATAAGCGATGTGTTTTCCACCGCATACGAAAAACCGTAATTGCTACATTAGAGCGTGCAGATGTAAAAAACCTTGTCATCATTTCATGGGTAGGTCATAAAGCAGTGGGTTTGTTGCGGATGACTGTTGACAGGTATTCCGAAGGAAAGCACTTGAAGAACTCGCATGCAAGTTCCAGTCTTAAATATATTGCATCCCCGCGATGTTGGAATGCTGGCGTTTAACTATTGCTCAAATGGTGATAGCATTTTGCCTTACCAGCAAGACTTGGCTCTCGCGATTCAACTGAATGGATAAGGAAAAAATGGAAAAAATTAAAAGCTTTGTGTTGGCATCGTTGGTTGCCGCTTTTGCGTGCACAGCATCAGCAGAAACCTTTGAACACGTCCAGCTTGATAAAGACAGAAGAAGCGTTGAGTATTCTGGACCTATCAATAAGACAATCAGTGCTATTAAAGAGCGTAAATGGCTAGGACAAACCAAGGCTATGGATGGTGGGGTCGTGTTCACCCCTTATGTGAATCCCCAATTCGGTAAGAACAATACTGAATCCGGGGGTGCCATTATGGTGACTGCTACATTCTATCTCTATGACAAGCCAGTCAAAGAAGCGTTGATGGTTGCACGTCAAAGTCAAATTCCCGGTTTTGTTGAGTTTTATGGCTATGATTCAAGGGAGCTTCAAATGCATATAAGAATGGTTGACGATGACACCTTTCAATCGTTCGCAAGTGATACGCAATATCGCTCTCCTGAAAAGCTGAATACTTACAAGAAGGTCGACAGTTTTAATAAGAGTAATTACAAGAGCGAGTTGAAGTCTGCCTTGGATGATGGCACTGTTTTTTGAAATGTGTAAACGACAATAAAGCACATCAGTGTTTTTGTTGATTTGAGGTCGATGAAGAGAAGATAGACCGCGTTCGTATAATGGTCGATAACTATCAGGCTGCCTTTCAAGGTGGCCTTTTCAATGCCTGCTATACAGTTGCCAAGCATTGTTGAATGCTTGATTTGTTCGGTCTTTTAATTTCAATGACAGTCAAATAATGGCTTAATGCGACGAAATATTGTGTGAATGGTAGATTGAAAATATATGTAGGGTTGGATGGTAGTTGTCAAAAATTAAAAGTTAGGGGTAGACCTTAATCGGCGCTGCTATGTAAGATTTTATGTGTGCTCAATTTTCATGCTTGAACACGTTCAACCACAAAAAACGACCTTGCCGGAGACGCGAAGGTTTTTGAATACCCATAAAATCTATTGATTTTTGTGGGTTTGTATGATCTTGACTTCGCGTGATGTGACGCTTTGGGGCCGCATTTTCCGAGGGAAATGGGTTTGAGAAGAACAGATTTTCTGGATAGAAAAAGGGGTAGAAATTTCTTTCTACCCCTTCTCTAAGTCCTTGATTTACAAGGATTTGTATGGTGCCCCGAGGGAGACTCGAACTCCCACTCCTTTCGAAAACGGATTTTGAATCCGCCGCGTCTACCAATTCCGCCATCAGGGCTTGTGGCGGCGAAGTATAGTGAGGCGCCTACCGTTGGTCAATCAGCTTTCATGGTCAATTTTGCCGCTTTCCGCTAAACTTTGCGGCCCTGTCAAACCGATCACCATCATGCGCGTCGCCGATTTCTCCTTTGAGCTTCCAGATTCCCTGATCGCCCGCCATCCACTGGCTGAACGGCGCAGCAGCCGGCTGTTGACCCTCGACGGGCCTACCGGCGCGCTCGCGCATCGCCAGTTCACCGACCTGCTCGAGCACCTGCGCCCGGGCGATCTGATGGTGTTCAACAACACCCGGGTGATCCCGGCCCGACTGTTCGGCCAGAAGGCCTCCGGCGGCAAGCTGGAGATCCTCATCGAGCGCGTGCTCGACAGCCATCGCGTGCTCGCCCACGTGCGCTCTAGCAAGTCGCCCAAGCCAGGCACCCAGCTGCTGATCGACGGCGGCGGCGAAGCCGAGATGGTCGCGCGCCACGACGCGCTGTTCGAGCTGCGCTTCACCGAAGAGGTGCTGCCACTGCTCGACCGCGTCGGGCACATGCCGTTGCCTCCTTATATAGACCGCCCCGACGAAGGCGCCGACCGCGAGCGCTATCAGACGGTCTATGCGCAGCGCTCCGGCGCCGTGGCCGCGCCCACCGCCGGCCTGCACTTCGATGAAGAGCTGATGGGCAAGATCGCCGAAAAGGGCGTGAGCACCGCCTTTGTCACCCTGCACGTGGGCGCCGGCACCTTCCAGCCGGTGCGCGTGGAGCGCATCGAAGATCACCACATGCATAAAGAGTGGCTCGAAGTGGGCCAGGACGTGGTGGACGCCGTGGCCGAATGCCGGGCGCGCGGCGGGCGGGTGATCGCGGTCGGCACCACCAGCGTGCGCTCGCTGGAAAGCGCGGCGCGCGACGGTACGCTCAAGCCGTTCAGCGGCGATACCGACATCTTTATTTTCCCGGGCCGCCCGTTCCACGTGGTCGACGCCCTGGTGACCAACTTCCATTTGCCCGAATCCACGCTGCTGATGCTGGTTTCGGCCTTCGCCGGTTACCCCGAGACCATGGCTGCCTACGCCGCAGCGGTGGAAAACGGCTACCGCTTCTTCAGTTACGGTGATGCCATGTTCATCACCCGCAATCCGGCGCCACGCGGGCCCGAGGATCAAGCATGAGTCGCACCTGTCGTATGTCCTTCGAGTTGCTGGCCACCGACGGCAAGGCCCGTCGCGGCCGCCTGACATTCCCCCGGGGCGTGGTCGAAACCCCGGCCTTCATGCCGGTGGGCACCTATGGCACGGTCAAGGGCATGCTGCCGCGCGACATCGAGGCCATCGGCGCGCAGATGATCCTGGGCAACACCTTCCACCTGTGGCTGCGCCCGGGCACCGAGGTGATCAAGGCCCACGGCGACCTGCACGACTTCATGAAGTGGCAGGGCCCGATCCTCACCGACTCCGGCGGCTTCCAGGTGTTCAGCCTGGGTGCGATGCGCAAGATCAAGGAGGAGGGCGTGACCTTCGCCTCCCCGGTGGACGGCTCCAAGGTGTTCATGGGCCCGGAAGAGTCGATGCAGGTGCAGCGCGACCTGGGCTCGGACGTGGTGATGATTTTCGACGAGTGCACCCCGTACCCGGCCGATGAAGATGTGGCGCGCATCTCCATGGAGCTGTCGCTGCGCTGGGCCCAGCGCTCCAAGAACGCCCACGGCGACAGCACTGCGGCGCTGTTCGGCATCGTGCAGGGCGGCATGCACCGCAACCTGCGCGAGCGTTCGCTCGAGGGCCTGGACAAGATCGGCTTCGACGGCCTGGCCATTGGCGGGCTGTCGGTGGGCGAGCCCAAGCACGAGATGATCAAGGTGCTGGACTACCTGCCGGGCATGATGCCGGCTGACAAACCTCGTTACCTTATGGGGGTAGGCAAGCCGGAAGATCTCGTTGAGGGTGTGCGCCGCGGCGTCGACATGTTCGATTGCGTGATGCCTACGCGCAATGCGCGCAACGGTCATCTGTTTGTCGATACCGGCGTGCTTAAAATCCGTAACGCGTTCCATCGCCATGATGATTCGCCACTGGATCCGACCTGTGACTGCTACACCTGCCAGAACTTCTCCCGCGCTTATCTGCATCACCTGGATAAATGCGGCGAAATGTTGGGCAGCATGTTGAATACCATCCACAACTTGCGTCATTACCAGCGCCTGATGGCTGGTTTGCGCGAGGCTATTCAACAGGGTACATTGGCCGCCTTTGTCGATGCCTTTTACGCCAAGCGCGGGCTGCCTGTGCCGCCCTTGGATTGATGTTCTGTCGAACCTGACACACGTACAACAACTTGCAACTTGGAGTGCTAAATGAGCTTTCTGATTCCTGCCGCTTACGCGGACGCAGCAGCCCCGGCAGCTGCCGCCGGCCCAGCCGGTACCGGCTTCGAGTGGATTTTCCTGGTCGGCTTCCTGGTCATCTTCTACCTGATGATCTGGCGTCCACAGGCCAAGCGCGCCAAAGAGCAGAAGAACCTGCTGAGCAACCTGCAGAAAGGTGACGAAGTTGTCACCAACGGCGGTATTGCCGGCAAGATCGTCAAAGTGGCCGATGACTTCGTGGTGCTGGAAGTGTCCGACACCGTGGAACTGAAGTTCCAGAAGGGTGCTATTGCCGCGACCCTGCCCAAGGGCACGCTCAAAGCGATCTAAGTTTCAGATTTTCTACAATCGACGGGGCGCGCAAGGCGCCCCGCGTCTTGAACGGGCGGCGTGATGCTGAACAAATATCCTCTATGGAAATACGCACTGATCCTGGCGGTACTGGCGATCGGTTTTATTTATTCCGCTCCCAACCTCTACCCTGACGACGCGGCTATTCAGGTCAGTGGTGCCAGCACGGCGCTGCAGGTCAGCCAGGCCGACCTGGACCGTGCCACCAAGGCACTGGCCGACGCCGGTATCGCGGTCAAGGGTGCAAGCCTGGGCGAGAAGGGCAAGGGCGCACTGGTGCGTCTGGCCAAACAGGACGACCAACTGCCGGCCAAGGACGTTGTGCGCAAGGCGCTGGGTGACGACTACGTCGTTGCACTGAACCTGGCCCCGACCACTCCGCAATGGCTGCGCAACCTGGGTGCAAGCCCGATGAAGCTGGGCCTGGACCTGTCCGGTGGTGTGCACTTCCTGCTTGAAGTGGACATGGACAAGGCCATGGCGGCACGTCTGAAGGTGTACGAGGGCGAAGTCAAAAGCCTGCTGCGCAAGGAGCGTGTGCGCTACCGCAGCCTGCCGCAGCAAGATGGCGGCATTCAACTGGGCTTCTCCGATGACCAGTCCCGCGAACAGGCTCGCAGCCTGATCCGCAAGAATTTCAACGATTTCGAGCTGACCACCACCGAGCGTAACGGCCTGTCGGTGCTGCGTCTGGCGATTACCCCGGCCAAGGTCGCGGAAATCCGTGAATACTCGATCAAGCAGAACCTGACCACGGTACGTAACCGCGTCAACGAACTGGGTGTGGCCGAGCCACTGGTTCAGCGCCAGGGTGCCAACCGCATCGTGGTCGAGCTGCCAGGCGTGCAGGACACCGCCGAAGCCAAGCGTATCCTGGGCAAGACCGCGAACCTGGAGTTCCGTCTGGGTGCCGAGCCGGGTGCGTCCAAGGCCACCACCGAGACCTTCGAGTTCCGTGAGGGCGGTCGCCCACCGGCAGCGGTCGAGCGTGGCCTGATCATCACCGGTGACCAGGTCACCGACGCCCAGGCCAGCTTCGACGAGCAGGGTCGCCCGCAGGTGAACATCCGCCTGGATGGCCACGGCGGCGAACTGATGAGCCGCGCCACGCGCAGCAACGTCGGGCGCAGCATGGCGGTGATCTTCATCGAACAGCGTCCGGTTACCCGCTACGTCAAGCAGATGGTCGACGGTGTCGAGAAAGACGTGCCGGTGCAGTCGTTCGTGGAAGAGAAGCGCATCATCAGCCTGGCGACCATCCAGTCGCCGCTGGGCAGCCAGTTCCGCATCACCGGCCTGAACGGCCAGGGTGAGTCGTCTGAACTGGCCCTGCTGCTGCGTGCCGGTGGTCTGGCGGCGCCGATGTACTTCGCCGAAGAACGTACCATTGGCCCGAGCCTGGGTGCCGACAACATCACCAAGGGTATCGATGCATCGCTGTGGGGCATGCTGTTCGTGTCGCTGTTCATCATGGCCATCTACCGTGCCTTCGGCCTGATCGCCACCATCGCCCTGGCGGGCAACATGGTGCTGCTGCTGGCGCTGATGTCGCTGCTGGGGGCTACGCTGACCCTGCCGGGCATTGCCGGTATTGTGCTGACCATGGGTATGGCGGTCGACGCCAACGTACTGATCTTCTCGCGCATACGTGAAGAACTGGCCAATGGCATGTCGGTGCAGCGCGCCATCCACGAAGGCTTCAACCGTGCCTACACCGCGATCGTCGATGCCAACCTGACCACCCTGCTGGTGGGCGGCATCCTGTTCGCCATGGGTACCGGTCCGGTCAAGGGCTTCGCGGTTACCATGTCCCTCGGGATTTTCACCTCGATGTTCACGGCCGTCATGGTCACCCGCGCAATGGTCAACCTGACCTGCGGTGGGCGGGATATCAAGAAGTTGTGGGTATAAGGGGCTGCCATGTTACGTACCATTAACTTCATGGGTGTGCGGAACGTCGCGTTCGGCGTCACCCTGCTGCTGACTGTGCTGGCACTGTTCAGCTGGTTCTACAAAGGGCTCAACTTCGGCCTGGACTTCACCGGCGGTACGCTCATCGAGCTGACCTACGAGCGCCCGGCCAACCTTGGCGAGGTTCGTGAAGAGCTGGTCAGGTCCGGCTTCCACGATGCCGTGGTGCAGAGCTTCGGTGCTACCACCGACCTGCTGGTGCGCATGCCGGGCGACGACCCGATGCTGGGCAACAAGGTGGCCGAGGCGCTGCAGAAGATCAGCACCGACAACCCGGCCACGGTCAAGCGTGTCGAGTTCGTCGGCCCGCAGGTGGGCGAGGAACTGCGTGACCAGGGCGGCCTGGGCATGCTGCTGGCGCTGGGCGGCATCCTGGTCTACCTGGCCTTCCGCTTCCAGTGGAAGTTTGCGGTGGGCGCCATCCTGTCGCTGGTGCACGACGTGATCGTGACCATGGGCATCCTGTCGTTCTTCCAGATCACCTTCGACCTGACGGTGCTGGCGGCGGTGCTGGCGATCATCGGCTACTCGCTCAACGACACCATCGTGGTGTTCGACCGGGTACGGGAAAACTTCCGCGTGATGCGCAAGGCTTCGCTGATCGAGAACATCAACGTCTCGACCACCCAGACCCTGCTGCGTACCGTGGCCACCTCGGTGTCCACCTTGCTGGCGATCGCGGCACTGCTGTTCTTCGGTGGTGACAACCTGTGGGGCTTCTCGCTGGCACTGTTCATCGGTGTAATGGCCGGTACCTACTCGTCGATCTACATCGCCAACGTGGTGCTGATCTGGCTGAACCTGAACAGTGAAGACCTGATCCCGCCGGTGAAAACCGAGGGTGTGGACGAGCGTCCATAAGGCTTTTTGCCACTGTCCTGAGCGGTACAAGAAGGCGCGAGTATTGAACTCGCGCCTTTTTTTATGCTCCAAGGCTGGGAGAAGCGCGGGCGTGTTCCCGCAGGTAAATCAGGAGGTTCACGTGAACAAGTCAATGCTGGTGGGTGCGGTGCTGGGTGCTGTCGGTGTCACTGCCGGAGGTGCCGTGGCTACCTACAGCTTGGTCAAGGGCGGGCCGCAATACGCGCAGGTGACGTCGGTGCAGCCGGTCAAGCAGACCGTCAAGACGCCACGGGAAGTCTGCAAGGATGTCACGGTGACTCGTCAGGCGCCGGTGAAGGATCAGCACCAGATCGCCGGTACCGTGCTGGGCGCCGTGGCAGGTGGGTTGCTGGGTAACCAGATCGGCGGCGGCAATGGCAAGAAGATCGCCACCGTGGCTGGTGCCGTCGGTGGTGGCTATGCCGGCAACAAGGTGCAGGAAGGCATGCAGAACCGCGATACCTACACCACCACGCAAACCCGCTGCAACACGGTCAATGACCTGAGCGAGAAGGTGGTGGGGTACGACGTGAAGTATTCGATTGGCGACAAGGCCGGGCAGGTGCGCATGGAGCGCGACCCGGGTTCGCAGATCCCGCTGGACGAGAATGGCAAGCTGGTACTGACGCAGGCACAGCCTGGGCAGTGATGGCCCTTTCGCCGGCAAGGCGGGCTCCTACAAAGCCATGCGCAACCTGTAGGCGCCGGCCTTGCCGGCGAAGAGGCCCGAAAGCCAGCCACAAAAAAGCACCCCGAAGGGTGCTTTTTTATTGCCCGGCTGAAACTCAGCGCTTCAGCGAGGCCGGCAGGTGCGGCTGGATCGCCGTCAACACCGCCTTGAAGCACTTGATGTTGCCGGCAACGATGTGGCCCTTCTCGAGGAAGTCATGACCACCGGTGAAGTCGCTCACCAGGCCGCCCGCTTCCTGGATCAGCAGTGCGCCTGCAGCCATGTCCCACTCGCTCAGGCCCGACTCCCAGAACGCATCGAAGCGGCCGGCGGCCACGTAGGCCAGGTCCAGGCTCGCGGCGCCGGCGCGGCGGATGCCGGCGGTCTGGCCGACCAGGGCACGGAACATGCCCAGGTAGTTGTCCAGGCCATCCATCTGGTTGTCACGGAACGGGAAGCCGGTACCCAGCAGGGCGCCGTCCAGGCTGGTGCGACCGCTGACGCGCAGGCGGCGACCATTGAGCTGGGCGCCACGGCCACGGCTGGCGGTGAATTCTTCCTGGCGTACCGGGTCGAGGACCACGGCGTGTTCCAGGCGGCCGCGGTACTTGCACGCGATGCTCACGGCAAAGTGAGGAACGCCACGCAGGAAGTTGGTGGTACCGTCGAGCGGGTCGATGACCCACAGGTAGTCCTTGCCTTCTTCGCCGTTGCCAGCGTGCAGGCCGGTTTCTTCACCGTAGATGGAGTGGTTCGGGTACGCCTTGCGCAGGGCGTCGACGATGACTTTTTCCGCCGCGCGGTCGACTTCGGAGACGTAATCCTTGGCGTCTTTCTCATCTACCTTGATGGTATCCAGGCGCTCGATGGAGCGGAAAATCAATTCACTGGCGCTGCGGGCGGCGCGCAGCGCGATATTCAGCATGGGCTGCATGGACGTTTCACCTGGGTCGTTAAAGAAAGCCGAACATTCTAGCAGAAAACTTTGAACGAAGAAGGGCGACATTTGCTTTCATAGCGTAATGCCGGTCGCTTCTGTAAGATTTGCTCCCTTCCTTCCGTGTCTGTGAGCCGTGCCCGTGCTGCCAAGAATTCGTGTCGTCCTGGTCAATACCAGTCACCCCGGCAATATCGGCGGGGCTGCGCGCGCCATGAAAAACATGGGCCTGTCGCGCCTGGTGCTGGTCGAGCCGAACGACTTTCCTTCCCACGAGGCCAGTGCCCGTGCCTCCGGCGCCGATGACGTGCTGGCGGGTGCCGAGGTGGTGGCCACGCTCGAGGATGCGCTGGTGGGCTGCACCCTGGTGGTGGGCACCAGTGCCCGCGACCGGCGCATCCCGTGGCCCCTGCTCGATCCGCGCGAATGCGGCGCCAAGGTCGTCGAGCAGGCAGGCGAGGGTGCCGAGGTGGCGCTGGTGTTCGGCCGTGAACATGCCGGCCTGACCAACGACGAGCTGCAGCGATGTCATTATCACGTGCATATCCCGTCCAACCCGGATTTCAGTTCGCTGAATCTGGCGGCTGCGGTCCAGGTCCTGGCCTATGAAGTGCGCATGGCCTGGCTGGCAGCCGACGGGCAGGCGTCGAAAGTCGAGAAGGTTGAAGTGGCCTCGGTGCGCAGCGCAGAGCTGGCGACCATGGACGAAATGGAGCTGTTCTACCAGCACCTGGAGTCCGCGCTGGTGGACATCGGCTTTCTCGACCCGACCAAGCCCAAGCACCTGATGCCGCGTTTGCGTCGCCTGTACGGGCGCAGCGCGGTGAGTCGATCGGAAATAAGCATTTTGCGCGGCATCCTCACCGAAACCCAGAAAGCGGCCCGGGGCGATGCGCACAAGCGGAAGGATCAGTAAATGTTCGAGCGTCTGCGTGAAGATATCCAAAGCGTTTTCCACCGTGACCCGGCGGCGCGCAATGCCTTTGAAGTGCTGACCTGCTACCCGGGCATGCATGCGATCTGGCTGCACCGCGCGGCGCATGCCCTGTGGGTACGGGACTGGAAGTGGCTGGCGCGGCTGGTGTCCAACTTCGGTCGCTGGATGACCGGCATCGAGATTCACCCCGGTGCAAAGGTAGGCCGGCGCTTCTTCATCGACCACGGCATGGGCATCGTGATCGGCGAAACCGCCGAGATCGGCGATGACGTGACCCTGTACCAGGGCGTGACCCTGGGCGGCACCAGCTGGAACAAGGGCAAGCGCCACCCGACCCTGGAGGACGGCGTGGTGGTGGGGGCCGGCGCCAAGGTGCTGGGCCCGTTCACCGTGGGCGCAGGGGCCAAGATCGGCTCCAATGCGGTGGTCACCAAGGCGGTGCCGGCCGGTGCCACGGCGGTAGGTATACCGGGGCGTATCATCGTCAAGTCCGATGCCGAGCAGGAGGCCCGGCGCAAGGCCATGGCCGAGAAGATCGGCTTCGACGCCTACGGCGTGAGCGAAGACATGCCCGACCCGGTGGCCCGCGCCATCGGCCAGTTGCTCGACCACCTGCAAGCGGTGGACGGGCGCCTGGAGGACATGTGCGGTGCGCTCAAGAACCTGGGCAGCGACTACTGCGCCAAGGAACTGCCGGCCCTGCGTGACGAAGACTTCGCGGACGTGAAGGCCGACGCCCGCAGCGACGCGTCGACGCATTGACAGAAGGGCGTGCGCTGGAGCGCCCGACTTTGCTACACTCTGCGCCGCCTCTCAGGCGCAATCCCGACTAAAGCAGTAGGTCTTATAGTTGACTTAAATGCTCGGGAATCGCATACTCGCACACATCCCGTAACTCCCGTGGTACCAAATAGCCATGCGACTGACTACAAAAGGCCGATACGCCGTGACTGCCATGCTTGACCTGGCGTTGCACGCGCAAAACGGGCCGGTGTCCCTGGCCGACATTTCCGAGCGCCAAGGCATCTCCCTTTCCTATCTGGAGCAGCTGTTTGCCAAGCTGCGTCGCAGCAGTCTGGTTTCCAGTGTGCGCGGTCCAGGCGGCGGCTACCAGCTGTCGCGCGTGATGGAAAGCATCCAGGTAGCCCAGGTGATCGATGCGGTCAACGAATCGGTCGACGCTACACGCTGCCAGGGCCTGGGTGATTGCCACGCTGGCGATACCTGCCTGACCCACCACTTGTGGTGTGATCTCAGCCAGCAGATTCACGAATTTCTGAGCGGTATCAGCCTGGCTGACCTTGTTACTCGCCGTGAGGTGCAAGAAGTCGCCCAGCGTCAGGACCTGCGCCGCATGGCGGGCCGGACACCGCATCTGGACAAGATTGAGACATCCGCCGTCGAATGACCGTTTCGACTGCGCGATGAGCCCGCCTGATAGGAGATATTCAATGAAGTTGCCGATCTACCTCGATTACTCCGCGACCACCCCGGTCGACCCACGTGTCGCCCAGAAGATGAGCGATTGCCTGCTGGTCGACGGGAACTTCGGTAACCCGGCCTCGCGTTCCCACGTCTTTGGCTGGAAAGCCGAAGAAGCGGTCGAGAACGCTCGCCGTCAGGTCGCCGACCTGGTCAACGCCGACCCGCGGGAAATTGTCTGGACCAGTGGCGCCACCGAGTCCGACAACCTGGCAATCAAGGGCGTCGCGCACTTCTACGGCACCAAGGGCAAGCACCTGATCACCTCCAAGATCGAGCACAAGGCCGTTCTGGACAGCACCCGTCAGCTGGAGCGTGAAGGCTTCGAAGTCACCTACATCGAGCCGGGCGCCGATGGCCTGATCACCCCGGCCATGGTCGAGGCAGCCCTGCGTGAAGACACCATCCTGGTGTCGATCATGCACGTGAACAACGAAATCGGCACCATCAACGACATCGCCGCCATCGGCGAGCTGACCCGCTCGCGTGGCGTCATGTTCCACGTCGATGCCGCGCAGTCCACCGGCAAGGTCGAGATCGACCTGCAGAAGCTGAAGGTCGACCTGATGTCGTTCTCGGCGCACAAGACCTACGGCCCCAAAGGCATCGGCGCGCTGTACGTCAGCCGCAAGCCGCGCGTGCGTCTTGAAGCCACCATGCACGGCGGCGGTCACGAGCGCGGCATGCGTTCGGGCACCCTGGCTACCCACCAGATCGTCGGCATGGGCGAAGCCTTCGCCATCGCCAAGGAGCTGATGGCCAGCGAGAACCTGCGCATCAAGGCCCTGAGCGACCGCTTCTACAAGCAGGTCGAGAACCTTGAAGAGCTGTACATCAACGGCAGCATGACCGCGCGTATTCCGCACAACCTGAACCTGAGCTTCAACTACGTCGAAGGCGAGTCGCTGATCATGGCCCTCAAGGACCTGGCAGTGTCTTCGGGTTCGGCGTGCACCTCGGCATCGCTCGAGCCGTCCTACGTGCTGCGCGCCCTGGGCCGCAACGACGAACTGGCGCACAGCTCGATCCGCTTCACCTTCGGTCGCTTCACCACCGAAGAAGAAATCGACTACGCCGCGCAGAAGGTCTGCGAGGCCGTGACCAAGCTGCGCGAATTGTCGCCGCTGTGGGATATGTACAAAGACGGCGTCGACATCTCCAAGATCGAGTGGGCTGCGCACTAAGTAGTCGCCAGCAAGAGCGGCTCTCTGATGAGGAAGGAATAGCACCATGGCTTACAGTGAAAAGGTCATCGACCACTACGAAAACCCACGCAACGTCGGCAAGATGAATGCCGAGGACCCGGATGTCGGTACCGGCATGGTCGGCGCGCCTGCGTGCGGCGACGTGATGCGCCTGCAGATCAAGGTCAACGAGCAGGGCGTCATCGAAGATGCCAAGTTCAAGACCTACGGCTGTGGTTCGGCCATCGCTTCCAGCTCCCTCGCTACCGAGTGGATGAAGGGCAAGACCCTGGACGAAGCCGAAACCATCAAGAACACCCAGCTGGCCGAAGAACTGGCGTTGCCGCCGGTGAAGATCCACTGCTCGGTACTCGCCGAGGACGCCATCAAGGCGGCCGTGCGCGATTACAAGCAGAAGAAAGGTTTGCTCTAAGTTCGCCTGTTGCAGGTAAGGAGTCTCGATGGCTATCAGCATGACAGAAGCCGCCGCCAACCACGTGCGGCGCTCCCTCGAAGGACGCGGCAAGGGTGACGGCATTCGCCTGGGCGTTCGCACCACCGGCTGCTCGGGCCTGGCCTATGTGCTGGAGTTCGTCGACGCGCCGGACAGCGAGGACCAGGTGTTCGAAAGTCACGGCGTCAAGGTGATCATCGACCCGAAAAGCCTGGTGTACCTGGACGGAACCGAACTGGATTTCGTCAAGGAAGGGTTGAACGAAGGCTTCAAGTTCAACAATCCCAACGTGCGCGGTGAGTGTGGCTGCGGCGAAAGCTTCAACGTCTGAGGCTGCGCGTGGGTACTCCTTGTCATTTCGCCCTGTTTGACCTGCAGCCGGGCTTTCGCCTGGACCTCGACAAGCTGGCCGCACGCTATCGCGAGCTGGCCCGCGAGGTTCACCCGGACCGCTTCGCCGATGCCCCCGAGCGTGAACAGCGCCTGGCGCTGGAGCGCTCGGCCGGCCTCAACGACGCCTACCAGACCCTCAGGAGTGCGCCCAAGCGGGCGCGCTACCTGTTGGCGATGGGGGGCCACGAAGTGCCGCAGGAAGTCACTGTCCACGACCCCGAGTTCCTCTTCCAGCAGATGCAATGGCGAGAAGAGCTCGAAGACCTGCAGGACAGTGCCGACCTCGATGGCGTGGCCGCGTTCAAGCGCCGCCTGAAGGTCGCCCAGGAGGCACTCAACGAGGACTTCGCCGCCTGCTGGGAGGATGCTGCGCAGCGTGAACAGGCCGAGCGCCTGATGCGCCGCATGCAGTTCCTCGACAAGCTCGCCTATGAAGTGCGCCAGCTGGAAGAGCGCCTCGACGATTAACCCGGTGGCGCCGTTGGCGACACCCCTGGTATCAGATAAGCATGGCCCTACTGCAGATCGCCGAACCCGGTCAGACGCCACAGCCCCATCAGCGCCGCCTGGCCGTGGGCATTGACCTTGGCACCACCAATTCGCTGGTCGCTGCATTGCGCAGCGGCATTTCCGAACCGCTGCCAGACGCCGAGGGCCGGGTCATCCTGCCGTCGGCGGTGCGCTATCACGCCAACCATGTCGACGTGGGCTACAGTGCCCGTGACGCGGCCTCCAGCGACCCGCTGAACACCGTGCTGTCGGTCAAGCGCCTGATGGGGCGCGGCCTGGCCGACGTCAAGCAACTGGGCGAGCAACTGCCCTACCGCTTTGTCGGCGGCGAGTCGCACATGCCGTTCATCGACACGGTGCAGGGCCCGAAAAGCCCGGTGGAAGTCTCGGCCGACATTCTCAAGGTGCTGCGCCAGCGCGCCGAAGCCACCCTGGGTGGCGAGCTGGTCGGCGCGGTGATCACCGTGCCGGCGTACTTCGACGATGCTCAGCGCCAGGCCACCAAGGACGCTGCGCGCCTGGCCGGGCTGAACGTGCTGCGCCTGCTCAACGAACCGACCGCTGCGGCTGTGGCCTATGGCCTGGACCAGAACGCCGAAGGCGTGGTGGCCATCTATGACCTGGGCGGCGGCACCTTCGACATTTCCATCCTGCGCCTGACCGGCGGTGTGTTCGAGGTGATGGCCACCGGCGGCGACAGCGCCCTGGGCGGCGATGACTTCGACCATGCGGTGGCCGGCTGGATCATCGAGCAGGCGGGCCTGTCTGCCGACCTCGACCCCGGCACCCAGCGTCAACTGCTGCAAGCTGCCTGTGCGGCCAAGGAAGCGTTGACCAACAGCGATGTCGTGTCCGTGAGCCATGGCGCCTGGCAGGGCGAGCTGACCCGTGCCGGCTTCGACGCGTTGATCGAACCGATGGTGGCGCGCAGCCTCAAGGCCTGTCGCCGCGCCGTGCGCGACAGTGGCATCGAGCTGGATGAAGTCGAAGCCGTGGTCATGGTCGGTGGTTCCACTCGCGTGCCGCGTGTGCGCGAGGCGGTGGGCGCGCTGTTCGGGCGTACCCCGCTGACCGAGATCGACCCCGATCAGGTGGTGGCCATCGGCGCCGCGATCCAGGCCGATACCCTGGCCGGCAACAAGCGCGACGGCGGCGAACTGCTGCTGCTCGACGTGATTCCGCTGTCCCTGGGGCTGGAAACCATGGGCGGGTTGATGGAGAAGGTGATCCCGCGCAACACCACCATCCCGGTTGCCCGTGCCCAGGAATTCACCACTTACAAGGACGGCCAGTCGGCCATGATGATCCACGTGCTGCAGGGTGAGCGTGAGCTGATCAGCGACTGCCGCTCCCTGGCGCGCTTCGAACTGCGCGGCATTCCGGCCATGGTGGCCGGTGCGGCGAAGATTCGCGTCACCTTCCAGGTCGACGCCGACGGCCTGCTCAGCGTTTCGGCGCGCGAGCTGGGCTCGGGTGTGGAATCGAGCATTCAGGTCAAGCCGTCCTACGGCCTGACCGACGGCGAGATCACTCGCATGCTCAAGGACTCCTTCGAACATGCCGGCTACGACAAGGTGGCGCGCCAGCTGCGCGAGCACCAGGTCGACGCCGAGCGTCTGCTCGAAGCGGTGCAGGGCGCGCTGGACGCCGATGGCGAGCGCCTGCTGGACGCCGAAGAGCGCCTGGCGATCGAACAACAGATGCAAGACTTGCGTGATTTGATGAACGGTACCGATGGCGCCGCCATCGAGCAGCAGACCAAGCGTCTGTCGCAAGTGACCGATGCCTTTGCCGCCCGTCGCCTTGATTCGACGGTAAAAGCCGCTTTGGCCGGGCGCAACCTGAATGAGATCGAGGAATAACTGATGCCGCAGGTGATTTTTCTGCCCCACGAGAAGTTCTGTCCGGACGGAATGGTGGTGGAGGCCGAAACCGGTAAGTCCATCCTTGAAGTGGCCCATGACAACCACATCGAGATCGAAAGCGCCTGCGGCGGCGTCTGCGCCTGCACCACGTGCCACTGCGTGATCCGCGAGGGTTTCAACTCGCTGAACGAGGCCGACGAGCTGGAAGAGGACTACCTCGACCGCGCCTGGGGCCTGGAGCCCACGTCGCGCCTGACCTGCCAGGCCAAGGTCGGCACCGAGGACGTGACCGTCGAGATCCCGAAATACTCGCTCAACCACGCCGCCGAAGCGCCGCACTGACCGTTGGAGTCATCATGAGCCTGAAATGGGTTGATGTACTTGAAATTGCAATTCAGCTTGCCGAAAGCAAGCCGCAAGTCGATCCTCGCTACGTGAATTTCGTCGAACTGAGCCGCTGGGTGCAGGCCCTGCCCGACTTCAGCGACGATCCGAACCGTGGCGGAGAGAAGGTGCTTGAAGCCATTCAGGCCGCCTGGATCGAAGAAGCCGACTGAGCGCACTCGGCAGGTTAGGCAATCCCCCGGAACCCGCGTATAATTCGCGGGTTTAATTTTTCGCTTCACTTACTGTTTCTGGAGTTACACCATGGCTGTTCAACGTACTTTCTCCATCATCAAGCCTGACGCCGTTGCCAAGAACGTGATCGGCGAGATCACCACCCGTTTCGAAAAAGCCGGCCTGCGCGTCGTTGCCTCGAAACTCAAGCAACTGTCCAAAGCCGAAGCCGAAGGCTTCTACGCCGAGCACAAAGAGCGCGGCTTCTTCGGTGACCTGGTTGCCTTCATGATCTCCGGCCCGGTCGTTGTACAGGTTCTGGAAGGCGAAAACGCCATCGCTCTGAACCGTGAGCTGATGGGCGCCACCAACCCTAAAGAAGCTGCTGCCGGTACCATCCGTGCCGACTTCGCCGAGTCGATCGACGCCAACGCCGTTCACGGTTCGGACTCCGAAGCCGCTGCTGCTCGCGAAATCTCGTACTTCTTCGCAGCTACCGAGGTAACCGCTCGCTAAGCGACAGCTTACGAGTGAGGGTGAATCCATGACGACATCGACTGGTAAAACTAACCTGTTGGGCCTGACCCAGCCGGAAATGGAAAAATTCTTCGAGTCCATCGGGGAGAAGCGTTTCCGTGCCGGCCAGGTAATGAAATGGATTCACCACTTTGGCGTCGATGATTTCGACGCCATGACGAATGTCGGCAAGGCCCTGCGCGAGAAGCTCAAGGCCGTTGCCGAGATTCGCGGCCCCGAAGTGGTCAGCGAGGACATCTCCAGCGACGGCACCCGCAAGTGGGTGGTGCGCGTGGCGTCCGGCAGCTGCGTCGAGACCGTGTACATCCCCCAGGGCAAGCGTGGCACCCTGTGTGTCTCGTCCCAGGCCGGTTGCGCCCTGGACTGCAGTTTCTGCTCCACCGGCAAGCAAGGATTCAACAGCAACCTCACCGCCGCCGAAGTGATCGGCCAGGTGTGGATTGCCAACAAGTCGTTCGGCAGCATTCCCGCCACCATCGACCGCGCCATCACCAACGTGGTGATGATGGGCATGGGTGAGCCGCTGCTCAACTTCGACAACGTGGTCGCCGCCATGCACCTGATGATGGACGACCTGGGCTACGGCATTTCCAAGCGCCGTGTGACCCTGTCCACCTCCGGCGTGGTGCCGATGATCGACCAGCTGGCCAAGCACATCGACGTGTCCCTGGCGCTGTCGCTGCACGCACCCAACGACGCCCTGCGCAACGAGCTGGTACCGATCAACAAGAAGTACCCGCTCAAGATGCTGCTCGAGTCGTGCATGCGCTACATGGCCGAACTCGGCGAGAAGCGTGTGCTGACCATCGAGTACACCCTGCTCAAGGACGTCAACGACAAGCTCGAGCACGCGGTCGAGATGGTCGAGCTGCTCAAGAACATCCCGTGCAAGATCAACCTGATTCCGTTCAACCCGTTCCCGCACTCCGGCTACGAGCGTCCGAGCAACAACGCGATCCGCCGCTTCCAGGACCACCTGCACCAGGCCGGCTACAACGTTACCGTGCGCACCACCCGTGGCGAGGACATCGACGCGGCCTGTGGTCAGCTGGTGGGGCAGGTGATGGACCGCACGCGCCGCAGTGAGCGCTATATCGCGGTACGGCAGCTCAATGCCGACGCCGATATGCCGCAAACCGGCGCGGCGGGCAACTGAGGCCGACATGGGCCTGCGCGCCGCGCTGCCAACCCTGTTGCTGACGCTGCTTGCCGGCTGCGTCGGCAGCGGCAGTTCCGACCCGCTGCAAAGCGGCAAGGGGCGCGAAGAGGCACGCCAGGCCTATGTGCAACTGGGCCTGGGTTATTTGCAACAAGGTTTGACCGAACGCGCCAAGGTGCCGCTGAAAAAGGCCCTTGAACTGGACGCTCGCGACCCGGCAGCCAATGCCGCGCTGGCCCTGGTGTTCCAGCGCGAGGACGAGCCGGCGCTGGCAGAGGGGTATTACCGCAAGGCCCTGGCTGCCAACCCCGACGACCCCCGTATTCGCAACAATTTCGGCAGTTTCCTGTATGCGCAGGGGCGCTATGCCCAGGCGCAGCAGATGTTTCGCCAAGCGGCGGCCGATACCCTGTATCCTGAACGCTCCCGGGTTTTCGAGAACCTTGGCCTGACCGCCATCAAGCTGGGTCAGCGCGAGCAGGCGCGTGAACACCTGCAAAAGGCTTTACGGCTCAACCAGCAGCAACCGCGCGCGTTGCTCGAAATGGCTGAGTTGTCTTACGAAGACAGGCATTATGTGCCGGCGCGCGACTACTACGATCGTTTCAGCCAGCTGAGCGATCACGGCCCCCGCAGCCTGCTGCTGGGTTCGCGCCTGGCAACTGTATTCGAAGAACCTGACAAGGCCGCCGAACTGGGCGTGCAATTACAACGACTTTATCCCGGTACGCCGGAATATCAGCAATACCTGTCGGAGCAATGATGAAAGCGGCGCATCCCGAAGTAGCAGCAGCGACTCGCCAGAATCCCGGTGAGACCTTGCGTCAGGCCCGTGAAAGCAAGGGCTTGTCGCAGGCCGAAGTGGCCCGCAAGCTCAACCTGACCGTGAGTTCCCTGAACAACCTTGAAACCGGCGCGTTCGACAAGCTGCCAGGGCATACCTTCGCCCGCGGCTATATCCGCGCCTACGCCAAGCTGTTCGAGATGGACCAGGCCGAACTGGTGCTGGCCTTCGACCAGGCCACCGGCAGCAATTCCCAGGGCAGCGACGTGCATGCGCTGGGGCGTATCGAAGAGCCGGTACGCCTGTCGCACAACATCCTGCGCATCGTCAGCCTGTTGCTGCTGATCCTGGTGATCGGCGGTGGCTTCTTCTGGTGGCAGGACCAGACCAGCCTGCGCGGCAAGGACCTGGCCAGCCTGGCCATGGAACACGTCGAGGTCGAGAGCGCCGACGGTACCACCCAGATCCACCCGCTGGACGAGCCTGAAGACCAGGCCGTGGCCGAAAGCCAGGAAGCGCCGGCTGCCAGTGCACCGGCCGAGCAGGCCCAGCCTGCCACCGACGAGGCTGCCGCACAGGCCCCGGCCGCCAGCAGCCCGGCGCCAGCTGCGCCTGCCGCACCCGTA
>NZ_QKRS01000013.1:163085-173437 GCF_024261405.1 Pseudomonas sp. FBF18 | reverse complement strand
CTTTCCAGCACCCCCATAGGCTCGGTACAGAGATGGCGATTATCGTCACTGGCAAGGCAAGCTTATCCATATAGACGATGGCTATGACCAAATAGATTAGTCCCCAGAGGAAGATCAATGTCACTGGAGCGATTCCGGCGAGCGCACCAAGCGTGAGGGCAATACGAATCTTGGTAAGTCTGGTCATCCCGATCCCTGTGGGGTAATTCATTCGCGGATAGGATAATTCCACCGCGCCACGAAATCGACATGCGCCGTTTTGTGGCGCGGGAGTAGCTATGAGCAGACCGATGCCACCGGCCGACCTGCTCGAGTCGCTATGGCTCACCCTGCAACCTTCCCCCGATGTATGGGAGTGGATACAGGCCGAGATCCTCGCCAACACAGGCAGCATCCACAACGAAGAGCACGCTCACCTCATTGACGCCAATATCGGCGTGCTGTGGGCGTCGTCTGCGTTCGCGAAGAAGGGTAGGACGGTGCTGGGCCAAGCCGAGCAGCTGATGATCCGGGCGGGCGGTTGGCAGAAGGCCCGACAAGAGCAGCAGATGCGTGACTGGTTCGGCGAAGAGCCTGAGTTCCTGATCACCCTTGCCGCTGACTACTGCGCCCAGTGCACTGAGGCTGAGTTCTGCGCCCTGGTCGAGCACGAGCTCTACCACATAGCGCACAAGCTCGATAAGTACGGCGCCCCGGCATTCGGCGATGACGGTCTGCCCAAGCTTGAGATGCGGGGTCACGATGTCGAGGAGTTCGTCGGCGTGGTGAGGCGCTACGGTGCCAGCCCTGACGTACAGCAGCTGATCGAAGCTGCAAGCCGGCCGCCTGAGGTGGCCAAGATCAACATTTCGAGGGCCTGCGGAACCTGTCTGCTCAAGTCGGCCTGACGCTAGACAGGCATTAGACGGAATCCCAACCTATGGCAGCCCTGAGCAACGAGGTGAAGGCCTTTATCGTTCAGGCGTTGGCCTGCTTCGATACCCCCACCCAGGTGGCAGAGGCCGTCAAGCGTGAATTCAACATCGATGTGACCCGCCAGCAGGTGGAGACGCACGATCCAACAAAGCGATGCAGCAAGACCCTGGCCAAGCGCTGGGTGACGCTATTCGAAGACACTCGAGCGCGATTCCGCGAAGAGGCGGCCGAGATCCCCATCGCGAACAGGGCCTACAGGCTCCGTACGCTGGGCAGGCTGGCCGAAAAGGTTGAGGGCATGCGCAACTACGGGCTGACCCTCCAAATCCTTGAGCAGGCCGCCAAAGAGGTTGGTGACGTCTACGTGAACCGCCAGACAAAGGCGGATGTGCCGCAGGAGAACGTAGTACCCACCTCGGTTCAGGTCACGGTTATGGATGCGAGGAAGCCTGATGCCAATGCTTAACGTGCCTCAGGCCACCTTCCTCCAGATGCATCACAAGTTTCGCGGCTTCGTCGCTGGCTTCGGCTCGGGTAAGACCTGGGTAGGCTGCGCTGGCATCTGCAAACACGTGTGGGAGTGGCCCCGGATCAACTCCGGCTACTTCGCCCCGACCTACCCGCAGATTCGCGACATCTTCTTCCCGACCATAGAGGAGGTAGCCTTCGACTGGGGCCTGAAGGTCAAGACGAAGGAGAGCGACAAAGAGGTCGAGTTCTACAGTGGCGGCCAGTACCGCAGTACGACCATTTGCCGCTCGATGGAGAAGCCGCAGACCATCGTGGGCTTCAAGATCGGTCACGCCCTGGTAGACGAACTCGACGTTCTGCCCAAGCTCAAGGCTGAGCAAGCCTGGCGCAAGATCATTGCCCGTATGCGCTACAACGTTGACGGGCTCAAGAACGGTGTAGACGTCACCACGACCCCTGAGGGGTTCAAGTTCGTCTATCAGCAGTTCGTGAAGCAGCTGCGCGAGAAGCCAGCGCTGAACGGCATGTACGGGCTGGTGCAGGCCAGTACGTTCGACAATGAGTTGAATCTGCCGCCTGACTACATCCCGTCGCTGATGGACTCGTACCCAGAGCAGCTGATCATGGCCTACCTGAATGGCCAGTTCGTCAACCTGACGTCCGGGACGATCTACACCGCCTACGACCGCAAGCTGAACGGCAGCCAGGAGACCATCCAGCCTGGTGAGGTGCTGTTCATCGGCATGGACTTCAACGTCGGCAAGATGTCGGCGGTCGTGCACGTGAAGCGTCTTGGCCTACCGCACGCGGTCGACGAGATCATCAACGGCTACGACACGCCGGACATGATCAAGCAGATCAAGGAGCGGTACTGGCTGTACGACGGCAACGACTACCGCAACACACGCCAGATCCGGGTCTACCCCGACGCCTCTGGCGATTCTCGCAAGTCCGTCCGGGCCAGCGAGACCGACATATCCCTGCTCAAACAGGCCGGTTTCATTGTCTCGGCCCCGGGCGCAAACCCGCCGGTCAAGGATCGAATCAACTCGATGAACGCCATGTTCTGCAACGCAGCAGGGCAGCGCCGGTATCGCGTGAACGCGGACAAGTGCCCGACCTATGCCGATGATCTCGAGCAGCAGATCTGGGGCGCTAACGGCGAGCCTGACAAGAAGCAGGGCAACGACCACCGGCCAGATGCCGGCGGCTACTTCATCCACAAAGAGTACCCAATCAACAAGTACTCCCTCGCAGGTGTTTCCTAATGGGCGCAGTCCGATTCCTAAGCGACAAGCTCGTGAACCTGGTGGCAAACCTTGGCACCGGGCGCGATAAGGCGTCGGGGTCCGTGTATGCCTTCGAGGTGATGACCGACCTTGAGTTGATGGCCGCGTACCGGGGCGCATGGCTCCCACGCAAGATCATCGACATCCCGCCGCTTGATGCCACGCGGCGCTGGCGGGGGTGGCAGGCCAGCAAGGACCAGATCCAGAAGATTGAAGCTGAGGAGAAGCGGCTGGATGTTCGCCGCAAGGTGAAGCAGGCAATGACCCGTGCGCGACTGTTCGGCGGCGCTGCAGTGTTCATTGGCACCGGTGAGCGCGACACTTCAGTTCCGCTCAATCCTGAGCGCATCAAGGCAGGTGGAATCAAGTACCTGACGGTGATGAGCCGCCGGCAGCTGTCGCCTACAGAGTTGGAGCAGGACCCCCAGTCCGAGCTGTACGGCAAGCCCAAGGCATATCGCCTGGCAGGCAGTCAGATCGACATTCACCCGTCGCGCCTGGTCGTGTTCATCGGCTCCGAGCTACCAGATGCTGATCTTGAGATCGGACAGCAGTTCGGTTGGGGTGATTCGGTGCTGCAGTCGGTCATCGACGCCATCAAGCAGTCTGACGGCACCATGTCGAACGTGGCCAGCCTGGTGTTTGAGGCCAAGGTCGATGTGATCAAGATTCCTGACTTCATGCAGCACGTGCAGGATCCTGAGTATCGAAAACAGGTTCTGCAGCGATTGGGCCTGGCCGCTACTGCCAAAGGCATAAACGGCCAGATCCTGCTGGACGCCCTGGAGGAGTACGAAAGCAAGTCTGCCAGCTTTGGCGGCCTGCCAGATGTGATTGACCGATTCCTGCAGGCAGTGGCCGGCGCAGCAGACATTCCGCTTACTCGTCTGGCTGGACAATCACCGGCAGGCATGAGCAGTACCGGCGAGTCTGACCTTCGAAATTACTACGACCGCATCCAAGCCATGCAGGAGCTCGACATCACGCCGACCATGCAGATCCTCGACGAATGCCTAATTCGTTCTGCTATGGGGTCGAGAGACGCCCAGGTCCACTACATCTGGAATCCTCTATGGCAGCCAACCGCTTCCGAGCGGTCGGAGATCAGCAAGCGGTCAGCGGAGACAGTAAAGATTCTGGGCGAATCAAAGCTGTTCCCGGATGAGGCGCTGAGCAAGGCGGCCACAACCATGCTGGTCGAGCAGAGCGTTCTGCCCGGACTGGAGGCGGCCATTGCTGAGTTCGGCTCCCAGCTGCCGGACGAGGAAGAAAGCGAGATCGACGAGGAGGGCAGCAAGACCTCGTCGCGCACTGCCTCCCTCAGTGACGCCGCGCCAAGGCCGCTGTACGTGCAGCGCAAGGTCACCAACGGCGCCGACATCCAGGCCTGGGCCAAGGCGCAAGGTTTCGAAGCCACGCTACCGACGGATGACCTGCACGTCACCATCGCATACAGCCGGCAGGCGCTGGACTGGATGAAGATTGGCGGCGACTGGGGCAGTCGGCATGACGGCGGGTTAACCGTCGCCCCTGGCGGCGCACGCCTGGTCGAGCCGCTGGGCAGCGAAGGCGCTGTCGTGCTGCTGTTCAACTCGTCCGAACTGGCCTGGCGACACATGCAGATCCGTGAAGCCGGCGCCTCGTGGGATTACGAGGAGTACCAGCCGCACGTGACCATCACCTACGCCGCTGGCGATCTCGACCTAAGCAAGGTCGAGCCGTACCGCGGGAAGATCGAATTCGGGCCGGAAATCTTCGAAGACCTGTAGCCCTGAGGTAAACCATGATCCTTCAAGACTCTGTCACCGCTTCCAATGTGCGGCGGACGGCTGACGGCTACCTGGTGGCCGAGGCCCGAGTCGCTCGCGCCGGCATCCAGGACTACCTGGGCACCGAGATCGACCCGGACAACGAGCACGGCCTGCGCGACAAGCCGATCGTCAAGGTGTACCGGCCGGAGAGCTCGGTATTCCACAAGGACGCCATGCAGTCCTACGCATACCGGCCCATGACCAATGGTCACCCGGGAGGCGAGGGCGTCAACGCCAAGAACTGGAAGGACCACGCCATCGGCCAAACCGGCGGCGAAGTCGTCCGCGATGGCGAGTTCGTCAAGGTGCCGCTGGTGCTTATGGACGCCAAGGCCATCGAGGACTACGAGGCCGGCAAGCGTGAGCTCTCCATGGGCTACGGCGCTGAAGTGGTGTTCCAGGACGGCAAGACCCCGGATGGCGAGCACTTCGACGTCTACCTCGGCCCCATGAAAATGAATCACCTGAGCCTGGAGCATCGCGCTCGGGGCGGCGAAAAGCTTCGCATCGGTGATAACGACCCCACACCCCCAAAAGGAGGCCATCACATGGCTGATTCCCTGCGCACGGTCATTGTTGATGGCCTGTCCGTTCAAACCACCGACCAGGGCGCCCAGGCGATCGACAAGCTGACCAAGCAGCTGGCCGACGCGGGCGTCAACATCAAGACCCTGACCGACGCGCATGCCGTGGCCCTGGCGGCCAAGGATAACGAGCTGGCCAAGAAGGACGCCGAAATCGACGGACTGAAGGCCAAGCAACTGAGCGATGCTGACATTGACAAGCGCGTCCAGGCTCGTGCCGACCTGATCACCAAGGCCAAGTCCATCGCCGATGCCGACTACACCGGCAAGGGCGACGCCGAGATCCGCAAGGCCGTGGTCATCGCCAAGCTGGGCGACGCAGCCATCGCTGGCAAGACCGAGGCCTACATCGACGCTCGCTTCGATCTGCTGCTTGAAGACGCCGCGAAGAACCCGTCCGGCGACCCGTTCCGCCAGCACATGATCCAGCAGGACAGCAAGACCACCGGTGACGACGCCGAGAAGGCGCGCCTGCAGATGATCGCTGACATGCAAACCGCCCACCGCCCGGCCCAGGCCTAAGGAGAACCAGCAATGGCTACCTACCAAACCACTTACGGCAACGCCCCGGCCAAGGGCCTGGTTGGCCAGATTGCCAGCGAGGAGAAGTGCAACAAGATCTCCCGCACCGTCGAGAACGCTGAGGGCATCCGCTTTGGTGTGCCAGTCCAGCGCGGCGCTGGTGACCACGGCGTTGTGCCTTTCTCCGCCGGCACGTTCATTGGGTTCGCAGTGCTGAACCCGGCAGTGCCGCCCGTTGCCCAGGGCTCGCAGCTCGTCGACGGCTACCCGCAGTACTTCACCGGTGCCTTCATGACCATGGGCTGCATGAAGGTCCAGGCCGGCGGCGCTGTCGTGGACGGCGGCGAGGTGTTCTACAACCCGACCACCAACCGCTACGTCGCCGCTACCGGCGCTGGCATCGTCGGCCCGCTCCCTGATGTCGTGTTCGACACCTCCGGCGCGAACGGCGACATCGTCGAAATCTCCATGGGCCTGCGCCCAATCGCTTCCGCCTAAGGCCGAGGGAACTACCACATGAATCGCTTCGAAGACGCTCAGGCGGCGCTCCCGTTCGTTCTGGCCCAGGGCCGCAACATCGAGACCCGCGTCTACCAACGCCGCTACCCAGCCTTCAACTACGCCGCGCACGTGCCGGTCGTGACCGAAGGCCAGCCGTGGGCTATCGGCACCACCTTCTTCACGGTCGATACCGCCGGCGAGGCCAAGTTCCTCAGCGGCGCCGGTACCGACATGCCGTTCAACCAGGCCACCCGCGATCAAGCGTCGCACGACTTCGCCATGATCGGCTCCGGCTGGGAGTGGAACCTGGAGGAGATCAACCAGGCCGCCCTGTACGGCGTAAACCTGAACGACACCAAGGCCATGAGCGCTGCGGACAAGGTTGAACGCCTGCTGAACAGCATTGCCATGGTTGGCTCCACCGAAAAGAACTGGCAGGGCTTCCTGAACAACTCGGCGGTATCCCGCGCCGACGCGGCGGCCACCGGCACCGGCAGCTCGACCTTCTGGTCGGCCAAGACCGTGGACCAGATCCTCGACGATGTGAACGGCCTGCTGTCTGGTATCCGTACCAACACTGAGGAAGTTGAATGGGCTGACACCCTGCGCCTGCCTCCAAACGCGTTCCGCCTGGCAGCGACCAAGCGCCTGGGTGCCGGTGATGGCTTCATTACCGTGCTGGAATACCTGCGTCGCAACAACATCTACACCGCAGAAACCGGCCAGCCTCTGGACATCATGCCGATCCGTGAAGCGCGAAACGCCTCGCAGGACGGCGGCGGCCGAGCGGTTGCCTACCGCAAGGACCCTGAAGTTCTTCGCTTCCACCTGCCGATGCCGCGTCGCGTCCTGGCCCCGCGCCAGAAGTCCATCATGGGCTTCGAGACCGGCATCATCGCTCGCACCGGCGGCACCGAGATCCGCCTGCCGGGCGCGGTTGCCTACCTCGACGAAATCACCCCGCCGGTGGCCTGATAGGAGAACGTCATGAAGGTGACCAACAACTCGAAGGCGCTGCAGGGCTTGCACACCGCCATGGGCCTGATTTACCTCGCCCCGGGCGAATCCCGCGAAGTCGACCTGACCGAGCAGGGCCACAAGCTGGCCTCCCGCCTGGACTTCCTGAAGGTCTCCGGCACTGCGCCGAAGGCCGACGAAGGCGACAAGGAGGCGCTGTTCGCCAAGCTCAAGGCGCTGGGCATCGAGGCTGGGAAGAACTCCAGCCTGAAGACCCTGCAAGAGCGCCTGGTCGAGGCTGAAGCCAAGGCCAAGGAAGAGGCCATCGCCAAGCTCGCCGAGAAGGGCATCCAGGTCGGCGAAGACGTCACCCTGGAAGAGCTGCAGGCCGAACTGGCCAAGCACCAGTAATAACCCCCGGGCGTTCCGGCAAATCCGGCGCCCACCAACTCGAGATACCACGATGCCTGACTTCTACGGGACATTGGCCGGCGCCGATGCGTACCTGGCCGCCCGCGGCAACGCCGCCTGGGCAGCCGCCACTGAAGTGGACAAGCAGGCCGCCCTAGTGCGGGCATCGGGGTATGTGGACGGTATGGTCGGCCAGCAGGCGAGCAACGCTACTGCTGGCTGCGTGTACGTCTTCCCCGGCCAGAAGGCCGGAGGCTACAGCCAGGCGCTGCAATGGCCGCGCACTGGCGCCGTGGATCGCATGGGCGACCAGGTACCGGGGGATGTAGTCCCGGCAGCCATCGAGCAGGCCACCTACGAGGCTGCCGCCCGCGAGCAGGCCGCCCCCGGCAGCCTGAATCCCGACTTCGTGCCATCCCAGGTAGTGCAGCGCGAGAAAGTCGGACCGCTTGAGCAAGAATTCGCCGTGGCCAAGAACGGAACCCCCAGTATCCGTCCGGTTATCGGCATCATTGACTCGCTGTTGTATCCGCTGCTTGTCGTGCGCTGCCCAGCGGCTGCGGTGTACGTCGTATGACAGCCGGCGAGATCCTGCGGGCGATCGAAGCGCTGGAGCCTGGCATGCAGCGGGCCTATCTCGACTCGATCCGCGCCGCGGTTGACGCTGCGGTGATCGCGGAGGTCGAGCGGCTAATTGCTGAGGATGACGAGCAGGGCCTGGTTGCACTGCTGAGCCTCGGTGCGCTGGCGACCTTCACCGAGGCGATGCGCGGGGCCTTCCTGGCCGGCGGACGGTTCGAGATGGTCGCGATCATCATTCCCGCGCCACTGCGCCGTGAGATTGGCCGCAAAGAGTTCGACCCATCTGCCCAGCTGGCCCAGGCCAGGGTAGCCCAGCAGGTCGAGCAAGTGCGGCAGGTATCCGCCGACGGCGTGCGTGAAGCGATCCGCGCAGTGATGGGCAGCCGGAGAACGATCGGCGGCCCACAGCGAACTGCGCGGCAAGCTGCCCTTGATCTGGTGGGCCGAACCAGTCCTCAGACCGGCCGGCGCACCGGTGGCGTGCTGGGTCTTCCCGGTAACATGGCGCAGTACGTGGCCAATGCCCGCCAGCAGCTGCTGAGCGGCGACCCGGACGAGATGCGCAAGTACTTTTCTCGCACCCGCCGCGACCGTCGATTCGATGGCATCGTTCGGCGCGCGCTTGAGGCCGGTAAGCCGGTGGCCACCGCCGATGTCGAGAAGATCGCCGGTCGGTACTCCGATCGCCTGCTGAAGACACATGTCGAGATGCTGGTCAGGACTGCGGCGACCGAATCGTTCAACGCCGGCCGCGACCAGGCCTGGGAGCAGCTGGTTTCCCAAGGCTTGGACCGATCCAAGATCGAGAAAGAATGGCGGGACCGGGCCGACGAGAAGGTGCGCAACAGCCACCGTCACATGCGCGGCGAGACCGTGATCCTTGGCCAGGCCTTCCGCACCAACAGCGGCGCGCTGCTGCGTTATCCGGGCGATAGGGCTCTGGGTGCCGGCTACGACGAGACCGCCAACTGCCGCTGCTACCTGATCTACCACCTGAGGACCTGACCAATGGCCGACATCTACGACCGCAGCCGGGCGCTGGCGGTGCGCATGCTCGCGCCACGGGAGAAGGGCGGGAAGGGTGCGGAGATGACGCTGCAGCGTCGTCAGCAGGGCTCATACGACCCGGTCGCAGGAGGCGCGACGACCATCACCGTGAGCCATGCCGGATCCGCGTTCCGCGACACCTACGCCCAGAAGGATATCGACGGCACCCGCATCAAGCAGGGCGACGTCAAGCTGCTGGTTTCTCCGCAGAAACTCGACGGCACAGATTTACCGGTACCGACCACCCAGGACCAGGTGATCTTCGATGGCAAGGTCTACACCCTGATCGCAGTTGTGCCTTGGAATTACGCTGGCCTAGACGTCGGCTTTGAAGTGCAGGCGAGGGCGTAGCATGGCCAACCACATGACATCCCGCTTCGGAAATCTGAACGGGTCGTTCGCTCAGCAGCTCCAGCAGTACCGCGACGAGACGCTGGAGACTATGGACGAGGTGTTCCGCCGCGTGATGATCGAGATCGGCACAACCGTCATCCGACTATCACCGGTGGACACCGGGCGATTCCGTGGCAACTGGCAGTTCACCGTAGACGCGCCGGCAAGTGCCAGCCTCGACAACCTCGACCCGGACGGGCACGAGACCATCGCCAAGCTGGCGGCAGACGTGCAGCATCTGAGCTACGGGCAGACCGCCTACCTGGTCAACAACCTGATATATGCCATTCCGCTGGAGTACGGCCACAGCGGTCAGGCCCCGGCGGGTATGGTGCGAATTACCCTGGCCGGCTTCCAGCAGATGGTCGAGCAGGCCGTTAGAGAGGTCAACGCATGAGCCACGCACGCGCCCGCCAGGCGATCGAGATCAAGCTGTCGGCCTGGGCCATGGCCTACCCGATCAAGGTGGCGAACTTCGAGCAGGCCTTCGAGCCCACGGCTGGCGAGACTTACCTGAGGGCCTTCCTACTACCTGGTCCGACAACCTGTCGCTACCTGGGCGGCGATGCCTACGAGTACGCCGGCGTCTACCAGGTGAGCATCATCTGCCCATCTGGCGAGCCATTGGGCACTCCTGAGGCGCTGGTCGCCGCGCTTTCCGGTCTTTTCCCGGTCGACTCCGAGCTCAGCAGGAGTGGATTCGAGGGGCTGATCATCGAGCCGGTAGAGCAGGGGCCAACCATCACCGAGCCGACGACCTACACGGTCCCGGCCAGCATCAGCTACCGCGGCGTCGCAGACCTGTAAGTCACTCAACGGCCTCTTCTGGCGGCCAACCAAACACGCAGCCTAGGCCCGTACAGCCGAAT
>NZ_QKRS01000013.1:151174-162423 GCF_024261405.1 Pseudomonas sp. FBF18 | reverse complement strand
CCAAGGCCAGGCCGTTCGCTTCAATAGCGAGGGCTGGATTAACGCGACCGATGTGGCCAAACGCTACGGTAAGAAGCCTGCCGAATGGCTGCGCCTGCCCGAGTCGCTCAAGTACATGGACGCGCTGGCCAGACACTTAAATGTGGGGGAATCCCACCTTTTAGTTCGAAGCGCAAAGGGTCGAAGTGGCGGGACCTGGCTTCACCCAAAGCTGGCGGTCTCATTCGCCCGCTGGCTGGACGTGGATTTTGCCGTCTGGTGCGACCTCCACATCGATGCGCTCCTACGCGGCGAGCTAAACGAGAAGCAGC
Organism: Pseudomonas sp. FBF18; assembly: GCF_024261405.1. Classification (NCBI taxonomy): domain Bacteria; kingdom Pseudomonadati; phylum Pseudomonadota; class Gammaproteobacteria; order Pseudomonadales; family Pseudomonadaceae; genus Pseudomonas; species Pseudomonas sp. FBF18. Next base: position 162,112 of record NZ_QKRS01000013.1, on the reverse strand, counting down.
AGTTCGACCTCGCTTGCCGGGCCTTGGACGATGCCAAGGAGGTCGCCAGCCTGAGCGGCCGAGAGCTGGCCCGATGGCGGAACAAGAAGCCAGGCTTGGTGCACCAAGTCGAATATTGGCGCGATCAGCTTCAGATGACCCTGGGTCTCGATGCGGCGTGACTAGAGCGCGGATCCTCGGTCCGCCATGAACCAACTAAAGGGAAGCAAAATGTCTGATCAAGTAAAACGCGACAAGCAGGCGGTGATTGATGCGGTAGTGGGTGGCGAACTCGCCGGCCTGGCTTCTGCGCTGAAACGACTGTCTGACAGTAGCCCGTCGGAATTCCTTGGGGCTTGTCAAGACCTGCTCAATGCCGAACAGCGCAAGCAGTTCCCTCTGCTTGGCTTTTGCCGTCTGCCCGACGCCTACCATGCTGATGGCGTGGTGTTTGGCGCCACTTACACCAGTGGGGATTACCTCTGTAAGTGCGCCCACCCAGTCGGTACCGGCCTGCCGATTGCCGAAGTGCGCGTGATCGTCGAGGCAGCCCGGCAGGAATACGACAACTCGGTGCTCAAGCGCGTGACCAAGCTCAAGGAGCAGTTTGAGCAGATGGACCGACTGCTGGCTGGACATTCCTTTGCCGACAGCAAGCTGCTCAGCCTGGCTCACGTTGAGCTGGTGAAAGGCCAGGCGCTCCTGATTGCAGCTATTGCAAAGTAGCCCGACTTAACACCCATCAAGCCCCGCCGCGTGCGGGCTTTTTCGTTTCTATCCAAGAGGAAAACACCATGGCCGCACGCTTCCCGCTGCCGAACGGCGCTATCGTTGAGATCGCCATGACCCTGGGGACTGCCATCCCCTTCACTGCAATTTCCAACGCTGCGCCGCCAGTTCTGACCGCCGAGGACCATGGTCTCAACACGCAGGACGTGGTGCTGATCGACTCCGGCTGGGCCAAGCTCACCGACCGCGCTGCTCGGGTGGCCAACGCGCTGACTGACAGTTTCGCGCTGGGCGGTGTGAGCACCGCTGACGTGGATACCTTCACCCCCGGTGCCGGCCTGGGCTCCGTCATCCCCGTCACCGACTGGGTGCAGATCTCCAAGGTCACCGGTTTCACCCCATCCGGCGGTGAACAGCAGTTCCTGACCGTCGGCTACCTGGAGGACGACGATGACCGTCAGATGCCAATCAACCGCAACCCGATCAGCCTGGCCATTGTGGTCGAGGACCAGCCCACCGCCGCCTATGTTGGCGCTGTAGAGGGCTTCGACGAAACCAAGGAGCTGACTGTGGTGCGCCTGAAGCTGCGCAACGGTGACCAGATTCTCTATCCGGGCTATGTGAGTATCACCACCACCCCAACCATGGAGCGGAATAACCTGATGACCCGCACCATCAGCGTAGGCCTGTCCGGCCGCCCATTGCGCTACCTGAAAGCGGCCTAAGGAGACCCCCATGGCGAAGATCAAGATTGCGCAGAACCCGACGTTCACCGGCGTGGTAAAGGTTCCGCGTTTGGGCGGTGAGCCGGAGTCGGTTGAATTCGAGTTTCGGTATCTCGACCGTGATGCTCTGGCGGATCTATACGACGGCTGGAACAAGGCCATGGAGGCCAATGCCGAGAAAGCCAAAGCCGAAGACTGGACCCTGAAACAGTACACGGCCTCGCAGATTGAACTGCAGGTCGAGCAGGTCAAGGCTGTGGTTGTCGGATGGGCCTTCGAGGACGAGTTCTCAGACGAGGCAATCCTTGCCCTGGTGAAAACCTGCACCGGTGCTCCCCAGGCTGTCATCAATGCCTACCAGGAAGCGTACAACCCGGCTCGCCTGGGAAACTGAGGGCGGCGGCCCGGTCGCTGTATGAAAGCGGCCCGTCCGCCAACCAGCTGGCCGCGCTGGGTCTGACGCTGGACGACATCGAGGAGGAGTTTGTAGAGATCTGGCCCGACTCTTGGCGGTCCTTCCTGCTCTTCGAAGCTATGGGTACCCAGTGGCGCTTGGGGCAGGGCGGGCCGTCCGGCCTGGATTACACCGCAGTGCAGGCTACGGCCTCGATGCTGGGTATTAAGCGTCGCGATCTCGGTGGGATCTTTCCTGACTTACGAATCATGGAGCATGAGGCTCTAGCTGTTATGGCGGAGGCGCGAGAGTGAACGCCAACGGATGCGGCAACGTGATAAATTGCGAGCATTATGGAAACAGTCCGGAGGAAAGGATGTTCTTTGTCAGATTCGTGGTACTGGCGTTCTGCGCTGCGTTCAGCGTGTCTATGGGTCGAGAAGTTGCGCTGAATTCGTTGGGGCAGGCTATTGCGTTCAGTGCGGTCATCTTTGTGCCGGCGCTCTATCTCCTTCCAACCTATGAGGCCTGGTCTAGAAAGCAGGCGAATCTGCAGTCGATCGCAGCGCTTAATCTTTTTCTTGGCTGGACCGTAATCGGCTGGGTTGGCGCGCTCATCTGGGCCTTCAAAAAGCCCGAGCCTTCGGTTCACCCCGTCATCGGTGCAGCTGCCCAAGATTCGATTCATCCAGCTCAAGCCCCTGCTGAATACAAGGTTTGCCCATTCTGCGCTGAGCAGGTGAAGGCGGCCGCGATCAAGTGCAAGCACTGCGGTAGCGATCTCCAGATTGCGTAAGCTGCCGCAGCTCGCCTAAACAAGCCGCCTACGGGCGGTTTTTTGTTGTCCGGAGATAATTATGACCACCATTGCCGATCTTGGAATCCGGGTTAACTCCGGCGATGCGCTGGAGGCGGCCGACAACCTGGATCATCTGGTCGATGCCGGTGGAAAAGCAGAGGTATCTGCTGGAAAGGCCGGAAGGGCCTGGGAGGTCGCGCTTCAAGGCATGCGCGGCGATACTCGTCAGATCGTTACCGAACTGCAGGCGCTCAATGCGAAGCAGGGCGAATTGGCCCAGCAGATGACGACTGTAGGCCGCGCAGTGGGCTCGGCTTCGGCCGCATTCACCGCGGCGGCAGCAGGTCTCGCGTCGATGCGGTCAGTCGCGGAGCAGGCAGGGCAAGCCCAAACCGCCCTGGGCAGCTCTACCGATGAAGCAGTACAAGCTGGTCGTCGCGCATCTGAAAGCGCAGAGGAACAGCAAGCGAGAATCCTCGCTGTAGCCCGCGCATCACTGGAGGCGAGCGATTACACCCAGACCCTTGCCAGGGCCACGCAGCAAGCGACCGATGCCAGCCGGCAGGCGAACAGCGTCCTATCTGATCGTGCAACCCAGCAGGCCGCTGTAGCGTCCCGCGTACAAGCGATGATGGCGACCGAAGAGCGCCTTGCGAACTCTAGTCAAGCGGCAGCCAATGCGCAGCGCGAACAATCGCGTGAGCTCGACGCTTTGCTCGGAAGAATCGACCCTACTGTGGCCGCACTAGGCCGTCTGGACGAAATGGAACGCAGGCTGCAGGGCTTTCAGTCGTCCGGCGCATTGGATAAGGACACGTTCGTCGAATACAAGACCAGAATCGACCAGGCACGAGAAGCCCTGGGAGGGGCTGACTCGGCCCTCAGCAGAACAGGAATGACCGCCAAGGCTACGGCCGCGGCCCTGCGTAACGTTCCAGCTCAATTCACCGATATTGTGGTCTCGCTCCAAGGTGGGCAAGCACCGCTTACCGTTCTGCTGCAACAAGGCGGTCAACTCAAAGATATGTTCGGGGGCATTGGTCCGGCTGCAATGGCCTTGGGCGGCTACGTCGCAGGCCTGGTTACCCCATTCACCGTGGCCGCGGCCGCCGTGGCAGGTCTTGGCTACGCATTCTATAAAGGGTCAGAGGAGGCAGACGCATACAACAACTCACTAATCCTCACTGGCAGGTCCGCTGGTCTCACCTCTGATCAGCTTGGTGCCATGGCCAGGCAGATCAGTTCCACGGTTGGAACAACCGGCGCTGCTGCCTCGGCGCTGGCCAGTATCGCGGGAGGAGGGAAGATTGCTGGTGATAGCTTCCAGCAGGTAGCCCAGGCTGCAGTATCGATGGAGGAAGCAACTGGCCGCGCGGTATCGGATACGGTTGCCGAGTTCGTAAAACTGGCGGATGACCCCGTCAAGGCCTCGGCATCTCTGAACCAGCAGTATCACTATCTTACCGCCTCGGTGTATGACCAGATCACTGCCCTGGAGCGACAAGGGCGTCATGCTGAAGCAGTGAAGCTGGCGACCGACGCTTTTGCTGATGCGATCAATGAGCGAACCCCGAAGATCATTGAGAACCTGAGCTTCTGGGAGCGCGGTTACAATGCCGTGGCCAAAGCCGCGGACCGATTGAAGGATATTGGCCGGCCAAACATTGATGATGACATTGCGCGCATGGAGGCCAACCTGGCCAGCGCCCAGCGTGGCGATGTTGGATTCTTCCAAGACCGGCAACAGATGGTCGAGTACTACACCGACGAGCTTCAGTTCCTCAAGGACAAGAAGGCGGCCCAGGAAGAAAACGCCAAGTACGACAAGGATCAGGCCGACGCTGAGGAGCGAACGCAGAAGGCCATGGCCAGGGCAGACGCCTTGGAAAAGTCAGCATGGACTAACGCTCGCAAGCGTACAGAGGCGCTCAAGGAGTACGAGCGGGCGCTTGATGTCATTCGTCAGAAGAGTCCCAACGACTCACGACTAGCGGCAGACACCGTTGCGAGGGTGCGCGCAAACATCGCTGAGCAGTACAAGGATCCGAAAACCGCTGCGTATCGTGAAAGCGCAGGCACCCGGGCGCTTGACCAAGCTCGTCAGCAATATTCGGTGCTCCAGCAGCAGAATGCCCTGATCGGCGCGCAAGTTGGCGAGCAGCAGAAACTTGGGGAGGCCGGCCAGGCCCTAGTGAAGTGGGAGCAGCAGCTGGCGGACATCAAGGGCAAGAAGACCTTGACCGCCGACCAGAAGTCGCTGCTGGCCAACCAGCAGCAGATCACCGCTCAGCTCCAGAAGAATGCCGGGCTGGAGAAGGAGATGCAGCTGCGCAAGGTTGCCACTGAAGAGGCGCAGAAACTTGCCGCCTTCCAGGGCAACCTGAACAGCCAGCTGCAGCGCGCATCGCTCGGTCTCGACAGCAATCTGGCCAGCATGGGGCTGGGTGATGTCGCCCGGCAGCGCATGCAAGAGCGGTTGAGCATCGAGCAGCAGTACCAGCAGCAGATGGACAACCTCCAGCAGCAGCGCAACGAAGGCCGAATAAGCGAAAGCCTGTATGAGAAGGAAAATCAGGCCCTGCAGAAAGCCCTGGATTCGCGTTTGGCGAGGCAGGAGAAGTACTACCAGGATTTAGACGCCCAACAGCAGGATTGGTCGCTTGGCGCGCGCTCGGCCTTCTCCACCTACCTCGAGCAGGCCAGGGACGTCGCCGGCCAGACTCGCACGCTGTTCGGCAATGCTTTCACCAGCATGGAGGACGCGGTGGCGAACTTCGCCATCACCGGCAAGCTGTCGTTCGCCGACTTCACCAAGTCGATCCTGGCGGACATGGCGCGGATTGCCACCCGGCAGGCTGCCTCAGGGCTACTGTCGAGCATTGCCGGCAGTGCGCTCGGTTCGTGGTTCAGTGGAGCTGGTGGCGCTGCAGCTTCGGCTGGGTCGACGCAGGCCGGATACGGCCCGCAGTTCATGGACAACTTCGTCTCCGGCCAGCGCGCTGCTGGTGGCCCGGTAGCGGCGAATTCACTGTACGAGGTCAACGAGCTGGGCCCGGAGCTGCTTAATCAGGGAGGGAAGACCTACCTGATGATGGGGGCCGAGGGCGGCACGATCACGCCGCTGGGGGCTGGGCCTACTTCAGCTGCTGCGGCTGGCGGTGGCGGCTCTACGTCCATCTCAGTCAATGCGCCTGTGAGCATCAGTGTTCCGGATAGGAGCGGCGAGGGAATGGAACTGGACCAGGGCCTACTGCAGCAGAACATGCAGAAGCAGATGGAAATCGCTGCCCAGAAGGCCGTCGCGGAATCTTGGCGACCGGGCGGAATCAGCCACCGAAACGCAACGCGGAGAACCTGATGGCCATTGAAACCTTCCGCTGGGCTACTGAGCGCGGCGAGACCCCTGATATCCAGTACAGGGTGCGGGATTCTCGCTTCGGCGGTGGATACCGACAGGTCGTCGGCGATGGCCCGAACAACAAGGAAGACAGCTACCCGGTGACCATCACCGGCAGGAAGGGCCGGGTGCTGGAGGTCATGGCCTTCTTCGACCGGCATGCCGGTGCGAAGGCGTTCCTCTGGAGTACCCCCCTCGGCGAGCTAGGCCTGTTCACCTGCGCCGATCCAAAGCCGACCCCTATGGGCGGTGAGCAATTCAAGGTCACCGCCACCTTCCAGCGGGCCTTCCACCCGTAAGGAATCCTTATGTCACTGATCAAAGACATCCAGTTGCTCCAGCCGGGGAGCGAAGTGCTGCTGTTTGAGCTGGACGGCTCGGACTGGGGGGCTGATGTTCTGCGCTTCCACGGCCACGCCATCCCCCATACACCTGAAGAGCTGGCGGCGGCCGGCGTCAACGCAGACCAACTGCCGGCCAAGTCGATCTGGTGGCAGGGAAATGAGTACGGTGCCTGGCCCATTCAGGTCGACGGTATCGAAGCGAACTCGGATGGTACCGCAGTGCGGCCGACGATCTCGGTCGGCAACGTCAACGGGCGGATCACAGCCTTGTGCCTGGCCTTCGACAACCTGCTGGAGTTCAAGCTGACGATTCGGCAGACGATGAGGCGGTACCTGGACCCGATCAACTTCCCGGGAGGCAACCCAGAGGCAGACCCGACCGAGGAAGCGATTGAGGTCTGGTACATCGACCAGAAAGTGTCGGAAAACGGCACCGCCGTGTCGTGGGAGCTGGCCAGCCCCGGTGATGTCGGCGGCGAGAGCATAGGCCGCCAGATGACCCAGCTGTGCCACTGGGCCATGACGAACGGCTACCGGGGGCCGAACTGCGGGTACACCGGGCCGTACTTCGACTTCGACGGCAACCGCACGGATGACCCGGCCAAGGATCAGTGCAACGGTTGTCTCGACACTGGCTGCGTGGTGCGCTTCGGCCAAGGCAACCAACTGCCCTTCGGCGGCTTCCCTGCCGTCTCCCTGATCGCCAGGAGCTGATCATGCTGAAACACATCCTTGCTGCCGTGCAAAAGCACGCTGCGGCGGAGTACCCGCGCGAGTGTTGCGGGCTAATCTTGGCCGTGGGCCGGAGGCAGGTGTACCTCCCTTGCGCGAACGTGGCAACCGAGCCGACCGAGGAGTTCCGCATTGCGCCGGAGCAGTACGCCGGCGCGGAAGACCAGGGGCAGGTGATCGGCGTCGTTCACTCTCACCCGGACGCCACCAGCAGGCCTTCGCCGCGTGACCTGGCCATGTGCGAGGCCACCGGGCTGCCTTGGCACATCCTGTCCTGGCCGGAAGGTGACCTGCGGACGATCACACCCACCGGCGAAACCCCGTTGCTGGGCCGGCCATTTGTGCACGGCGCCTGGGATTGCTGGCAAGTGTGCGCCGACTGGTATCAGCGGGAGTGGGGGCTGGAGTTTCCGGCCTATACCCGGGTGGACGGTTGGTGGGAGCAGGTAGCCGGGCCCAGCCTGTACGAGCAAGCCTATGAGGCGGCAGGCTTCTACCAGGTCGACCGACCACAGCGCGGCGACATGATCGTCATGGCCGTAGGGCGCACCGTGCACCCGAACCATGCCGGTATCTACCTCGCTGGCGACCCGAAATTGCCGGGTGAGCAGGCCGAACTGTACGGCTCCGGGCCGTTCTTGCTGCACCACCTGTACGGAAGGCCGTCCGAGGTCATCATCTACGGCGGCCCCTGGCATGACCGGGCGCGCCTGATCCTGCGCCACAAGGAGGCCCGATGAGCACCATCGTCTATGCACCCATGACCATCATCAAGCTATCCGGATCGCTGGCCCAGAAGTTCGGGCGCACCCACCGCCGACAGATCGATAGCGGCGAGGTGTGGGAGGTATTCAAGGCCCTGAAGGCAACGCTGGAGGGGTTTGAGGCCGAGATCCAGCGCCTGGATGGAATGGGTTTGCGGTTCGCCGTGTTCCGCAACCGCAAGAACGTGGGCGCCGAAGACTTCGGTCGCGGCGGCGCGCGCGAGGTGCGCATCGTTCCGGTGATCGGCGGTAGCAAGCGCGGCGGCCTGCTACAGACAGTGGTCGGTATCGCTTTGATCGCTGCGGTCGCGATTTTCGCGCCAGCCGGCTTGGGGGCCATCGGTGCTGGCGGTGCCTGGGGCATCACTGGTGCGGTTGGTGTTTCGCTGGCCATCGGCGGCGTGATCCAGATGCTCAGCCCGCAGGCCAAGGGTCTATCGATGAGCGCGTCCCCAGAAAACAGGCCTTCCTATGCCTTCGGCAGTGCCAACAACACCACCGCCAGCGGAAACCCCGTTCCAATCTGTATCGGCGAACGCCGGTGGGGTGGGGCGATCATTTCCGCGTCCATCTACGCCGAAGACAAGGCGTAGCCTTAGAACAGACGACAAGCCGCCATCGGGCGGTTTTTTATTGCCCGGAGGAAAGCATGGGCGCAGCACTCCCACCTGACGTCACTGGCGCCAAAGGCGGCAGCAAGAAGCCCAAGGCTCCCTACGAGGCGCCCGATAGTCTCCGGTCTACCAACATCGCCAAGATACTTCTGGCTGTGGGCGAGGGCGAGTTTGACGGCACGCCGACCGACCGCGACATCTACCTCGACAACACACCGATCATGGATGCCAGCGGCAACGTGAACTTCCCTGGCGTGAAGTGGGAGTTCCGTCGCGGCTCGGTTGAGCAGGACTACATCCAGGGTATCCCAGCGATCGAGAGTGAAACGTCTGTCGGCGTTGAATTGCGGAGCGATCAGCCGTGGACTCGCGCACTGAGCAACACTCAGCTCTCGGCAGTGCGCCTGCGCTTCGCCTGGCCGCGACTGCTTCAGCAAAACCCAAGCAATGGCGACACGGGTGGCTACACCATCGAGTACGCCATTGAGATCGCAACTGACGGTGGCGCTTTCGTCGAAGCGAACCGCGGGGCGGTCAGCGGAAAGACAAGCAACGGCTATCAGCGGTCGGTTCGCGTCGATCTGCCTCCGGCAACTTCCGGCTGGGTGATGCGCGCACGACGCATCACACCGAACGCGAATACCGGGACCATCGCCGACACCATGACCGTGGCGGCTTACACCGAGATCATCGATCAGAAGCTGCGTTATCCGAACACCGCGCTGCTCTACATCGAGTTCGACGCTGAGCAGTTCCAGAACATCCCGTCGGTAACTGTGAAGTGCAAGGCGCGGCGCTGGCCAGTGCCGACCAACTACGACCCGATTGCCCGCACCTATACCGGTACCTGGGACGGTACCTTCAAGCAGGCCTGGACCAACAACCCTGCGTTCGTCACCTATGGCCTGTGCGTGGAAGACCGGTTCGGCTTGGGCAAGCGCATCAAGTCGTGGATGGTCGACAAGTGGGAGATGTACCGCATCGCCCAGTACTGCGACCAGCTTGTACCGAATGGGGTGGGCGGGCAGGAGCCGCGATTCCTGTGCGACCTGAACCTGCAGGGCAAGGCCGAGGCCTGGACGCTGCTGCGTGATCTCTCTGCCATCTACCGAGGCATGGTGTACTGGGCGCAGGGCGCGCTGTTCATGCAGGCCGACATGCCACGCGCACAGGACTTCGACTATGTGTTCACTCGCGCGAACGTCATCGATGGCGAGTTCACCTACGGCGGCGCCGAGCGCAGCACGCACTACAGCCGGGCCCTGGTCAGCTACGACAACCCCGGCAACAACTACGATACCGATGTGATTCCGGTCACCGACCTGGCGCTCCAGCGCCGGTACCAGGATCGCCCAATCGAGATCTCGGCTATTGGCTGCACCAGGGCCAGCGAGGCCCAGCGCCGCGGCAAGTGGGCGCTGCTGAGCAACAACCAGGATCGGACTGTCACCTTCAAGACTGGCATGGAGGGCCGCATCCCGCTGCCTGGTCACGTCATCCCCGTGGCAGACGAGTTGTTATCTGGGCGTCCAAACGGTGGCCGTATTGCAGCGGCAGCCGGGCGGGTGGTGACCCTTGACCGCGACACACAGATCAAGGCCGGCGATCGCCTGATCATCAACCTGCCCAATGGAAGCGCCCAAGGTCGCACCGTGCAGTCGGTCGCTGGGCGCGCCGTGACCGTGACCACGGCCTACAGCGTGCAGCCCGAGCCGGAACTACAGTGGGCCATCGACGCCGACGACCTGGCCATCCAGCTGTTTCGCGTCCTGAAGACTGCGCGCACCGCAGAGGGCGAGTACGAGATCACCGGGCTGGAGTTCAACCCAAGCAAATTTCCCGCGATAGACACCGGCGCCAAGCTGGAAGAACGCCCAATCAGCGTCATCCCGGTGACCACTGTTCCGCCGCCGGCGAGCGTCACCCTGACCTCGGACTACGCGATCAGCCAGGGCCTGGCCGTCAGCACGATGACCATTTCCTGGCCTGCGGTGGAAGGGGCCGTGGGATACGACGTCGAGTGGCGCAAGGACAGCGGCAACTGGATCAGGCTGCAGCGCACCGGCACGGCCTCAGTCGATGTGGTCGGTATCTACGCCGGCCAGTACCTTGCTCGGGTTCGAGCAGTCAGTGCGTTCGATATCTCGTCGATCTGGCGAGACTCGATGCTCACCGAGCTCAAGGGCAAAGAGGGCCTGCCTCCGGCGGTGTCGTATCTGAACGCATCGAGCGAGCTGTTCGCGATTGGCTTGCGATGGGGCTTCCCTGAAGGCGCAGAAGACACACAGCGTACCGAGATCTGGTACAGCCCAAGCAACGACCTGTCGGTGACCACCAAGCTCACCGACCTGGCGTACCCGCAACAGGACTACACGCTTCAGGGCCTCAAGGCGGGCGTGTCGTTCTTCTTCTGGGCGCGCCTGCTCGATCGCACCGGCAACATCGGGCCGTGGTACCCAGC
>NZ_QKRS01000013.1:148113-150282 GCF_024261405.1 Pseudomonas sp. FBF18 | reverse complement strand
CCGAAGTGGATGGCAAGGTCACGGCGACAGCAGAAAGCGTGCAGGCCCTGCGCGCCTCTGCTCGCGACGACGATGCCGAAGGCGATCTGGCCGGCGCACTGCACCAGTGGGACGCGACAGCAGCTTTCGGAGTGGAGGTGCGAGCAAGCGCGTCTCGCGACGAAGCGATCGTGCGCAAAACCGAAACGCTTGAGGCAACTCTGGCCGATACGGCGACGGCTGTGCAGACAGTCGCCCAGGCACAGGTCGACGCAGATGGCAGGGCGTCGACGATGTGGGCAGTGAAGATGCAGCTCAACTCGCAAGGAAAGTATGTCGTCGCCGGGATCGGGCTTGGCATCGAGAACGGACCAGCTGGACTGCAAAGCCAGTTCATCGTCAATGCCGACAGGTTCGCGGTCGTGAACGACATCAATGGGGCGCCCGTGTCTTTCTTCGCAATCCAGGGTGGACAGACGTTCATCGAAGCAGCGTTCATTCAGGATGGCACGATCACAAACGCAAAGATCGGGAGCTTCATTGCGTCGACAAACTATGTTGCTGGCGTGCAGGGGTGGCGCCTGAACAAAGACGGGACGTTTGAGATCAACGGCACGATAGCGGGGCAGGGTCGCACAATGATCACGCACCGGTCATATCGCGTGTGGGATGAAAACAACGTCAAGCGCGTGCAACTTGGAGATCTAACGGAATGACATACGGTGTAAGAACGTGGGGCGCCGGCGGTGCCTTGGAAATGGATACGGATAGCTTCACTTACCAAGTCATTCACAATCAGACATATAAGCTCTCAGGCCGAAATGCTGTTGTGACAGTGAATATCGCATCGTTCGATCCACTAAAGTGTGTGGCCGTAATATTGCCAACATCAATAGCGACAGCGGATGTTGCTAGGGAGGCGATGCCATATCAGTTTGTTGCGCCGGGCGTTATACAGATATATTCAAAGCATCCGCGTGAGCCTGATACGAGTATCAACTCACAAATTGAATTTAGGCTTCTTGTCATGAGGTACGCGAATTGACCTTCGGCTTAATTGTATCCAATGATAAAGGCTATGTTCAAATTGACTCAGAAACCCCACGCCTGTGCGCCATTTATTCTGGTGCTTACTCGGCATCAGGAACTAACAATGTAACTATTGTTTTCCCGCAGCCGGTCGGTACAGTTGAGCCACCATGTGTGTTTATCCGGAACTCTCCAGACCAACCGAGTATTATATATTCAGGGCTCGGGATCACAGGCGCCCCGGGAAACTGGACAGGCTTCAACGTCTCGACGATGTACAACTATGACCGACCTCAGGGCAAGTGGTTTGTGGCTGTTTTCGCATCACAATCAACCGCTGACTGGGGGCTTAGAATGTGGGGCGAAAATAGCAACATCATTTACGATAGCGGCGCTGCAGCTGTGATATTTACGAAAGCCACTAATCAGTGGGCTTTCCAAGCCAACGTCCCATTTCCGTCATATGGTAGTGCGAACTACTACCGTGCTCAGCTAAGCGGCACATTGGCAGTGGATGAGTACTATATGATCAACCCTTTCTCCAGGGGGGTGCTTGCACCGCAGCAAACTCTATGGAGTCCATCTGGTGTGACATTTGATTACTCAAACAATACATTGCTGATGTATTCGTTTGGTTTCACTGCGGGCTGGATTGATCCTGGCGCGCCTGCTGCAGTTTTTGCTCGGCTGCCAGGCACTTGAAATGTTGCTCTTAAATTAACTACGACCCGACACGGCGGGTTTTATTGAATGGAGAATCGCATGGCCTGGTCCAGAGCAGGGACAGTTTCAGTAACAAAGGGCTCAACAACTGTCACCGGGGTGAATGCAGACTTCGCGGCAAACTCGCGCGTCGGTGACGCATTTATCGGGCCAGACGGGATTTTGCGGGAAGTAACGAACGTTGCCAGCGGGACAGTGCTGTCGATCTTCCCGGCGTACTCTGGCGCTACGGCCACAGGGGCGGCGTACGCGCTTGTTCCGGTACAGGGGTACGTGAAGCAGCTCGCAGATCAAGCGCGCCAGATAATCCAGCAATGGGGCGGCACGCTAGCCGGGCTGGGCGCCGTATCAACAGAGGATGTTGTGCCGGTGGCAAAAGGTGGCACTGGCGCAAAGACCCCAGCTGAAGCCCGTACAGCGCTCGGGCTGAAATCAGCC
>NZ_QKRS01000013.1:61498-147508 GCF_024261405.1 Pseudomonas sp. FBF18 | reverse complement strand
TTGACTCCTCGCTGAGTGCTGAAAAGACCGGCGACATGCTTCGCCTTAATGGTCTCGCATACGACTTTGCTTCGCTTCAAGAAGGCGCTTCACTGCCAGCTGAAGCGATGAACAGCAGGTGGTTTTGCGCGCCAGTGGAGCGGATCAGCGGCGGCCTGGTGCTGACCCTCATGCTGCCGCACGGCGCGGATGCGAGTGAGCAATCGCGCTTCCCTCTCGACATCGTCAGCCCGGCTGACGGCCGGGTACCACTGCCCACGGACCGCGACCCGCAGCCAGATGCCCCGCCGAACTGGCCTGCAACTGTCGGCGCAATCGACTGGAGTCAGATGGTCACGGCAGAGATGAAGCAGGAAGCCGCTGCAGCGCAGCACCTGGCTGGCGTGCAGGCAGCAATCGCCGCTCAACGAGCCGCTGCTGACTCGGCGATCGCACCGCTTCAGGATGCGGTCGACCTCGACGACGCAACCGAGGCTGAAGCCGCTGCGCTGAAAGCATGGAAGAAATACCGGGTCGCGCTGAACCGCCTGCCTGAGCAGCCAGGCTACCCGACAGATATCGACTGGCCAGCGCTGCCGGCCTGACGACAGCTGAACACCGATACCCGCCTTGAGCGGGTTTTTTATTGCCTGGAGAAAACCCATGACCGCACGCGGCGTACGCAACAATAACCCCGGAAACATCGACTACAACCCACGAAACGCATGGCAAGGCCAGCTCGGCCTGGAGTTGGGTGTACCGAAGCCACGTTTCGCCCGGTTCGACACAGTAGAGAACGGCATCCGCGCGCTGGGCAAGCTGCTGCTCAACTACCGAGGCAAGGACGGCATCCCCGGCGTCGGAAAGCCCGGCATCGATACGCCACTGGAGTTCATCAGCCGCTGGGCGCCCAGCACCGAGAACAACACTCAGGCATACGCAGAAGCGATCGCCAAGCGCCTGGGCGTCGGCGTGCGCGACTCGATCAACATGGCCGACCCCAGAACCCTGCGCGAGACCGTGCTGGGCATCATCGTGCACGAGAACGGCGGCAACCCGTACTCGGCGTCGGTGATCGACGAGGGTGTGCGCAGGGCGCTAGCGTGAACGGCTGGGCCTGGCGCGCGACAGCCTTGCTGCTGTTGCTGGCGTCGTACTGGGGCACTTATGAACATGGGCGCACGACGATGGACGCCGAGTGGCAGAGCAGGTGGGCTGCGCGCGATGCCAGCGACAAGCAGGCCTGGGCCCTGGCTGAAGCTGAAGAGCGCAGCAAGGAACAAGCCCGCCAACAATCAATCAACAAGGCGACTCAGGATGGACAGAAAACCATTGACCGTGCCGTGGCTGATGCTGCCGCTGCTCGCGCTGATCTCAGCCTGCGGGACGAAGTCGATCGAGCAGCCGGCCGTGCCGCAAGTGCGGCCAGCGGCCATTCCTGCACTGCCGCAGCAAGCGCGGCAGCTTCCCGCGTCGCCCTGGTGCTTGCCGACGTGCTCAAGCGCGCTGATGAAAGAGCGGGAGACCTGGCGACAGATGCTGATCAAAGCCGGGGAAGGGGAGCAACCTGCGAACAGGCCTATACTGCCCTGACCGAAATCGGAGGGCAGCATGGACGACTTGCAGGAGAAGATGGCGGCGGGTGAGCCGCTGATGCAGCAGGCGATGGATGCGGTGCGACGCTATCACGAGGCGCGAGATTCACTGACTGCCGCAGAAGAGGTCGACCGCTTGCGGCTTGAGGCCGAAGCGCTGATGCAGGCTGTCAGTGAGTATCAGCAGGCTGTGCTTGGAGGCCCGGCGGCAACTCGCCACTGAGTGCGCAGCTCGCTGGGAGCACTCGCCCGGTAGATTTCAGCTGTAAGTCGTGCAGGTCTTTCGTCAGGCCCTCGTTCATTGCCACAAGCTTGGCAATGTCTCTGCGCGCCTTTCTCAGCTCTCGGGTCAGGTATTCGGCCTCATTCGTCATGAGCACCACCTGATGCTTCCACATCTCCAGCTCAGTGGGCGCTCCGAAGCCGTCAAAGTCTTCAATTTCCTGGGTCATTTTCATCACCTTGCGAATACTGTCTGTATATACAGTAATGCAGTCGAGCTGGCGCGGCGAATCAAGGCGACGAATTGCACGGGGAGGGGGATTTTTTCTGTCGGCAGGACGCCGGAGGAGGGGTGAAAATCGGTTCCAAAACTCCATCGGCACCCCTTGCAGCATGCGGCCTGCAGAGGTGCTGTTGGGCTTTAGTTTTGGAACCGAAAATCTGTTGCAAGCCACGGCGGGCGGGCATTTGTCTATCGGTCTTGAAAACCGTCGATGGGCAACTATCCTAGAGTTCGAATCTCTACGCTTCCGCCATCTTCAAAGCCCTGATTAGTCAGGGCTTTTTGCGTTTTTGGGCATGGAAAAACGACCCTTGGGAACACTCTTGGGAATGGTTTGATTTGTCAGCGCTGACAATACTTTGCTACTTGGTGGGTTTCGCCAAGGCTCCAATTCGACGATAAACCCGCTCGGTAATGTCGCCCTTGGTGTGGCCCAGCAGCAGGCTGGCGTGGTCGACATCTGTGATCTCGGAAGCCGACTTCGGGCGAATGTCGCGGAACTGGAACTGGCTGATCTTGCCAGCCAGGACCTGGTCACCGGCGGAGACTGCTTCTTTCACCGCCTCCTCTCTGGCGTCATCCCAGCGATGACGCAGCATCGGTGCCGTCACCCGTTTACCGTAGTCGGTCAGCAGCAGGTATGCGACCCATGCGAAGCGTTGCGCGCCAGAATCTTCCTGATCAGGGCGCCCAAGCTGCTCTCCACGCCATCCACTTCCAGCATGATCCGCAGCTTCTTGTGGGTCTTCTTCTGCTTCACACCCAGGGCATTGCCCTCGATGTCGTCCCGCCTCATCACCAGCACGTCCGCCGGACGCTGGCCCGTCAGATACGCCAAGACCATGGCGTCCTTCAGTTCACCCACCGCTTTCGCATAGACCGCGCTCCAGATCGCGTCATTGGCATAGAAGTCTCGCGGTATCTCCTTGTTCTTGCGCACGCCCTGGCACGGGTTCTCGTTGGCGGTGAGGCCCCATTCCCGGGCGATGTTGAAAATGTGCGACAGGGTGGCGATCTCGCGGTTCGCCCTGACCGGCGCTGTCCTAGCATCGCGATACTTCGCCACATGCGCAGGCGTGATTCCGTCGATTGGCGCCTTCTCGAAGTAATTGCGCAACTGACGTATCTCGGCCAGGTTGTCTTTCTGGGTGCGGGCCGCCTTCTTCGGGACGATGTCACGCTTGTAGTGGTCAACTAATCCCGGACACTGCGTTAAGTTTTTCCTCAGCAACAGCGGGCGCCAGCCCGCTGTTCAGCTGATGCGGTCGCTGCCAGTTGTAGCGTTGCATCAAAAAGTGACCGATAAGGCAGCGCAGTCGATGGAGCAATGAGCGGAAATTCAAAGGTGATGAGGTTGGCAATCTTGGCACGAATCAGAACGTGCAAACCCAAGGGCCCGCACTCCGCTCATGACTTGCATTTTACTCTGGCTCCCCAGGCTCAAAGCTCCGCGGCAAACCAACCTCCCTGTCAACCCACTCATCCGTTCGCCCAGAAAGTCCTACCAAACCGCCTACGCTCCTTGAGGCCAATCGCCAGCATCCGAACTACCCAGCCACCAGAAGCCGGAGGAGGCGCGCGATTGGTTATAGTATCGGTCAGTTGGTGGCACTTAGCTATCGTTAGGCTATCGGTTACAATTTGGCTTCATGCCAGGTCTGTAAGCTCTTATGCAAAGCACGGCTCATAGCCTGATCAGGCTTGATCAGGTGCAAAATTGAGACGCCAGGCCGCCTCATCGCCAACCAGGTTTCCTCTCCCACCGACGGCATTTTTGCCCTGCCGTAAATTGACCTCGACCGCAATGCAAGGAAATGCAGCTATGGACTTCATCACCACCGCAATCATCTCTAACGCTGCCTACGACATCGTCAAACATGGCTTTCTGATCACCAAAGACAAGGTCAAGGAGGGTCTTAGCCGTTGGATCACCGAGGATGCCGTAGCCGAGCAACTGGCTGAGCAACTGGCCAAGCTCGAAATCACGGATGAACACAGCCCAATCGCCATCGAGCGCCGCATCGATAAGTCCCCCGAACTCGACGCCTTGATCCGCCAGATCAACGCCCACGTGGCGACAGTTGCGCCGTCCACGATCACTACTGTCAACCAAACCCACAACGGGAGCGGCGACAACGTCGCGGGTAACAAGATCTCGTACAAAGGGTAGGGTGCGACGTTATGGTTCAGGGTGGCACCGTGAGCACAATTAATCAGCACCACACCGGAACGGGCGACAACGTCCAGCACAAGCTCGACATCGTCATCCAGGCGCTGGCACCTTCCCATCTGCGCAAGGCCATCGATCTCCTTCTGGCCGATGTCCGAAAGAAGAACATTGTTTCCGCTAAGGTGCGGCTCGAAACAATGAAGGCGACCGAACACGGCAATTCGGAAGTCTCTGCGCTGCTGGATGTCATCGCGCTCTATGGAGACTTGGTCGAGCCCGAAGGCACGCAGGAAGCCCTGAACGCCGTTACACGGGTCACCGCTACGACTCAGGACGCAATCGTCAAAGACCACTGCATCGCAGCGCTCCTGAAATTTTCGCGAAAGACAGACTCCGAAGAGTCAGCCAAGGAGCTCTATGACGAGACCACCAATCCTGGCCCGTACGCCCGCGAAGCCTTCTACCGCTACTACGCAACAGTGGAT
This sequence comes from Pseudomonas sp. FBF18, assembly GCF_024261405.1. NCBI lineage: Bacteria > Pseudomonadati > Pseudomonadota > Gammaproteobacteria > Pseudomonadales > Pseudomonadaceae > Pseudomonas > Pseudomonas sp. FBF18. The sequence continues at coordinate 142,774 of NZ_QKRS01000013.1, read as the reverse complement.
GTCTTACTTGCAGCGAGCAAAAAACTGATTCTGAGCGAAGGCGAGCTCACTGGTATCGTCGATGGTGCCTGCCGTCTGGAAGCCCTGGATATCGCATCACCTGCAGCTGTCCGTCTTCATGACCTTTACCCATCGGACAACTCAAGGGTTCTGCTGCTGATCACGAAGGCGCTGCGCCTGAATCCCGCAGTCAAGGAGCGCTCCTACTGGTTGACTGATCCACAGCTCAAGCACTCGATCGACGAGTTGGTGGCGGAGGTCGCGGAGCTGATCGAGCAGTCGAATGGCAGTGATGCCAGGCTCTACGATATGGCTGGCCCGATCCTCGATTACTTTCAGACCTCACTGCCTATCAGGCTTTTGAATGTCTGTGCGAAGTACGTAGACCACATGGAGGCGTCATACCCAGAAGTGGCTGCGCGCATTCGATCAACCCAGGGAGACCACTCAGGCCTTTCTGAGTCCATGCAGTCGGTGACTGCTGCCCAAGGTGCACAGGATGCACGAATCGCTTGGTGCCAAGCATTTCTGGCCAGCGACGCTGTCCAGCTCTTGGATGCCGTTTTTTTCACCCGATTCGCGAAGCCGGATGAACTCAGGCGCTGGCTTACTACTGAGGCGATCATTGCCGACGCGGGCGATATTGATACTGCGATGGTGATGCTTCTGGCTCATTCTCAGCTTGTCGTTCATACCAACGACTTGGTTGAGCGTTATGAGTTGGAGGGAAAGGTCGATGAGTTTATTGGTCTGTTTGGTCAGCGTATCCAGAGCGAGCTGTCTGCTTGGATCGTTTTAGAAGTGGCTGAAAACCTGTATGAGGCGGAGATCCCTCAAAAGGCGCTCACGCTGACGTCTGCAGTGTTGCCAGATGGTGAGCTTTGGCCGTCGCCGTTCGTGCTGCTCCACCTGAGATGCCTGCTCGAAACCCAGCAGTATCAGTCGTTTGATACCCTCATTGCTCGGATTCCCGGGGGTGAGCGATCGCTTTCATTGATGCATTTCCTTTCGCTAAAGGAAGAGGCGCTGGGAGATGTAGAGCGCGCTCTGGAGCTAAGTGACCAGATGATCCAGATAGCTCCACACAACCTCAGCTGCTGGTTGCGCGGATGTGAGCTGCGTGAGCGCTATCACAACCTCGATGAGCAGCGGCAATTCCATGATGGCATTCCCGATGAAATCCTGGAGGATTACTCACACGAATCCATGGTGGCGATGCGTTTTCTTACCTCCGCTGGAAACTTCAAGCGCGCGGAGCCTCGCTTGGTGCGATGGTTCTTGGAAGATCCGTCCGGCAGGGCTGTCATGTTGGTAAATTTCCATTTTGGAAGTGCGTGGCGCCGGCAGGCAGGCTTCAACGTGTCGAGTGTCGTTTCGGGTTGCCTTGAGGGTATTGAGTTCGAACAAGATGGAAAACCACAAATTCGGTTGATCGTCGAGGAGGGTGAGGCGAAGGGACAGCATGTGCTAATCAGGGATTCTCAGCTTGGTAACCTCCTGGTTTCGCTGGAGGTCAACCAGGCGGCGCTGCTGGGTGTCGTGGAGTACAAGCTTTTATCCCGCGTGCCCCCTTACGTGGCGTGCATTCGCCTTGCTTCACAGCTAAGGCATTTGCAAAACGACGGGAGCGACGTTTTCGCCATTCTCCAGCTACCTAAGGATCCGGCGGACTTTGTTACGTATCTGGAGCAAAAGCTGAGGGTTAACCGTTCTCCTCGTAAGGAGAGTCTGAATGACGACATTCCGCTCTTCATTCGCTCGCATGCAGAGCAGGGCGACAATCCAATTAAGGCTGCGCTGAACGCATGGTCTGACAGCACCATACCGAAATCGTTGTTGGTAAACGAGGGCAGTGCTGAGCCCGGCGAGATTGTGCTGGATGCCTACTCAATCGCTTACCTGACGATGACCAATATTGTCGATAAGCTCCTGAACAAGGGCTACACATTCGTCCTGCCGGGTGAAACCAAGGTGATCTTGCAGCGGTGGGTTGAACATGTCTCGCATGAAAGCTTCTTGATGATGGGCGTCAACGGCGCTGGCAGGTTGTTCAGAACGACAGCATCGGATGTCCAGGCTCGCGATGGTCACACCCTGCGCGGGATGAGGCGCATCCTGGAAGAAGCAGTAGTAAAACACCCGGTTGTGCATGATACCGCGTTGGAGCTTTACTCCATCAAAGACGGGATTGATGCCACCGTGTACCTGGCGATCCAGTTATCGGCAGCTAACGAGATTCCATGGTTCTGCATGGACTTCGCATTTGCCGGCCTGCATTACTCGAAAGGCTGGAAGGTAGCGAATGTGAACACCATTTTGCTCAGTGTCACCGACACGCCTGACTTCGATTTCGAAGAGCGTCGCCATGGCCTGCTGCTCTTCGCTCTGAACACTTTGCCGCGACCGCTGATGCTGACAGAGCTTAAGGGTTTGGCGGGAAACCCTAATCCATTGTCCAGTATGATCCTGAGCAAAATCTTTGAGAATCACGGGCGTCAGATTTTCTCGGACGACGCCCGATTATGGTTGCTGCTCGAACTGCTGATTTCGCACATCGTGTGTACTTTTTACCGGCTCGCCATGCCTGCAACGCGGGCCCCTGCTTACACACCTTTGGGGCAATATGAAGAGCATGTTTTCAACCATGGTCTTCGCCTGTTTGTGTACGAGCGTGGTGATCAATCCGCCGAGTTCTGGTTGGCAGTAGCACTCAGGGCCAGCCTCGATATCTTGGGAGTTGATCAGAAGCTGTCCAATTACGCGGCGGGTTTGTTTGCGGATTTTGTCGGCGGGCACTTCATGGATGTGGATGCGATAGTGCAGCATTACGGTGCTCTTCCTGATGAATATCAGTTACCACTGGGGAGGTAGCGATCCAAGCTGCCGAGAAAAAATTGAGGGCTCGAAACCTCATTTGGATTCGTCGAAGGTCGACCAGGAGGTGAAGGGCGCTGAGTACTAAATCCCATGAGTGCGACCTGCTAGTAGATTGACGGCAGGGGCTTGCGCGCTCGAATATTGTGCTGAGATACGCAATCAGGATGGACTGCCCCCGGCACCGTAGACATCTCCAGCCTATGCTTTGAGCATAGGAGGACGTCTATGAGTACCCAACGATTCACGCCGGAATTCAAGGCCGAAGCAGTCAGGCAAGTCATTGAACGCGGATACTCCGTTGCGGAAACAGCCGAGCGCCTCGGTGTGTAGACCCACAGCCTCTACAAGTGGGTTAAACCCGTGACGCCTGACGAAACCGAGAAACAGGCCAGCGAACTGCTCGAAGCCAAAAGCGAGATTTTACTGCTGCGAGCCCAAATGCGGCGCTTGGAAGAAGAGCGTGACATATTAAAAAAAGCAGCGCGGTACTTCGCCAGGGAATCCGAGTGAAATACCGCTTTATGAACGAGCATCGGCATCAATACGCGTCGCTACGCTGTGCCGGGTTTTGCAGGTTGCTCGTGCCGGGCTCTATCAATGGCTACTTAAGCCTGTATCTGATCGTGAAAAGAGAATGGTCGACTGTTAGGACTGATCCGCGACTCCTATGCAGCCAGCCGAGGTGTGTATGGCGCACGGCGGGTGTTTGCTGACTTGCGTGAGGCTGGAGAAAGCTGCGGTAAGCACCGTGTCGCCGGATTGATGCGCACCTACAAAATCAGGGCGCTAAGAGGCTACAAAGCTCCGCGCGCAATCAAAGGGCGGCCATCGATCATTGCCCCTAATCGACTCAACCGGGTGTTCACGGTCGATACCCGCTGTACCTGGTGATCTTCGGGGTTATCGTCCTGAGCAGCGCCTGGTCACCCGAACTGCACCGGAAGCGTTGATGCTCTGACGGGCAGCGTCGTCATTGAAGCACTCGCCAGCTCTTGGTAGGCCCGCTAATTGGTCTGGCTACGAGTGCCAGCCCGCCCGCACCGAACATCGCTGTCGAGGATGCTGGCCTCACTGTAAGCGATGACCCGGCGCACAACCAGTAGTGCTGCCTGGTAGATAGGCACTATTTTTCTCTCTGGAAAAGTTAGCCGCGCAAAAGAATCGGGCTGTTTCGTGCACTATTTTTTCAAGGCGCTCAGGTGCGTGACGAGTGAATGACGATTGGAGGGTGGGCTGATCAGGGCCTAAAAAGAAAAACTTGCGAGCAGGCCATGGCGGCCTGCTGCAGTAACAGTCAGGAGTAGCGAGTGCAATAGTGTTTTTTACTTTACAGCTTTTCTGGAGGGCTACTCTTTTTGCGGTGCTTTCTGGTTTTTAAGATGCACTCCGGCAGCTTTCGCAGCGCCATCCCTTGTAACTTTCGGCTTTTTCAAGCGCTGCAACCAAATCACGACCGGCTATCGTGTTTTGGCAGTTGTTGTGTTTTTCGTTTGGTTTTCTCATCCCCTCGCATTGTTTCTTCAGGAAGGGGCTCACCACCGCCTGCTGCCTTGACGTAAGCGCTCTGAACCCCTTGTCTACGGCTAGCTGGGCGTAGCTTTGTACGCTCGGCTTTTCACCTTGGAATGCGTTCTGCGCGATAAGTGCCGAGAAAATCTCTCGCTCGATAGTCATTCGTTAATCCTTTATTCAACCAACAAGTTTGCTCATGTTTTTTATTATTCTGAGCAATGCGAAAGCATACGTTACCATCGGGTGAGGTTTTATTGAACTGGGTTTCCATCCAGCTATAAAAACGCACGGCTTCACATTTTTTGGTCAATAAAGGTTGGGTTCCTGGTATTTAAAATATTTCAACAGGTCATTGTTACAATTTATTTCTTGTTCAAAAAAGTTTCGCTCTCACTTAAATGGGGTCGTGCACCGTGTAAGTTTCCTGCCTTTCCCACTAAGTTTTACGGTGACGACACGCCTTATGAGTTTTTATGAAGTTCCGCGATTTCCTGTGCCGGGCTGCCACTAAGTGCGCAGCTCGTGGGGAACACCCGCCCTGTCGATTTCAGTTGCAGGTCGTGCAGGTCCTTCGTCAGCCCCTGGTTCATCGCCACAAGCTTGGCAATGTTCCTGCGCGCCTTGCCCAGCTCTCGGGTCAGATATTCGGCCTCATTCGTAATGAGCACCACCTGGTGCTTCCACATCTCCAGCTCAGTGGGCGCTCCGAAGCCGTCAAAGTCTTCAATGTCTTGGGTCATTTCCGCCACCATATGGATACTGTTTGCATATACAGTAATCCAGTCGGGCGAGCACGGCGAGCCGAGGCGACGAATTGCACGGGGAGGGAGATTTTTTCGGTCGGCAGGACGCCGGAACAGGGGTGAGAATCGGTTTCAGAACGCCAGCGGCGCCACTTGCAGCATGCGGCCTGTCGCATGCCGAGTTATCGCCAGCACCACGCCCCTTCAGTCATGCTCCATCTGAACATACTCCAGCATCTTCTGGCTCCCATCCAGAATGTCACTGCAGATCGCCAGGCGAGCCGCCGCACCATCGCGCTGCTTCAACGCCTCCAGCACATCCCAGTGATGATCAATCGCCATGCGCTCGTTGAACCCGCCGTAGGCCCGGGCAATCAGCGGCCCGGTACGCATCCACAACCCATCCAGCAGGCTGACCAGCACCGGCATATCGGCGATTTCCGCCAACCTGAAGTGAAACTCGTGGTTGAAGGTCAGCGCGGACCTCAAGTCATTGTCCTTGATCGCCACCAGGTTGTTCTGAATGCAGGTTTGCAGCCGCGCCACTTGCTCCTCGGTCGCCAGCGATGCAGCTGTTTCGGCCGCCAACCCCTCGAGCGAGAGCCGGATGCTCCTGATCTCCAGGTACTGCTTGGAAGTCAGTACCGGCACACGAATGTCCCGCGGTGTCTTCAGAACCAGCGCCTGCTCCTTTGCCAGTTGAAGAATCGCGTCCCGCACTGGTGTGACACTCGTACCCAGCTGTTCGGCAAGGTCGCGTATGCGCAGCCGGTCGTTAGGCTGGAAGCGCCCTGTAATCAGGGCTTCGCGCAGCAGGCCATAGATACCGCTGCCAAGGTAGGAGTGTTTCAGGTGCTCAATCGGATAATTCATCGCGTACTCGTGTGCGGCGCAGGCCCGGCGGGAGAGGGGAGGCTACCGGCAGCGATTATCGAGTAACTCAAACATGTTGCCCACCGTTTACATGGATTTCTGCGCCATTGACGTACGAAGCGCCCTGCGTGCAGAGAAAATGCACCAACGCCGCGACTTCCTCGGGCTTGCCCATGCGTTTCATCGGGATCGATCGCTCCACGATCAGCTCGGTGCCAGCGGACAGGATGGAGGTGTCGATCTCCCCCGGGGCGATCGCGTTCACCCGAACCCCATAGGGCCCGAAGTCATGCGCCATCTCGCGCGTCAGCGCCGACAGCGCCGCTTTGGAGCAGGCATAGGCCACCCCTGCGAACGGGTGCACCCGCGAACCGGCAATGGAGGTGACGTTGATCACCGAACCTTTCGCCGCCTTGAGCTCCTCGAACAACCCCCGCGCCAGCAGGGCCGTCGAGAAGATGTTCACGTTGAACACGTTCAGCCAGGTCGAGTAGTCGGACTCCAGCACCCCCAGTCGCTCCCCATCCGGGCCTTTGGGTGAAACGCCGGCGTTGTTGACCAACGCATCCAGCCGCCCCCCGAGTTTTTCCCGGATTTCCGGAAGCCTGCGCTGTATGTCCTCCACGCTCCCCAGGTCGAGGTGAATGTGGTTGGCGATGCCTTCGGCCCAGGGGCAGCCTTCGCCCAGGTCCTGCCTCGAGGCGGTAAACACGCGCCAACCCGCAGCACTGAAATGTTTCACGGTGGCGTGGCCGATGCCCCGGCTGGCACCGGTGAGAAGCAGCGTACGTTGATCGGTCATGGCGGGTTCCCTGTTCATTGGTGAGGGCAAGTGTAGCGTAAAATATGATGCATCATATTTATTATGTGTTTTAATGCGTCCCGTCCCCACCGGGGAAGCGTCACGTTCGATCGATTGCTGCCACTACAAGAAAACTGCCATCCCTTTAAAGCTGCCCACGACCCGTAGCTGACCTGGAGAGACGCATGAATAAGAAAATCGCAGCTGTACTTTTGCTCGCAACCATCGCAAGCCCGCTGTATGCCGCTGAAAAGCTGACCGTGGTGTCCTTCGGCGGCAACAACCGCCAGGCGCAGGAGAAGGCGTTCTACAAACCCTTCACCGCCCAGACCGGCGTGGCCATCACCGCCGACGACTACAACGGCGAAATGGCCAAGATCAAGGTGATGGCCGACACCGGCAAAACCAGCTGGGATGTGGTGGAGGTCGAATCGCCCGAGCTCATCCGTGGTTGCAGCGAAGGGGTGTTCGAACCGCTGGACTGGAGCCGGATAGGCAACAAGGAAGACTTCATTCCTGCGGCCGTCAGCGACTGTGGTGTCGGCATCTTCATCTGGTCCACCGTGCTGACCTACGACCCCAAGAAGCTCGCCTCCAGCCCGCAAGGCTGGGCCGACTTCTGGGACCTGAAGAAGTACCCCGGCAAGCGCGGCCTGCGCCGCGGCGCGAAGTTCACGCTGGAGTTCGCGCTGCTCGCCGATGGGGTAGACAACAAGGACCTCTACACGCTGCTGGGTACTGAAGAGGGTGTCAAACGTGCGTTCAAGAAGCTCGATGAAATCAAGTCCAGCATCCAGTGGTGGGACTCCGGCGCGCAGCCGCTGCAATGGCTGATCGCCGGTGACGTGGTCATGACCTCCGCCTACAACGGCCGTGTCACCTCTGCCCAGGAGGAAGGCCAATCGTTCGCGATGCAATGGAATGGCAGCCTCTACGACCTCGATCACTGGGCCATCGTGAAAGGGGCGCCGAAAAAGGAATTGGCCGAGCGCTTCATCGCGTTCGCCAGCGAGCCCATGCAACAGAAGAACTTCGTCGAGGCCATCCCCTACGGGCCCAGCAACACCGGCGCGATGGACCTGCTGGACAAGCGCGTGGGCGAAAAACTGCCCACCGCCCCGCAAAACCTGAAAAACGCCCGTGCCACCGACGCCGAGTTCTGGATCGACCACGGTGAGGACCTGGAGGAACGCTTCAACGCCTGGGTCAACAAGTGATGCATGGCGCCCCTGAAACCGGGGGCGCCATTCAAAGGCCGTATAAGGATGCGAGTCATGCCCCTTGAAAATCTGGCTGTCGATGACAGCTTGCTCGAAGCTGCTCCGGCACGGGTCACCGATAAGCAGGCGTGTGCAGTGCTGCGCCAGCAGTTTGGTTTGAGCGGCACGCTCGAAAAGCTGGGCGGCGAGCGCGACCTCAATTTCCGCGTGATGCTTCAAGACGGCTCATCCCGGTTGTTCAAGCTCTCCCACCCGCTTGAAAACCCCGATGTGGTCGACTTCCACAACCAGGCGATGCGAAGAATCGAACTTCGCGATCCCGGGCTTGCGGTTCAGCGCGTGCACCCCTCGCTTGAGGGCCAGTACGCCACCTTCGTCGAGATCGACGGGCAGCGCATGCTGGCGCGGCTGCTGTCCTTCGAAGATGGCATGCCCCTTCACTGCGTGAGTCACCCCACACCGACGTTTCGCCGGGTCATCGGGCAGTCCATCGCCCGGCTTGACGTGGCGCTGCAAGGGTTTGCCCACCCCGCCGCCGGGCATGCGCTGCTGTGGGACATGCAGCACGCCGCGCACCTTCGACCGCTGCTGGTGCACATCGAACCCGGCCCCGGACGAAGCCTGGTGCAGCGCAGCCTCGAGCAGTATGCGTCGGTGGTGGTGCCAAGCATCCCCGGGCTGCGCAAGCAGGTCATTCACAATGACACCAACCCGCACAACATCATCGTGGATGCCCACAACCCCGATGTGCTGCGCAGCATCCTCGATTTCGGTGACATGGTGCATGCGCCCCTGGTCAACGAGGTCGCGGTTGCCGCTTCCTACCACCTTGGGCAGGTAGGCGATGTACTGGAGCCGGCCCTGGATGTGATTGTCGGCTACCACCAGTGCAACCCCCTGAACCAGCAGGAGCTGGCGCTGCTGCCCGAGCTGCTGGCCACGCGCCTGGCGTTGGCCCTGTGCATCAACTCCTGGCGCGCCGAACTGCATCCGGACAATCGCCAGTACATCCTTCGAAACACCCAGCGTGCCTGGGCAAACCTGAAGGCACTGTCGGCGCTGCCTCGCGCTGAAACAGAAGACCGAATTGCTTCGGCCTGCCTGCGAGCAAATCGAGCATGAGCATGATCAACGGCTTCACGTCAGCCGACGCCACCCGGCTTTCGGCATCGCAGCGACGCCTGATCGAGCGCCGCGAGCGGCTACTGGGCCCGGCATACCGTCTGTTCTACGAGCGACCGCTGCACACCGTTCGAGGGGAGGGCGTATGGCTCTTCGACGAGCAGGGCCGTCGTTACCTGGACGCCTACAACAACGTTGCCTCCATCGGTCACTGCCATCCCCGGGTGGTCGAGGCGATGCATCGGCAGTCGCAGGTGCTGAACACGCACACCCGTTACCTGCAGGAGGGCATTCTCGACTATGCCGAGCAGTTGCTCGGTACCTTCACCGATGACCTGGATCGCGTCATGTTCACCTGCTCCGGGAGCGAGGCGAATGATCTGGCGCTGCGCATCGCCAGGCACTGCACCGGTGGCACCGGCGTCATCATCACCCGGTTCGCCTACCACGGCGTCACCGCAGACATCGCTGAGCTTTCACCATCGCTTGGCAGCGCCATGGTGCTCCCGGTGCATGTGCGCACCGTTCGCGCACCTGACGCTTACCGTCTGGGGGCCGAAAACGTGGCGTCGATGTTCGCCGCAGACGTGCGCGCCGCAATCGATGACCTCAAGGCGCACGGCATCCGCCCGGCGGCAATCCTGCTGGATGGCATCTTCTCCAGCGACGGCGTGCTGCCCGGGCCGGCGGGCTGTATCGCCGAGGGTGTGGCGCTGGCCCAGGCCGAAGGCCTGCTGTACATCGCCGATGAGGTACAGCCGGGTTTTGCGCGTACCGGCCTTAACATGTGGGGGTTTACCAGGCACGACGTGCGCCCGGACCTCGTCACCCTCGGCAAGCCCATGGGCAATGGCCAGCCCATTGCCGGCATCGTCGGGCGCTCCCAGGTGGTCGATCACTTCGGCAGGAGCATGCGCTACTTCAATACCTTTGGCGGCAACCCGGTCTCGTGTGCGGCAGGTCAGGCGGTGCTGGACGTCATCCGCGAAGAACACCTGCAGCAGAGGGCCCATCACATTGGCAGCTACCTGCTGGACGGCCTGACACGGCTTGCCCAGCGCCATCAAATGATCGGCGACGTCAGGGGGGCCGGCATGTTCCTTGGGGTTGAGCTGGTCACCGACCGCGCAACCAGGGCACCCGCAGCCAGGCAGGCCCGCCAGGTGGTCAACGCGATGCGCGAGCAGGGCGTGCTGATCAGCGCCGCCGGTCCGCACCAGAACGTGCTCAAAATCCGTCCGCTGCTGGCGTTTACCCAAGAGCATGCGCAGATGCTTGTGGAAGCGGTCGATACCGCGATGCAAGGGGCTTGTTGAGAAGGCCAAGCCCCTGGTTCCTCAGCCTGCGCCGTGGGCGGCGAGGTTGCAGTATTGCCCCTTGAAGTACAGCAAGGGCTGTGTGGCGGCAGTTTGCTGCAGGTTCAGCGCCTTCACTTCGCCAATCACGATCAGGTGATCACCGGCGACGTGTTCGGCGTGGATCTCGCAATCGAGCCAGTGCAGGCTGCCGGCAATGATCGGGTTGCCCAGTGGCGATGCCTGCCATTGCACGCCCTGCCACTTGTCGGTACCTCGTCGGGCGAACTGGTTGGAGATCCCGACCTGTTCACCGGACAGGATGTTGACTGCGAAGCGGCCTGCCTGGCGGATCCTGGGGTAGCTGGCCGAACCGGCCATCACGCTGAACGACACCAGCGGCGGGCTCATCGACACGCTATAGAACGACTGGCAGGTAAAGCCGACCGGCTCCTCCTCGATCTGCGACGTGATCACCGTGATACCCGATGCGTAGTGCCCGAGCGCTTCGCGAAAGCGCAATGGCTCGATGGCAGTACTGGAACGTGACATGGTAGGTCCTGGCTGAAGGGGCGGGTCCAAAGGCGGCGGGGAGGGGGCAAGCCGCTCGATCAGCGCTGCAACCCCCCCTGCACCCTTATCGGTTCAAGAGCTCTCTGCGCACGATGTCCGCGCCGGCGCTCAAGGCGTTCAGCTTGCCGCGTGCCACCTCGCGGGGCAGAGGGGCCATGCCGCAGTTGGTGCACGGGTAGAGCTTGTCGGCGTCCACGAACTGCAGCGCTTTGCGCAGGGTGTTGGCCACTTCCTCGGGGGTTTCGATGGCGTGGTTCGCCACATCGATGGCCCCCACCATCACTTTCTTGCCGCGAATCAGCTCGATCAGGTCCATCGGGACATGGGAGTTGTGGCACTCCAGCGAGATGATATCGATACCGGATTTCTGCAGCTTGGGGAAGGCTTCCTCATATTGGCGCCACTCCGAGCCCAGCGTCTTTTTCCAGTCGGTATTGGCCTTGATGCCGTAGCCGTAGCAAATATGCACGGCCGTTTCACATTTGAGCCCTTCGATCGCCCGTTCCAGGGTGGCCACGCCCCAGTCATTCACCTCGTCGAAGAACACGTTGAAGGCAGGCTCGTCGAACTGGATGATGTCCACGCCCGCCGCCTCCAGCTCTCGGGCTTCCTGATTGAGGATCTTGGCAAATTCCCAAGCCAGCTTTTCCCGGCTTTTGTAGTGGCTGTCATACAGCGTGTCGATCATGGTCATGGGGCCGGGCAGGGCCCATTTGATGGGCTGGCTGGTCTGCTGGCGCAGAAACCTGGCATCTTCGACAAACACCGGTTTTTGCCTGGCAACAGCACCCACAACGGTCGGCACGCTTGCGTCATAGCGGTCACGAATTCTGACGGTTTCGCGCTTCTCGAAATCCACTCCGCTCAGGTGCTCGATAAAGGTGGTAACGAAATGCTGGCGGGTCTGTTCGCCGTCGCTGACGATATCAATGCCTGCGTGTTGCTGTTCCTGCAGGGCCAGGCGCAAGGCGTCCTGCTTGCCTTCGAGCAGCTCCTCGCCGTGCAGCTTCCAGGGCGACCAGAGCGTCTCGGGTTGTGCAAGCCAGGACGGTTTGGGCAGGCTGCCAGCAGTGGAGGTGGGTAGCAGTTTTTTCACGATAGATGACCTTGTATGTTCTGAATGATCAAAGCGCGTATTGGGCGGACCACTGCTCAAGCACGGTCTGGTAGGGCTTGATGAAGTGCTCTTCGACAAACCTGCCCTGTTCGATGGCCAACTGACTGCGCTCTTCTCGATCGTAGACAATGCGGGTCAACGAGTAATCCTGGTGATTCAAGCTCGGCTGATAGGATCGACCTGCTGCTGAATTCGCGTTGTAGATTTCAGGGCGATAGATCTTCTGGAAGGTATCCATCGTGCTGATGGTGCTGATCAGTTCAAGGTTGGTGTAATCCCCAAGCAGGTCCCCAGCAAAGTAGAACGCCAGCGGTGCCACGCTGTTGGCAGGCATGAAGTAGCGAACCTTCAGGCCCATCTTCCGGAAGTACTCATCGGTCAGGGAATATTCGTCCTGCTGGTATTCGGTGCCCAATACCGGGTGCTGGTTTTCGGTGCGCTGATAGGTCTTGCTGCTGGAAACACTCAGGCAGATGACCGGTGGTTTTTTGAAGTGTTCTTTATAAGTGCTCGAGTTCACGAAATGCTTGAACAGCTTGCCGTGCAGCTCGCCGAAATCCTCCGGCGTGCTGAACCCCTGCTGGTTCTTGTTGTGCCCCAGCAACAGTACGCTGAAGTCATAATCGCGCACGTAAGAGGAGAAGTTGTTGCCTACGATGCCCTCGATGCGTTCGCTTGTTTTGCGATCCACAATGGTGGTCTGCAATATTTCAATCAGCGGCAGGGCGGTGTCCCTGTGCTCGGCATCCATGTTCATTTCCACGGAAATGATTTCAAGTTCGACGTTGTAGCGGTCGCCTTTCGGGTTGTCCCAGTGCGCCAGGGCGTTGAAACGATTGTCGATCATCGTCAGGGTATTGCGCAGATTCTCCTGGCGACGCTGCCCCCTCGCCAGGTTCGCGAAGTTGGTGGTCGTGCGGGTGTTTTCAGCGGGGCGATAATGTTCGTCGAAACGAATACGCTTGATCGAGAATGTAAATGCTGTGCTCATTTTAATCGGGTGCCCTGATGGTCCGAGATAAAAACCGAATCTACATTTGCCCTCTTCGGCAAGTTTGATTCGTTGTAGGTTTTTTTGCTCGGGCGTCTTGAAGTGTTCCTTAATTGGGGCGTATTTTATGTCCGGGCATCGAACGAGTTAAATTGAATTGATTTCATGGGAACGTTAGCCACCCTCATGATGCTCATCTGCAGGGCTTTTGATTATTATTTTCCGCCTTGGCCAATAAGCGGCAGGTTCGCTTTTTCAAGATGCGCGCAGGCCATGGTGACCATTGAGGCCTCAAGGCGCTGGAGGCCATGGCGTCACTTGTTGCGGATATATAAATGAAACCACTGATCACGGCCCTTGCGCTGTTCATCCTCGCCGGCTGTACCTCCAGCGGCGCTCCCACGGCTGAGCAGCAAACCCGGGAATGCATGAACTATCACGCCATGATGACTGCGCCCATGGCGCCCGATGCCATGCAGCGCCTCAAGGCTGCATGCGAACAGTCCAGGCTTCGATAACGGCCTAGGCTCTGTACGAAAAGCCTTGATACTCGGTGATGCTGCGTTGAAAACAGCCTGACCTTCGTCTCAAGACTTTTCATACAGACCCTAGTCCCAGGCCATCACCACGCCTTCCAGCCGGCGAAATTCATCCAGTGTGCGGTGGAATTCGGCGCGTTCAAAGGTGGCGGTGCAAGCGGCCTCGAACCAGCTGACGCGGGGCTGCTCCAGGGTGATCACCTCGTGCAGCAGGCCGAAGCGCCGCCAGTGGATGTGATCCTCATGGGCGTGTTGCTCCACGACGATGACCGTGCAGCTCAGGTCCAGGTCATCGGAGCACACCAGCAGCGGCACCAGGGTGGTCCACCCAGGGGCAGTGGAGTAGCTGCGGTCCCACACCAGTTCATTATCGTCTTCGCCGTAGAGGCCGGCATGCGCTGCCACCAGATGAAGCTGCGCAGCGGGGTCTCGTGCTGGCAGCCAGACTTCCAGCGGCACGCCATCGATGGCGAAGGTCGAGTAGAAGCCCTGGCTGTACTTCGATTTGAAGCTGGCGATTGAAAGCTGGTTCACGTTGGTTTCTTTCCTTTGGCAAAACCTGGCAGGCCCTCAGTGCCCGCCCTTCATCCGCCGCGCCACCAGGTAGATCCCCAACCCCACCAGCGCAGTCGCCGCGCCAATGTAGCCGGTACTGGTCCAGCCGAACCCCGCGGTAATCGCCATGCCGCCAAACCATGGCCCCAGCGCATTGGCCAGGTTGAACGCCGCATGGTTCGATGCCGCCGCCAGGCTCGGCGCTTCATGTGCAATGTCCATCAGGCGAATCTGCAAGGGGGCGGCCAGTGCGATCATGGTGCCGACCAGCCCGCAGCCCAGCAGCACGCCCCACGGCGAGCTGGCCGCGAAGGGGAACAGGCTCAGCACCGCAATCGACCACACCAGCACCAACCCCACCGCGCGAAACTGCAGGCGGTCGAACAGCTTGCCGCCCGCGATGTTGCCGATGATGCCGCCCACCCCGAACGCCGCCAGCCCGAATGGAATCCACTGTGGCGACACCTTGGTCACCTGCAGCATGGTCGGCGCCAGGTAACTGAACACGCAGAACATGCCGGCAAAACCGATCGAGGCGATGGCCAGCGCCATCCACACCTGCGGCAGGCGAAACGCCTGGAGCTCCTTGCGCGGGTCGCTGCGCACTTCATCGTGACGCTGCGGCACGTAGCGCCACACCAGCCCGATGGTGCACAGCGCAATCGCGCCCACCAGCACGAACGCCGCGCGCCAACCGAAGAACTGCCCCAGGAAGGTCGCCACCGGGTTGCCCAGCAGCATCGCCAGGGTAAGCCCCATCATCACCCGTGCCACCGCGCCCGCGCGCTGGTCGGTGGCCACCATGCTCGAGGCCACCACCGCCGCGATGCCGAAGTAGGCGCCGTGGGGCAGGCCGCTGATAAAGCGAAACGCCACCAGCCCGGCGAAGGAGGGCGCGAAGGCCGTGGCCAGGTTGCCGATCGCATACAGCGCCATCAGCAACAGCAGCATGTGCTTGCGCAGCAGCTTGGCGCCCAGAATCGCCAGGGCCGGCGCACCCACCATCACGCCCAGGGCATAGGCGCTGATGGCATGGCCCACCTGGGGCTCGCTCAGGTGCAGGTTGCTGGCGATGTCGGGCATCAGCCCCATGATCGCGAACTCGCCGGTACCGATGGCAAAACTTCCCAGGGCCATGGCGGCTTCCATCTTGCCGACGGTGGCTCTGGAATAGGCGAGTGGCGGCGCTTGCTGAATGGTCATCTGAATCCTTGAAACAAACTGAAACGTTAAAGCGGGAAGCTTAATCAATCTGCACCCTACGCGTCGAGAATCAGGGCACGCGCATTGGAATCGCCGCACAAGGCGCGGTGAGTACCGGGCCTGCTCGCGTCAATCACGCTACCATTGCCCGCGTTCCCCAAACGCCCAATGGAGTTGGTCTTGACCGGTTACCCAACCACCCGCAAACACCTGATCCACGCCCTCGGCTTCTCGATGGCAGCGTTGCTGCTCGGCGCCTGCACCAGCGCAACCCCGCCTGCGCCATCCAGCACCGCCTTGCCCGCCGCCCCGGAAATCGCCTCGGGCTACCGCACAGGCATGGCCCCGGTACAGGCACAGCACCATATGGCCGCGGCAGCCAACCCCCTGGCAAGCGCCGCCGGCCAGGCGATGCTGCGCAAGGGCGGGTCTGCGATCGATGCCGCCATTGCCATGCAGGCGGTGTTGACCCTGGTGGAGCCGCAGTCCAGCGGCATCGGCGGCGGCGCCTTCATCCTGTACTGGGATGGCAAGCAGGTGCAGGCGTTCGATGGGCGGGAGACGGCGCCCCAAGGGGCCGACAGCCGCCTGTTCCTCAAGCCGGACGGCACGCCGATGGGATTCAAGGACGCCCAGATCGGCGGTCGCTCGGTGGGCGTGCCCGGTGTGCTCAGGGCCCTGGAGATGGCGCACCAGCAACACGGCAAGCTGCCCTGGCGCGCGCTGTTCCAGCCGGCCATCGACCTGGCCCGCGACGGCTTCCCCGTGTCTGCGCGGCTGCATGCCCTGATTGCCGCCTCCACCTCGATACCGCAGTCGCCTGCACTGGCCCGTTACCTGCTCACGCCCCAGGGCCAGCCCTTGCCCGTGGGCACGCTGCTGAAGAACCCCGAGCTGGCGCAAACCCTGGAGGCCATCGCCAACCAGGGCCCGGACGCCTTCTATCACGGGCCCATCGCCGAGGCGATGGTGCAGCAGGTCAATGCCCACAGTAACCCCGGCACGTTGTCGCTGGGCGACATTGCAGGCTATCGGGCCAAGGTGCGCGTGCCGGTATGCGGGCCGTACAAGCAGTGGACGGTCTGCGGCATGCCGCCACCGTCGTCCGGTGGCGTCGCGGTACTGCAGACGCTGGGCATCCTGGAGGCGCTGCAGCGCCAGAAACCGGCACTGGACCTGGCCGCGATGGCGCCCGAAAAAGCTCGCCCCGGGGGCGGCATGCAACCCTCCGCCCAGGCCGTGCACCTGATTGCCGAAGCCGAGCGCCTGGCCTATGCCGACCGCGCCCTGTACCTGGCCGACAGCGACCAGGTGCCGGTCAATGTGCCAGGGCTCACCAGCAAGGCGTACCTGGCCCAACGCGCCACGCTGATCGGTGACCGGAGCATGGGCGTCGCCACTGCCGGTGTGCCGCCCGGCATGCCCCTGGCATGGGCGCCTGACCGCTCGCCGTTGCGCATTTCCACCTCGCAGATCGTCGCGGTGGACGATCAGGGCGGCGCGCTGTCGATGACCACCTCGGTCGAGGCGGCGTTCGGCTCTCATGTGCTGGTCAAGGGCTTTCTGCTCAACAACCAGATGACCGACTTTTCGTTCATCCCCGAGGAGAACGGCAAGCCGGTGGCCAACCGCATCGCACCGGGCAAGCGGCCGCGCTCCTCGATGGCGCCGACCCTGGTGTTCGACCAGGCCAGCGGCCAGTTGGTGGCCGCCCTCGGCTCGCCCGGCGGCTCGCAGATCATCGAGTACGTGAACAAGGCGCTGATCGGCTTGCTGGACTGGAAGCTCGACCCGCAGCAGGCCGTCGACCTGCCCAACTTCGGCAGCCGCAACGTCGGCACCGAAGTGGAGGCCGGGCTGATCGGCCCCGCCCTGATCGAGCAGCTCAAGGCCCGCGGGCATGCGGTATCGCCCATCGAGATGACCAGCGGCACGCAGGTCATCGTGCGTGATGGGCAGGGCTGGTCGGCCGGTGCCGACCCACGTCGCGAGGGCGTCGCGTTGGGCGACTGAGTTTTTTGCCTGCCCAAGCTGGTAGGGTACGCAACGGTATCCCGCCAGGGCTGTTTTTTCAGAGGATCAAGCGAAGATGAGTCTGCAGTCAGTCAAAGCGTTTTTCTCCCACCATTCACCCGACCTGCAGGTGCTGGAACTGGCGTCCAGCACCGCCACCGTCGCCCTGGCCGCCGAGGCGCTGGCGGTCGAGCCGGGGCAGATCGCCAAGTCGCTCTCGCTGCGCGTGGGCGAGGAGGTGATCGTGCTGGTGGTACGCGGCGATGCGCGCCTGTGCAACCGCAAGTACAAGCAGCAGTTCGGCGTCAAGGCACGCATGCTCGAGGCCGAGCAGGTCGAGCAGCACACCGGCCACCCCATCGGCGGCGTGTGCCCCTTCGGCCTGAGCCAGCCGCTGCGGGTGTACTGCGACGAGTCGCTGAAGGACTTCGAGGTGGTCTTCCCCGCCGGCGGTGCGGTCAATGCGGCGGTGCGCATCGAGCCCGAGCGCCTGGCTACCCTGGTCAACGCGCAGTGGGTCGACGTGATCCAGCCACTGGCCTGAAGTCGCCAGGCGCGCAAGCGGTGGTGGCGCGGGGTTATGAAAACCGCTCGATTATCCGTTGCAGGGCAACAGCGGGCAGGCCGACTTGCCACGGCAAGCCGGCCTGCCCGGGGGTCACACGCAGATCTGCTTGCGCGCACCGCGTGGCAGGCGGCAACGGTCGGCCTGGCTGCTCAGGCGGGCCTGCCAGCTGGCCTTGACGCTGAACGCGGGCGCCGGCGCCGGCGCGGCCTGTTGCTGGCGCTGCTTGCGCAGTTCGGCCAGCGAAGGGGTCTTGGCCTTGGCGGCCACGGCTGCCGAATCGGGGGCAGCCAGCGAGCGCAGGCAGGACTTGCACGACACCTGATCCGCTGCCTGAGTGCTGTTGAGGGTCTGACTGGTACGCCCGCAGGCGGCATTGGCGCCGTTCGCCGAATAGTGTGTAACCAAACCGTACATCTCCAACCTGTTGATAACAAAGGCGCTATTTTCGCACAGCCGCGCCGCTGGGTGGGCGCCGGCTTCAGTTCACCAAGGAGAAGACACATGCAATACCGCGTGATTAAAGCGCACCGCAGCGAATTCCCTCAGCCCATCACCTTTGCCAAGGGGGCCGTGCTGGAGGTGGGGGAGGTGTACCAGGGCGATGACGGATGGGACAACTGGTACTTCTGCACCACGCCCGGCCAGCAGGGTGGCTGGGTGCCGGCGCAGGTGATCGAAAGGCTGGGCGAGCAGGCAGGCCGCGCGCGCGAGGACTACACCGCCAGGGAGCTGGACGTGGACATTGGCGATGAGTTGCTCTGCGCGAGGTCGCTCAACGGCTGGTCCTGGTGCACAAGGTCGCGCGACGCGCAGGCCGGCTGGGTGCCTTCAAGCCATCTGCGCCACATCGAACAGGCGCCGGCGGCACCGACCCGCCGAAGGGCTGCACGCGGGTTCAACGGTGCGAGCGCTGATGCTCGCTGCACCTGTCGCGTATTGACGCCCGCCCGTGACGCCCACTAGGCTCGCTGCCGGTCCCTTTCATGGAGTGCTGCAATGGTTACCTGCTACCTGCGCTACATCGTCGATGCCTACAAGCTGCAAGAGTTCGAAGCCTACGGGCGCATGTGGATACCGCTGGTAGAGAAATTCGGCGGCCAGCACCATGGCTACTTCCTGCCCAGCGAAGGCGCCAACAACGTCGCCCTGGCGATGTTCTCGTTCCCGAGCCTGGCAGCGTACGAACGTTACCGCGAACAGTCGAAAACCGACGCCGAGTGCATCGCCGCGTTCAAGTACGCCGAAGACACCCGGTGCATCATCAGCTACGAGCGCAGTTTCTTCCGCCCTGTACTGGGCTGACCCCATCACGGCGCAAGCCCCCTCCTGTGGGAGCGGGCTTGACCCGCGATCGGGCCGCAGAGCGGCCCCAACTGCCGCCTACAGCTTCATCACCACCGACTTCAGCTCGGTGTAATGCTCGATGGCCGCCGCGCCCATCTCGCGCCCCACGCCCGACAGCTTGTAGCCGCCAAACGGCAGCGCCGGGTCCAGCGCACTGTGACAGTTGACCCACACCGAGCCCGACTTGATGCGCGGCACCATGCGGTGCACCTGCGCCAGGTCGTTGGACCAGATGCTCGCGCCCAGGCCATAGGCACTGTCGTTGGCCAGGCGAATCGCCTCGTCCATGTCGTCGAACGGAATCGCCACCAGCACCGGCCCGAAAATCTCCTCCTGCACCAGCGGGCACTGCTGGTCGACGTCGGCAATCACCGTCGGCTGCACGAAATACCCCGGCCCGTAATACTCGCCGCCACACGCCACCTTGGCGCCCAGCTCGCGGCCCATGTCGATGTAGCGGCCCACCCGTGCCTGCTGCTTGGCCGAGATCAACGGGCCCATGTCGATGCTCGGGTCCAGGCCATTGCCCAGCTTCATGCCGTTGGCGATGCCGGCAATATCGGCCACCACGCGGTCGAAATGCTTGCGGTGCACATACAGGCGCGACCCCGCGCAGCACACCTGCCCCTGGTTGAAGAAGATCGCGCTGGCGGCACCGGCAGCGGCCACCTCAAGGTCGGCGTCGGCCAGGATGATGGTCGGCGATTTGCCGCCCAGCTCCAGCGTCACCCGCGTCATCGAATCCATCGCCGCCTTGCCGATCAGCTTGCCCACCTCGGTCGAGCCGGTGAAGGTCACCTTGTCCAGCAGCGGGTGCGCCGACAGCGCCGCACCGGCCACCGCGCCCACGCCGGTGACCACGTTGAACACGCCCGCCGGGTAGCCGGCCTCCAGTACCAGTTCGGCCAGCTTGAGCGCGCTCAACGGGGTTTCGTCCGCCGGCTTGAGCACCACGCTGCACCCGGTGGCCAGCGCCGGGCCCAGCTTCCAGCAGGCCAGTAGCAGGGGGAAGTTCCACGCCACGATGGCACCCACCACACCCACCGCCTCGCGGCGCACATAGGCATGGAACTCGCCGTCGAACAGCGGCAGCGACGGGTCGACCGTGGTGCCTTCGATCTTGGTTGCCCAGCCGGCCATGTAGCGCAGCGAGTCGATGGCCATCTGCACGTCCATCACCCGCGCCACCTGCGCGCTCTTGCCGTTGTTCAGGCATTCGAGCTCGGCGAACACCTGGGCATCGCGCTCGATCAGGTCGGCCAGCTTCCACAGCAGGTTCTGGCGCTCGCGCGGGCGCATGCGGCTCCAGGGCGAGTCATCGAACGCCTGGCGCGCGGCACGTACCGCCTGGTCGACATCCTCGACCGTGGCGGCAGGCACCTGGGCCAGCGCCTGGCCGTTGGCCGGGTTGAGCAGTTGCAGCGTGGCGCCATCGCTGGCGCCGCGCCAGTCGGCACCGATCAGCATGCGGTGCTGCCGCTGTACGAACGCCTGGGTATCACTGTGAACCGGGAAGGCATGGGTCATGGGTGTGGCTCTCTTGTTATTGAAAGGAACCCGAGGCATTCAGCAACCCTTGTGCCAGCTTTTTTCTACTACCAAAGTACTTGTTTTTCAGGGGTTTGGAGGGCTTGAGCCGGTTCTGTGCGTATTAGGTCGAGACAAACGGTGAGACACATGAGACGCCCCTGAGAAATCCCGCAAAGCCTTGCAAACCGGGCCTGCAACGGGGCAGGTGGCAGCCGGGCACTTCACCGCAGGTTGACGCCCTCAAAGCGCAACCAATTGATATCAATGGATTAATTTCGTTGGCACGAAGCCTGCTACGGCCTGTGTGCCGCCCATTGGGTGGCTCATCCGACAAAAACAATAAACAGGTGACTCGATGAGCAAGACCGTACTGTCAAGCGTGCCGGCACACCGCCGTCGTACTGCATTGGGCTGGGCACAGGCCTGGACGCTGGGCCTCGCCGGCTGCCTGGGCAGCCAGGCGCACGCCGTGGATGTGGACGCCGGGGACTACACCGCCTTGCCCGAAGGCACCAACCTGGGCATGGTCTACTACCAGCATGCCGAACGTCGCTCGCTGTACTCCGGTGGCCACAAGCAGCCGGTGCGTGCCGGGCTGAACTCCGACATCGGCATTCTCAGGGGCGTGCACTTCATGAAGCTGGGCGGGTTCACCATCGACCCGCAGTTCCTGCTGCCCTTCGGCCAGCTCGAAGGCAAGCGCGACACCTCGGGCCTGGGCAAGAGCGATGGCGGCATCGGCGACCTGATCCTGGCCTCCACCGTGTGGCTGGTGGAGCGCCCGGAAGAAAAGACCTATTTCGGCATCACCCCGTTCCTCTACGTGCCCACCGGCCGCTACGACCGCGACGACGCGCTCAACATCGGCGAGAACCGCTGGAAGTTCGCGCTGCAGGCCGGCTATATCCAGGGCCTGGGCGACAAGTGGTGGCTGGACCTGATTGGCGACGTCACCTGGTTCGGCAAGAACGACGACGCCACCTCCGCCGGCCTGACCCTGCGCCAGTCCGCGCTGTACCAGGGCCAGGCGTTCCTGCGCTACCAGCTCACCCCGAGCCTGGACCTGCGCGTGGGCTACTCCAGGTTGTGGGGCGGCGAAACCCGCCTGGACGGCGTCGACCAGCACGACAAACCCGACACCGCCAAGTTTCTGGTGGGCGCAGGCTGGTTCGTCACGCCCAAGACCCAGCTGCTGTTCAACTATGGCCGTGACCAGTCGGTGGAAAACGGTTTCAAGGAAGGCGACCGCTTCAACGTACGCCTGATGCAGGTGTTCTGACCCGCACCTGCAGCCATCACCGAGGACACCGAACATGAAAAAACCTTTGCGTACTTCATTGCTGATGCTGTGCCTGGCCACCCCGCTGGCAGCCCTTGCCGCCGGGGTGGACGAGGCCGCCATCCGCGCCACCGAACAGGCCGGCGGCGAGTGGCTCAGCCACGGCCGCACCTATGCCGAACAACGCTTCAGCCCGCTCAAACAGATCGACGCCAGCAACGTCAGGTCACTGGGCCTGGCCTGGTACATGGACCTGGACAACACCCGCGGCCTGGAGGCGACACCGCTGTTCCACGACGGGGTGATCTACACCTCGATGTCCTGGAGCCGGGTGATCGCGGTCGACGCCGCCAGCGGCAAGGAGCTGTGGCGCTACGACCCCGAGGTGGCCAAGGTCAAGGCCCGTACCTCGTGCTGCGACGCGGTCAACCGCGGCGTGGCACTGTGGGGCGACAAGGTCTACGTCGGCACCCTGGACGGGCGTCTGATCGCCCTCGACGCCAAGACCGGCAAGGCCATCTGGAGCCAGCAGACCACCGACCCGGCCAAGCCCTACAGCATCACCGGCGCGCCACGGGTGGTCAAAGGCAAGGTCATCATCGGCAACGGCGGCGCCGAATACGGCGTGCGCGGCTTCGTCTCGGCCTATGACGCCGACACCGGCAAACTGGCCTGGCGCTTCTACACCGTACCGGGCGACCCGGCGCTGCCCTACGAGCACCCCGAACTGCGCGAAGCGGCCAAGACCTGGCAGGGCGACCAGTACTGGAAGCTCGGCGGTGGCGGCACGGTGTGGGACAGCATGGCCTACGACCCCGAGCTGGACCTGCTCTACGTCGGCACCGGCAACGGCTCGCCGTGGAACCGCGAGGTGCGCAGCCCGGGCGGTGGCGACAACCTGTACCTGTCGTCGATCCTCGCCATCCGCCCCGACACCGGCAAGCTGGCCTGGCACTACCAGGTCACCCCGGGCGACAGCTGGGACTTCACCGCCACCCAGCAGATCACCCTGGCCGAGCTGAACATCGACGGCAAACCGCGCAAGGTCCTGATGCAGGCGCCTAAAAACGGCTTCTTCTACGTGCTCGACCGCACCAACGGCAAGCTGATCTCGGCTGAGAAGTTCGGCAAGGTCACCTGGGCCGAGAAGGTCGACCTCGCCACCGGCCGGCCGGTCGAGGCCCCTGGGGTGCGCTACGAAAAAGAGCCCATCGTGATGTGGCCCAGCCCCTTCGGCGCGCACAACTGGCATTCGATGTCGTTCAACCCCGGCACCGGCCTGGTGTACATCCCCTACCAGGAAGTGCCCGGTGTGTACCGCAACGAAGGCAAGGACTTCGTCACCCGCAAGGCATTCAACACCGCCGCCGGCTTTGCCGACGCCACCGACGTGCCGGCCGCCGTGGTCAGCGGCGCCTTGCTGGCCTGGGACCCGGTCAAGCAGAAGGCCGCCTGGAAGGTGCCGTACCCCACGCACTGGAACGGCGGCACCCTGAGCACCGCCGGCAACCTGGTGTTCCAGGGCACTGCGGCGGGGCAGATGCATGCCTATTCCGCCGACAAGGGCGAGGCGCTGTGGCAGTTCGAGGCGCAAAGCGGCATCGTTGCCGCGCCCATGACCTTCGAACTGGCCGGGCGTCAGTACGTGGCGATCATGGCCGGCTGGGGCGGCGTGGCCACCCTGACCGGCGGCGAGTCGATGAACCTGCCGGGCATGAAGAACCGCAGCCGCCTGCTGGTGTTCGCCCTCGATGGCAAGGCGCAGTTGCCGCCACCGCCCCTGGCGCCCGCCAAGGTCGAGCGCGTGCCCCAGCCCGTCACCGCAGCACCCGAGCAGGTGCAGGCCGGCAAGCAGCTGTATGGCCAGTTCTGCAGCGTGTGCCACGGCATGGGCACCATCAGCGGCGGTTTGATCCCCGACCTGCGCCAGTCCAGCGACGCCACCCGCGAGCACTTCCAGCAGATCGTCCTGCAGGGCGCGCTCAAGCCACTGGGCATGCCGTCGTTCGACGACTCGCTCAAGCCCGAGGAGGTCGAGCAGATCAAGCTCTACGTGATGTCGCGCGAGTACGAGGACTACATGGCGCGCCACAAAGCCGCACCTTGAATCGCACCGGCGGCCTGTGTACGTCACAGGCCGCCGGTCGGGTGCGTGTTGGTGCTCCGGGTCGATCTGGTCTTTTCTGAAAGAAGTCACATCGCTGGCAGTCTTTGTGACCTCAACGGAAGAACCCGACTACCTCAGGAGCCACTGCCATGTCCGCCATCCCTTCGCGCAGCCCCCGCAGGACGCCACTTGCCCGCAACAAGGACGTGACCGCGCTGGTCCCGGACTTCCCGTTCCACTACGCCGACTACCTCGCCGCCGCCCGTGCCGCCGGCCAGCCGCTGTGCCGCGTGCCGCCCGAGTGCTGGGGCCGCAAGGTGCTGGTGGTCGGCGCCGGTATCGCCGGCCTGGTGGCGGCCTACGAACTGCTGAAGATGGGCCTGCACCCGGTGGTGCTGGAGGCCGGCGAGCGCATCGGCGGGCGGCTGTATTCCAGGGTCATGGGCGACCCCGGCGCCGAGGTTATCTGCGAGCTGGGCGCCATGCGCTTTCCGGTATCCGGCAAGGCGCTGTTCCACTACTTCGACAAGGTGGGCATGACCGCGCAGTCGGCGGACTTTCCCAACCCCGGCACAGCGGCCGCAGTCAGCACCGTGGTCGACTACCAGGGCCGCGTGAAGTACTACGAGCACGACAGCCCGGTGTTCCCCGTGCCACCGGAGTACCTGCAGCTCGAAGAGCAGTTCTTCGACACCTTTCTGGCGGGCGCGCCGTTCTACTTCCATGAACTGGAAACCGCCATGACCGAAGGCAGCATCGACCAGAAAGCCATCAAGCGCCTGTGGAATGCCATCGTCCACTGCGGCGCCGGCCGCAGCTGGGACGACGTCAGTTTCTATCAGGCCCTGCTGCTGGAGTCGGGGTGGAGCCGCGAGCAGATCAACCTGTTCGGCCAGATCGGCTTCGGCACCGGTGGCTGGAACACCGACTACCCCAACAGCATTCTCGAAGTGCTGCGGGTGCTGTACACCGGGCTGGATGCCAGCCACCGGCTCATGTACCAGGGCGCCGAGGCACTGCCCAGGGCGCTGTGGACGCAATCGCCCACTGCGTTGGGCGACCCCTGCGACAACGGCCAGGGCGACAGCAGCGTCGAGTCGATGACCCGCCAGGTATTTGCCGAGCCGTTCAACCAGGAAGTCCGGCATATCAGCCCGCTGGCGAACGGTGAGTTCTCGGTACTGGTCCACGACCTCAAGCGCGATACCAGCGCCTGGCTGACCATCGGCCACGTGGTCTACACCCCGCACCTGCGGGTACTCGACAAGCTGCGCGCCAGCGGCACCGTGCAGCAACTGAAGGCCATGGACGCGCTGCTGCCCAGCGCGACCTGGGAGGCCGTCAAATATACCCACTACATGCAGTCGGCAAAGATCTTCGCGGCCACCCGGCGGCCCTTCTGGCACGAACGACCGGGGCCGATGCAGGAACGCACGCTGAGCGTGACGCTGTCCGATGGCCTCACCCGTGGCACCTACCTGGTCGATTACGCGCAGGCGCCAAGCGGCTACCGCGGCAGCGGCATCTTCCTGTCGTACACCTGGAACGACGATGCGCTGAAGTTCCTGGGCGACCGCGCCAGGCCGGCGCCGCAGCATGCCCAGCTGTGCACCACGTTGCTGCAGGCCATCTACCCCAACGTGGACCTCGCCGCGCACTACAGTGCCAGCAACACCTTCGTCGAGTTCAACTGGGAGGACCAGCCGCACTACCTGGGCGCCTTCAAGATGAACCTGCCCGGGCAGTACGCCTACCAGCGCAGGCTCTTCGCGCAGTTCATGACCGGGGTGGGCAGCGCCACGCCCTACGGCTTCGTGCTGGCCGGCGACGACGTGTCCTGGACCGGTGGCTGGGCCGAGGGCGCGGTTACCAGCGCACTCAATGCGGTGAACAAGATTGCCGTGTGCCTGGGCGGCGCGAGCGACCCGAGCAACCCCGGCCCGGTGGAATCCTGGGCCGACCTGCAACCGGTCGAACTGCGCTGAAGCTATCCACAAAAAAAGTGGGTAGCTCTGTGGATAAAGCGCTACACGCTGCGTACCACAAGGGCTGCGTCAGTTTGATTACAAACTGAACAGCTTCCCTGGGTGTGCGTGGGGGGCTGTTGGCCACTGTGCCAAGTTCGTCATGCCCGTGGTCCGAATCGATCAAGCCCGGCCCCGGTCGATGGGGCACGATGGGCGGTCTGTCCAAGGAGCTGACCATGATTCGACTGACCCTTACCCAAGCCCATGAACTGGCAGAGTCGATCCTGCTGCACAACGGTTTCAACGCGGCGCACGCCGCAGCCGTGACGGCCACGGTGGTCGCCGGGGAGCGCGATGGCTGCGCCTCCCATGGGCTGTACCGGGTGATCGGCTGTGTGAACTCGCTCAAGGCCGGCAAGGTGTCGGCGGCGGCCGAGCCGCAGGTGATCGACCAGGCGCCCTCGATCGTGCGTGTGGATGCTGCTGGCGGCTTCTCGCAGCTGGCGTTCCAGGCCGGCTTGCCGATGCTGCAGGCCAAGGCCCGCAGCAACGGCATCGCGGCCCTGGCCATCAACCACTGCGTGCACTTTTCGGCGTTGTGGGTCGAGATCGAACAACTGACCGAGGCCGGCCTGGTGGCGCTGGCGTGCAACCCCAGCCATGCCTGGGTGGCGCCGGCCGGGGGCAGCCAGCCGGTGTTCGGCACCAACCCCATCGCGTTCGGCTGGCCGCGTGCGGGCGCCAACCCGTTCGTATTCGACTTTGCCACCAGCGCGATTGCGCGCGGCGATATCGAGCTGCATCGGCGCGCCGGCAAGGCCATCCCCGAAGGCTGGGGCGTGGATGCCCAGGGGCAGCCGAGCACCGACCCGAACGTGGTGCTCGACAGTGGCGCGATGCTCACCTTTGGTGGGCACAAGGGTTCGGCGCTGGCGGCGATGGTCGAGCTGATTGCCGGGCCGCTGATCGGCGACCTGACCAGTGCCGAGTCGCTGGCCTATGACGCGGGCAGCAAGTCCTCGCCGTACCATGGCGAGCTGATCCTCGCGCTGGACCCGCAGCGGTTTCTGGGGGCGGGCGCCGAGGCGCACCTGGCGCGGGCGGAGGCGGTGTTTGCGGGCATCGAGGGGCAGGGTGCGCGGCTGCCGTCACAGCGCCGCTTCGAGGCGCGCAAGCGCAGCCTGGAGGAGGGCGTGCAGATCCCCGAGGCGCTGTACAACGACCTCAAGGCATTGCTGAACTGAAACCCCATCGCGGGCCAAGCCCGCTCCCACAGGGTCTCCACTGACCATGAACACAGTGGTGTACCTGTGGGAGCGGGCTTGACCCGCGATGGGCTGCAAAGCAGCCCCAAATCAGTCAGAGCGGTTCGCGACTACTACAACCCTCCACCAACCGCACAATCCCCAGCGGGTTGCCATCCTGCAACGCCGCCGGCAGCAGATCATCCGGGCAGTTCTGGTAACACACCGGCCGCAGGAACCGATCGATCGCCAGGCTCCCCACCGACGTCCCCCGCGCATCCGAGGTGGCCGGGTAGGGCCCGCCATGCACCATCGCATCGCACACTTCAACACCGGTCGGGTAGCCGTTGAACAGCACCCGCCCGACCTTCTGCTCCAGCAGCGGCAGCACCTGGGCAAACTGCGCCAGGTCGTCGGCTTCTGCAATCAGGGTGGCGGTCAACTGCCCATGCAGGCTCGCCAGCGCGCTGTGCAACTGATCCGCATCGGCCACTTCCACCACCACCGTGGTCGGCCCGAACACCTCCTCCTGCAACAGTGCATCACCGTCGAGCAGCAAGCTCACATCTGCCTTGAACAGCTGCGGCTGCGCCTGGTTGCCCTGTTGTTCACGGCCCGCCAGGTGGCTCACCCCAGGGTGCGCCTGCAACGCCTGTACGCCCTTGGCATAACTGCGCAGGGTGCCGGCATTGAGCATGGTCTGCGCCGGCTGCTCGCCCAGCGTCGCCGCCAAGTGCGCAACAAACGCCGAAAACTGCGGCGAGCGCAGCCCGATCACCAGCCCGGGGTTGGTACAGAACTGCCCGCAGCCCATCACCACCGACGCCGCCAGCTCCGTGGCGATTTTCTCGCTGCGCACCTGCAGCGCCTGCGGCAGCACCAGCACCGGGTTGATGCTGCTCATTTCGGCAAACACCGGGATCGGCTGCGCCCGCGCCGCCGCCATGTCGCACAGCGCGCGCCCGCCCTTGAGCGAGCCGGTAAAGCCCACGGCCTGGATCGCCGGGTGCTTGACCAGCGCCTCGCCCACCCCGGCGCCATAGATCATGTTGAACACGCCCTCGGGCATGCCGGTGCGCTCGGCGGCGCGAATGATCGCGTTGGCCACGTGCTCGGCCGTGGCCATGTGCCCGCTGTGGGCCTTGAACACCACCGGGCAGCCGGCCGCCAGCGCCGCCGCGGTATCGCCCCCGGCGGTGGAGAACGCCAGCGGAAAGTTGCTGGCGCCGAACACCGCCACCGGCCCCACGCCGATACGGTACTGGCGCAGGTCCACCCGTGGCAGCGGCTGGCGCTCGGGCAATGCGCGGTCGATGCGTGCACCGTAGAAGTCGCCCCGGCGCAGCACCTGGGCAAACAGGCGCATCTGCCCGCTGGTGCGGCCGCGCTCGCCCTTGATCCGTGCCGTGGGCAAGGCTGTTTCGCGGGTTACCAGCGCGACGAAGTCATCGTCCAGCGCGTCCAGCTGCTCGGCTATGGCCTCCAGAAACTCCGCCCGGCGCCCGGCCGGCAGGTTGCGAAACGTCGGGTAGGCCGCCGCTGCGGCGCGGGCGGCAGCGTCCACTTCCTCGGCGGTGGCCTGGGTGAAACGGTACGGCAGGGCGTCGTCGGTGGTGGCGTCATGGCTGTGCAGGGTGATGTTGCCGGCGGCGCTGCGCGCACCGCCGATGTAGTTGTGGCCGATGATCTCGGTCATGCAGACCTCCTGTTGAAAGGGTTGGGCTCAGGCCAGCGAGTTGCCGCGAGCGCTGGCGGTGTCGGTGCTGGCGGCAACCCGCTCGGCCGACTCGGCGTCGACCAGGTGCAGCGACTTGCCACGGGTTTCACGGGTCAGGCCGACGGCGACGATGGAGATCGCCGCGGCGCCCACCAGGTACCAGGCAATCGGCGTCGAGCTGTTGTACTTGTTGAGCAGGGTGATGGCGATCAGCGGTGCCAGGGAGCCGGCGAAAATCGGCGCCACCTGATAGCACAGCGACAAGGCGGTGTAGCGCACATGGGTGGGGAACATCTCGGCCATCAGCGCCGAGTAGGGCGCATAGGTCATCGACTCGATGGCCAGGCCCAGGGTGATCGCCGCCATGATCAGCCAGTTGTTGCCGGTGTCCATCATCGGGAAGCCGACGAAGCCCCAGAACGCGGTCAGCACCGCACCGGTCAGGTACACCGGCTTGCGCCCCACCAGGTCGGACAGGTAGCCCATCAGCGGGATCAGGAAGAAGTGCAGCAGGTGCGCGCCGAACATCAGCAGCAGAATCTGCGAGGTGTCCTTGTGCACCACCAGCTTGAGGTAGGTGATCGAGAAGGTCACCACGGTGTAGTACAGGATGTTCTCGGCAAACCGCGCGCCGATGCCCACCAGTACCGAACGCCAGTGATGGCGCAGCACTTCCACCACACCCAGTTGCTGCACCTTGTGCTGCGCCTGGCGGGCCTGGGCCTGCTTGAAGATCGGGGCATCATCCACGCTGGTGCGGATCCAGTAGCCGATCAGCACCACCAGTGCCGACAGCCAGAACGCCACGCGCCAGCCCCAGGCCAGGAACTGCTCCTCGCTCAGGGTGCTCGACAGCGCCAGCAGCGCCACCGTGGCCAGCAGGTTGCCCGCCGGTACGCCGGCCTGCGGCCAGCTGGCCCAGAAGCCGCGTCGGTTGTCCGGGCAGTGCTCGGACACCAGCAAAATCGCGCCGCCCCATTCGCCGCCAAAGGCGAACCCCTGGATCAGGCGCAGCAGCACCAGCAGGATGGGCGCGGCGTAGCCGATGCTGTCGAAACCGGGCAGGCAGCCCATCAGAAAGGTGGTGATGCCGACCACCACCAGGCTCAGTTGCAACAGGCGCTTGCGCCCGAACTTGTCGCCATAGTGGCCGAACACCAGGCCGCCCAGCGGGCGGGCCAGAAAACCTACGGCGTAAAGGGCGAAGGCGGCGATGATGCCGTCGATGGGGCTGTCGGTCTGGCGAAAGAACAACTGGCCGAACACCAGTGCCGAGGCCGTACCGTAGAGAAAGAATTCATACCATTCGGCGACGGTACCGGCCATGGCGGCCGCTACCACACGCTTGAGGCCCGCCGGGGCGGTGGTTGCGCGGGGAGAGGGGTGTGCAGTGCTCATGCTGGCGTTTCCTGTGCAGGCGCAAGACAGAAAAACAGGCGCGCCGGGTGGGCCCCGCAGAGAGGCCCACCCGGCACTCACTCAGAGGCCGACATCCGGCAGTTCGGGGCGGTTGGCCAGGGCCTTGGCCATGATCTGCTCGACGAACTCGCGGTCGTCCTTTGGCAGGGCCAGGCGCGGTGGACGGGTCAGCGCGCTGCCGCGACCGGCAATGGCTTCACACAGCTTGATGCACTGCACCAGGTCGGCGCGGGCATCCAGGTGCAGGATCGGCATCAGCCACTCGTAGATCGGCATGGCCTCGGCAAAGCGTCCGGCCTTGGCCAGGCGGAAGATCGTCTCGCCCTCCTTGGGGAACACGTTGGACATGCCCGACACCCAGCCCTCGGCGCCCACCGCGATGCTTTCGAGCACCACGTCGTCGAGGCCGGCGAACAGCACGAAGCGGTCACCCACCTCGTTGCGCACGTCGATGAAACGACGGGTGTCGCCGGAGGAATCCTTGAAGCACACCACGTTGTCGCAGTCGGCCAGGGAAATCAGGATGTCCGGGGTCACGTCGTTTTTGTAGATCGGCGGGTTGTTGTAGACCATCAGTGGCACGTCGGCATGCTTGGCCACGTAACGGTAGTGCTCGGCGGTCTCGAACGGCTTGGAGCCGTACACCAGTGCCGGCATCAGCATCACCCCGTCCACGCCCACCTTGCGCACCGCGTTGGCCACCTTGGCGGCCTGCACGCTGGTGAACTCGGCCACGCCGCAGATCACCGGAACACGCCCACGCGAGGCATCCACCGCCACTTCGGTCACGGCAATCTTTTCTTCGGCCGTCAGCGAGGTGTTCTCGCCCACCGAGCCGCACACCACCAGGCCCGACACGCCGTCGCGGATCACGTTGGAAATCACCTGGTGGGTTTTTTCCAGGTTGATGGAGAAGTCGTCGTTGAATTGGGTGGTGACCGCAGGGAACACGCCACTCCAGTTGATGCGCTTGTTCATTGGTTGTCTCCGGTGGTTGTTAGTATTTCGTATACGATATTTTATGTGTGTGAAGCAGACCAGCGTTATTTCGGGGTTTTTGCTGGTCTTTTTGCTTAGGGTTTGTGAATCAAGGGCTTAGCGATCAGGCGCCGGGCCAGGTGTCCGACAGTCGGTAGCCTTGTGGCCACGGGTCGGCGGGGTCGAGCAGCAACTGATGGGTACCGGTGATCCAGGCACGCCCCGAAATGCACGGGTAGATGGCGGCGCGCCCGGCCACTTCGGTCAGCGAATCGATGCGACAGTGGAACTCCGAGCCCAGGATCGAGCGGCCGATGAAGCGTTCGCCCACCTGCATCAGGCCCTTGGCCTGCAACACTGCCATGCGCGCCGAACAGCCGGTGCCGGTGGGGGAGCGGTCGATCTTGCCGGGCTGGATTACCACCGCGTTGGCACCGGTGGCCACGCCATTCTCCATCACGATGGGCGCGGCGATCTGGCAGAACGAGATATGCGACCAGCCGGGGTTGAGCGGGTGCACAAAACCCAGTTGTTCGTTGGCGGCGCGGGTGATCTTCAGGCCCACCTCCACCAGGTCGGCGGCCTCGTCGGGGCGAATGGCGAAGCCCAGGCGCTGGGCATCGACAATCGCGAAACTGTCGCCGCCATAGGCGGTGTCGACCTGCAGCGAGCCCACGCCCTCGACCTCGATCCAGGCGTCCAGGCGGTCGGCGAAGGAGGGCACGTTCCTGACCTCCACGCGCTGCACCTTGCCGTCCCGGCATTCGGCCACGGCCTCGATCAGGCCGCCGGGGGCTTCGAGCACCAGGCGGGTCTGCGGCTCGGTCATCGGCAGGATGCCGCTGTCGAGCAACACCGTGGCCACGCACAGCGAGTTGGAGCCGGACATCGGCGGGGTGTCGGCCGGCTCCATGATGATCCAGCCCATCTGCGCGGCCGGGTTCTTGGGCGGCACCAGCAGGTTGACGTGGCGGAACACGCCGCCACGCGGTTCGTTGAGCACGAAATTGCGCAGGGTGTCGTCCTGCGCGATCCAGCGCGACTGTTCCCACAGGGTGTCGCCCGGTGGCGGCGCGACGCCACCGACAATCACATCGCCGACCTCGCCTTCGGCGTGGCAGCTGACTACATGAATCACCTTTGATGAACGCATTGCCTGGCTCCTGATTGATTGGGGCTGCTGCGCAGCCCATCGCGGGTCAAGCCCGCTCCCACAGGGTATGGGCTGATCTGTGTGGGAGCGGGCTTGACCCGCGATGAGGCCCCTGGTTACTTCACTGACTTGAGAAACGCCGCCGTCTCCGGCTGCTGCGGGTTGCCGATCACCTGGTCCGGCGAGCCGATCTCGTGCACCAGCCCGTTGCGAAAGAACGCCACCCGGTCCGACACATCCCGCGCAAAGCGGATCTCGTGGGTCACCAGCACCATGGTCATGCCGTCTTCGGCAAGCATGCGCATGGTGTCCAGCACTTCGCCCACCAGTTGCGGATCGAGCGCCGAGGTGGCCTCGTCGAACAGCATGTAGTCCGGCGACATCGCCAGCGCCCGGGCAATCGCCATGCGCTGCTGCTGACCACCGGACAACTTGCCGGGGAAGGTCTTGAACTTGTCGCCCAGCCCCACGTGGGTCAGCTGCTGGATCGCCAGTGCCTCGGCTTCCTCGCGGCTCTTGCCCAGTACCTTGCGCGGCGCCAGCATCACGTTCTCCAGCACCGTCAGGTGCGGGAAGGCATTCCATTGCTGGAACACGATGCCGATCTTCTGGCGCAGGCGGTTGAGGTCGGTGGCGCGGTTGTGCACCTCGATGCCGTCCACGCGAATGCTGCCCTTCTGGATCGGCTCCAGGCCGTTGATGCACATCAGCAGGGTCGACTTGCCCGAGCCCGAACCGCCGATGATCGACACCACCTCGCCCTTGTTCACCGTCAGGCTCACGCCCTTGACCACTTCCAGGTCGCCGAAGGATTTGTGTACGTTGTCGATCTCAATCATTTTCTTGCCACCTTCTTTCCAGTCGGGCGCCCAGGCGTGCGACCACCAGGCTCATGACGTAATAGATGAGGCCCGCGATGCACAGCACCAGCAGGGGTTCCTGAATCCGCGTGACGATGGTCTGGGAGGCGCGCAGCAATTCGACGATGCCGATCCACATCACCAGCGCGGTGTCCTTCATCACGCTCAGCACCAGGTTCAGCCAGCCCGGAAAGGCCACCCGCGAGGCCATCGGCAGCACGATCCAGCGCAGGTCCTGCAGGTAGCTCAGGCCCAGCGACCGGCTGGCCCGGCGCACGCTGGGCGGCACCGCCAGCACACCGCTGCGCACGATCTCGGTGAAGTACGCCGCGGCGTACACCCCCAGCACGATGCAGCCCACGCTGAAGGCGCTGATGTTCAGGCCCACGATGCTCTTGAACGAGTTGAACAGCACGAACTGGATCAGCAGCGGCACGCTGCGAAACACATCCAGCACCCAGGCCAGCGGCAGGCTGGCGCGTGGCAGCAGCGCACGCAGCAGGCCGAACACCAGCCCGGCCACCGAGCCCAGCATGATCGACCAGAAGGTCAGCTGCAGGGTGACCCAGGCCCCGTCGAGCAGGAACAGCATGTCGTTCCAGGTAAAGCTTGTAGAAAACATGGACAGCTCCTCAGTAACGGAACAGCCGCCAGGCCATCAGCCGGGCCACCGCGACGATCAGCTTGGCGATCAGGTAATACAGCACCGCTGCAATGGCGAAGTACTCGAAGGTGCGGAAGGTCTTGACGTTGTAGTCCTGGGTCACGCCGGTGAGGTCGTTGTTGAGCCCCACGATCACCCCCAGCGAGGTCATCAGCACCGCCCACACCATCTGGTTGCTCAAGGGGTAGAACACCACCCGCAGCAACTGCGGCACGATGATCATGCGGTAGGCCTGGAACGCGCTCATGCCCAGCGAGCGTGCCGCGCGCATCTGCGTGGTCGGCACTGCCTTGAGCCCGCCGCGAAAGTTCTCCGCCAGGTACCCGGCGTTGTTGAAGGTGATGCCGGCCAGCAGTGCGAACCACGAACTCACGTGCAGCCCCAGCGAGCCAAGCCCGAAGTACAGGATGTAGATCTGGAACAGCGAAGGGGTGTTGCGCGCAATCGATACCCAGGCATTGCCGATGCCGCGCAACACCGGCTGCTGCGCTTCACGCATCACGGTCAAGGCCAGGGCGATCAGCACGCCGAAGATCATCGACAGCGCGGCGGTCTCGAAGGTGACCCAGGCACCGGCCAGCATGTCGGGCAGGGCGCGCAGGGCCGAGCGCCATTGGAAGGTGTAGTCAAACATGCGCGGGGCTCTCCTGTGGGGCGGCCGGTTGCAGCCAGGCCGGCAGGCGACCGCTGGCGCTGCCGGTGCAGGCGGCCTCGACGCACTCGCCAAGGCTGGCGAAATGCACCGCCCGGCCCGCCAGCCCGGGGGCGTAATGGGCGTATTTGCCCGAGTTGGTCATCAGTGTGCGGGCGGCGGGCGGGATCACCGGCTCGCCGAGCATGCACCAGCAGGTGTCGGTCACCAGCACCGCGCCGAAGGCTTCGATCGGGGCAAGGTGGCCGGCGTCACGGGCCTGCTCCAGCACCGCACGGCCGCAGGTGATCACCAGGCTGACCGCCGGGTTGCGTGTGCGCCCGCGGCACAGCTGTGCCAGGTGCGCGAACTCGCCCAGGGAGAAGTGCGGGTTGCCCAGCGACACCAGGTCCACCTGGCTGTCACGGGCACTGTTCAGCTCGCGCCAGCTCACCAGCAGGTCGGCCAGGGCAATGCGTTTTACCGGCAGCACCTCGCCCGCGCTGACCGCCTGGGCCGGGTCCAGCGCTTCGGGGGTGACCCCGGCGATATGGAACAGCGGCGCCGCCGAGGTGGTGGCGAACGCGGCGCCGAAGGCCTTGAGGTCGTCGTGGGTCGGGGCAAAACGCTCCAGCCCTGTCACCAGCGGGATCCGGCTGCCGACCATGGCGCCGATGTGATAGCCCAGCAGCGGGTAGAACGCATCGTCCAGTTGGGTCAGCGCCGGCAGGTCGATCTGCACCCGCGCCTTGCGCTGGGCCTCCAGGTGGCAGCCGATCAGCGGCGCGCGGCCGGTCAGGGCGATGCAGATATCCAGGTAGTCGGGGTATTTCAGGGTACGCGCGCCGAGCACGCTGTTGGCGTACACCACGGCGTTGGACTCGGCCCACACGATCTGCTCGCCGAGCTTCGGCGCGCTGTCGAGCAGGTAGGGGGCGCAGGTAAAGCTCATCTGCGCACCCATCGCCATGTAGGCATCGCCCAGCGCACTGGCAGGTTCGCCCAGCGCCGCGTCGATACCCAGTTCGCGCCAGCGGCGCTGGTCCACGGAAATCGAGTTGAGGGTGGTCGGCACCCGCACCCTGGCGCCCCACTGCACCAGCTGCTGCGCAAAGCGCAGGCTGGCGGGGCCGGTGTAGATGCAGCCGTCGATATGCGCCTGGCTGATGTCCACCAGGCTGTGTGCGCCCTGCAGCTCGGCCATGCGCAGCACGATCTGCATCGCCACCTGCGCGGCCTTGCCCAGGTCGCCCGCGAGCAAGGCCTGGTCGTGGTCGGTAAGGGTGAGGGTGGTCGGGCGCGTCGCCGCCGGCGAGCTGGCCGGGGCTGCCGGCAGCGCCTCGGCGGGGGCCTGGTCGAACAGCACCAGGCGCTCGCCCTGCACCTGCGCGAAGGCCTTGCCGCGCAGGGCGGCAAAGGCCTGCTGGCCGATGCACAGCACCGGCAGCGAGCGCCCGAACAGCAACTGCGCCACCAGCACGCCCAGGGTCAGGATCTCATCCGGCTCGGCCAGCACCAGTGCCGCCGGTGCATGGCCGTTGCTGATCAGCTCCATCATCACACTGCTGCCGGTGCACGAGCCGCGCCCGCTGGGAATGGCCAGCACGCGGCCGGCCAGGTGTGCGCCGCTGAGCGGGTGATGGCGGTCGATGACCTCGCCGCTGAAGGCGTCGACACCGCCCCAGAAACTCAGGCCGATGTCGGCGAACAGCAACTCGCCACTGGCCGCGCCATCGACCAGGCTACGCCCGTTCAGGGCAGTGGAAGGGCTGGGCATGCCGGGCACCTCAGTAGTAGACCTTCGGCACGGTCAGGTCGGTCGGCGGGATATCGGTGCCTACCCATTTGACGAACAGCTCGTTGTAGCGGCCGCTACGTACCTGCTGGTTGACGAACAGGTTGAGGTAGTTGAGCAGGCCGTACTCGTTGCGCTTGGCCCCCAGCGACACGTAGTCGATCACGTAGGGTGCGTTGCCGGCGATCTTCAGGTTCTTGTACTTGCCCGACTTGAGCGTGGCGGCGGCCACGGTGTTGGTCACCACGGTGGCATCGATGTGCCCCTGGGCCACGGCCAGGATGGTGTCGTTCTGCGACTGGTAGGCGCGGAAACTGCCGCTGCCCCACTGCTTCACGTCCTTCTCCAGCGCGATGGCTTCATAGGTGCCGCTGGTGTTGCCCAGGGCCTTGCCCTTGATGTCGTCGAAGCTGTTGATGCCGGTGTTGTCGCGGGTCAGCACGACCATCTGGAAGGCAAAGTAGGGCACCGTGAGGCCGACCGTCTTGGCCCGCTCCAGGGTGTCGGAGGTGGACGCCACGATCACGTCGGCCCGCCCCGAGACCAGCGCCGGGATACGGTCCGGGAACGGCGTCTCGACGATCTCGGCATCTACCCCGAGGACCTTCGCCAGGTCGTTGCAGTAGTCGACGTCGAAGCCGGCCGGCTTGTTGGCGTCGTCGCGAAAGCCCATGGGCGGGAAGTCCAGGGTCACGGCGCAGCGCAGCTTGCCGGAGCCGATGATGTCATCGAGCTTGTCGGCCTGGGCGGTGGCGATGAAGGAGGTACTGAGCACAGCGCTGAGAGCTACAACAAAAGCGGGGTTTTTCATGGAAGCCTCGTTTGTCGGAAGGTGCTGGTAGCGGGCGTATTGTGAATTTCGTATACGATATTTTTATAGCAATGCGCGTGCCTGTTTTTGCCCGGGCGATGCAATTGCTGTGCGGCCCTTGAGCCAGAGGACTTGCGTTGAATCCGGCAGGGCAGGCGGGCGGTGCGCAGGAAACGCTGCCCGGTGCCGGCGGTGTTACATATGGGAGCAGTGGGTGCGGCGGCGCACCCTAAAGGAACACACCGCGTCTAGCGGCGGGTATCGCGGTACTGGCTTGGCGACAGGCTGGTGAGGGCGCGGAACTGGCGGCTGAACGCGCTGTGGTCGGTGTAGCCGCAGCGCAGGGCGATCTCGGTGATCGGCAGGTCGCTGTGGTGCAGCAGTCGCGAGGCTTCTTCAAGGCGCACCTTGTGGATCATCTGGCGCGGGGTGAGCTGGAACACACGCTTGCAGTTGCGCTCCAGCTGCGCGGCAGACAACCCGGCAATCGCGGTCAGCTCGGCCAGGCTCACGGGCCGTGCGAAGTGCTCGCGAATGTGCGCATCCACCGCCGCCAGGCGATCGAAGCCGGGGTGGCTGGCCTGGGGCGCCTGCAGGTCGCGGGAGATGCCGGCCAGGCCGACGATCTGGCCCTGGGTGTCGAACAGTGCCAGCTTGTGGGTCAGGCACCACACCGGCTGGTTGCCGAAGTACAGGTGCAGTTCGAGCTGGTCGGCCAGCTCGCGGCCGCTGTCGAGCACGCGGCGGTCCTGCGCGGTGTACAGCGGGCCGAAGCGTTCGGGGAACACGCTGTCGGCGGTCAGCCCCAGCAGCTCGTGGCTGTGCCTGAAGCCGCAGCGCCGCGCCAGGGTGTGGTTGACGAAGGCGTAGCGGGCCTGGGTGTCCTTGATGAAGAACACCACGTCGCTCAGCGTATCGAGCAGCGGCGCGATCGGCTGCAGGCTGCTCAGCAGGCTGGGCAGGTCGCAGGGCTGAAAGCTGTTGAGCGATACGTACATGGCGCTGACGGTCTGGTGGGCACCTTCGGGATCATAGAGATCCGGCGCCCGCCTCGAAAGCCCCGGGGTGCGTTTCATGCGGGCGGGGTGTCGTCCAGGCACAGCAGGGTCTCGATGCGCGCCGGGCTGAACGGCGGGCGCGGCGCCGAGGGCTGCCAGCCGAACAGGTGCTGCGCTGCGGCGCCGCACACCCGGCCCTGGCAGGCACCCATGCCGCAGCGGCTGCTCAGCTTGGCCTCGCGCCAGTCACGCTGGCCGGCGAGCTTGCTGTAGGGCACGTCCTCGCAGCGGCATACCAGGGTATCGGGGCGGGCCAGTTGCTTGAGCTGCGGGGCGAGGGCGAAGGCGTGGTTGAGCGCCTTGGCGAAGCCCTGCCAGCGCGCTCGCTGCGGCCAGTGGCGGGCGGCGCCCTGGCGGTCGCCCACGGCCGCCAGCCCGGCAATGGTGCCCTCCACCAGCGCCAGTTCGCTGCCACCAAAACCGGTGCATTCCCCCGCCGCGAACAGGCCCGGCGCACTGGTGGCCTGCCACGCGTCCACGGCCAGCGCCTGGCCGTGGAGTGTGCAGCCCAGGGCCTGGCCGAGCTGGCTGTTGGGAATCAGGCCGAAGCCGCAGGCCAGGCGCTCGCAGGCCAGCTCGACCAGCTTGCCGTGCTGGCGCAGGCGCACGCCTTCGAGGCGCTCGGTGCCGAGTGCCTCCACCACATGGCTGTCGGTGCGGTAGTGGCGGTCGAACAGGCCGAACGCTTGCAGCAGCTTGTTTGGCCAGCGCGGCAGTTGTGCGGCAAAACCCGCCACCGCGCCGCGGGTTGCCTGTTCGGCAACGCCTACCACCTGCGCGCCGTTGTGCCGCGCCGTGGCAGCGCTGGCCAGCAGCAGCGGGCCGCTGCCGGCGATCACCACGCGCTGGTCGCGCACCGGCAGGCCGCCCTTGACCAGTGCCTGCAGGCCACCGGCACCGGTCACGCCGGGCAGGGTCCAGCCGGGGAAGGGCAACAGCAGTTCGCGTGCGCCGGTGCACAGGATCAGCGTGTCGTAGTCGATCACCCAGCCGCGCTCGGCGTCTTCCACCAGCAACTGGCGCGGGCCGGTGGCGGCGATCACGCGGGTCTGCGGGTGGTGCTGCACATTGTTCAAGGCGCCCACGTGCTCGCGCAGGCGCTGTGCCTGCGCCGGCACGCTGGCCTGCGGGCCGTCGCGCCAGATCTGCCCGCCGGGCCAGGGGTTGTCGTCCAGCAGCACGATGCGTGCACCGCTGGGGGCAGCGGCCAGTGCGGCATTGAGGCCGGCCGGGCCGGCGCCGATGATCAGTACGTCGGCACGGGCGCTCATGCGCGGGTCTCCACCTGCATGCCGTCGCGGCACAGGGTCTGGCAGGCCAGGCGGCGCCGGCCGTCGATGCTCACCCGGCATTCCTGGCAGATACCCATGCCGCACAACGGTGCGCGGCGCTGGCCGCTCACCGAGGTACGCGTGCAGCCGTCGCCAGCCAGGGCCAGTGCAGCGGCCACGCTGGTGCCTTCGGCCACGCGCAGGGCACGTCCGTCCAGGGTCAGTTCAGGCATGGGTCGGTTCTCCGAGAAAACGCTGTGGCAGGTAGGCCTGTGCGGCCAGGGGCGGGTGTTCGTCGAACAGTTGCGCCACCAGCAGGTCGGCGGTGGCCGGGGCCGTGGTCACGCCCAGCCCTTCATGCCCCACCGCCAGCCACAGGCCGGGGCGTTGCGGGTGCTGGCCCACCAGCGGCAGGCCGTCGGGGCTGGCGGCGCGAAAGCCGGTCCAGGCGCGAATCGCATTGAGCTGGGCCAGCGCCGGCACGTATTCGGTGGCGCGCTTGAGCATCCTGGCAAGCATCCAGCCTTCCACCTGCGGGTCGGTAGTGCCGAACTGGCGTGAGGCACCGATGAACAGCTGGCCGGTAGGGCGCGGCTGGATATTGCACGCGGCCGACGGGCCGCTGGCGTTGTGCGCACTGGTCACGTAGCCCAGTTCCACCAGGGTGTGGGTGACCTGGCCGGGGTAGCGGTCGGTGATCAGCAGGTGGCCCTTCTTGGGTTGTATCGGCAGTTCGGGGCACAGTTCGGTGGCCTGGATACCGTTGGCCAGCACCACGGCCGTGGCGGCCAGCCACTGTCCGTCGTCCAGGCGCACGCGGGCGCCATCCACCTCGGCGACCCGTGCCTGGCGCTGGCTAATGCGCGGCTGGTCGAGCATCCAGCGTGCGGTGGCCGGGGCATACAGAATGCCGTCGTCCTCGATCAGCAGGCCGCCCTCCAGCCCTTCGCGCAGCAACGGTTCGCGTTCGCGCAATCGAGGTGCGCCGACCAGCTGGCAGATCACCCCATGGGCGCGCAGGTTGGCGTGCTTGTGCTCGGCCACGGCCATTTCTTCAGCGTTGGCGGCCAGCCACAGGGTGCCGTTGCTGCGGTAGGCGCAGCCTTCGGGCAGGTTGCGCGCAATGTCGCGCCAGCGTTGCAGCGAGTATTGGCTCAGGGCCAGTTCGGCGGGGT
Source organism: Pseudomonas sp. FBF18 (assembly GCF_024261405.1). Taxonomy (NCBI): domain Bacteria; kingdom Pseudomonadati; phylum Pseudomonadota; class Gammaproteobacteria; order Pseudomonadales; family Pseudomonadaceae; genus Pseudomonas; species Pseudomonas sp. FBF18. Next base: position 101,768 of record NZ_QKRS01000013.1, on the reverse strand, counting down.
TGTCGTCCAGCACCAGCAGGTGGCCCATGCCGGCGGCGGTGGCGCCGGGCAGCCCGGCATCCAGCACCAGCACGTCGAGGCCGCGCCGGGCCAGGGCCTGGGCGCAGGCCGCGCCGATGATGCCGGCGCCCACCACGATCACATCGGCGGCCAGGCCCTGGGTCACAGGCGGATGCCCCAGGCGAACGGGTCGTCCTGCTCGATGATCAGCGTGGCTTCGGCGCTGATATGCGCGCGGCCGCGAATGGTCGGCACGATGCGATCGCCTGCGGTTTCGAACGAGCCTTCGAACTGGCTGCCGATCACGCTGGCCTGGCGCCAGATCTGGCCCGGTTGCAGCTTGCCGTCGGCGGCCAGGCACGCCAGCTTGGCGCTGGTGCCGGTGCCGCAGGGCGAGCGATCATAGGCCTTGCCGGGGCACAGCACGAAGTTGCGGCTGTCTGCGTCGGGGTCGTCGGCGAACAGCTCGACGTGATCGATCAGGCCGCCGTCCTCGCCGCGCAGGCCCTGATCTTCCAGGGCCTGCTGCACGGCCACGGTGTAGGCGGTGAGCGCGTCGAGGTTGTCGCCGCTGATACGCAGGCCGTGCTCGGCCACCAGGAAGAACCAGTTGCCGCCCCAGGCGATATCGCCGGTCACTTCGCCGATGCCGGGCACCTGCACGCTGACGGCGTGGCGATAGCGGTAGGCGGGTACATTGCGCACGCTGACCGAGTGGTCGTCGTGCAGGGTGGCTTGCACGTTGCCCACGGGGGTTTCGAGGGTGTGGGTGCCGGGGCCGATCCTGCCCAGGTGGGCCAGCGAGATCACCAGGCCGATGGTGCCGTGGCCGCACATGCCCAGGTAGCCGGTGTTGTTGAAGAAGATCACCCCGGCGCAGGCGCTGGGGTCGACCGGTTCGCAGAGCAGTGCGCCCACCAGCACATCATTGCCGCGGGGTTCGAGCATGCAGGCGGCGCGCCACTGATCGTGGTGTTCGGCCAGCTGTTGCCTGCGTTCGGCCATGCTGCCGTGGCCCAGGTCGGGGAAGCCTGCGGTGACCAGGCGCGTGGGTTCGCCGCCGGTGTGGGAGTCGATCACGGTGATGCGTTTCATGGGGCGCGTCCGTTGGGGGTATGGACGCAAGGGTGGCGGTTGGTGGGGGGTGGCGTCTTGATGGAATTGCGCGGTGTGGATGACGAAATCGGCATAGGGCCATGACCTGTCCGAACTGTTGCAACGCGCCATGGCCTGGGGGATTTGAGTGGTCAGCCCTGTTGGCCCGGCTCCAGACCGGGGTGGGGCTTGGCCATCGGCAAGTGCTCCAGCAAGGTCTCGCACACCCCCGCAATATGCTCATCCAGCAAGCCCACCGCGCGCTCCACATCACCCGCCCGGCATGCATCGAGGATCTCGCGGTGTTCGTGGTCGGCACGCTCCTTGCCCGCCGACAGGCTCATCTGCATGCGCAGGTACCGCTCCAGCTTGTCGTTCACCGAACGGATCATGCTCACCAGAAACGGTCGCTGCGCCGGCTCGTACAGGCACGCATGCAACTCCCAGTTCAACTGCGCCCAGCGCCCCACGTCGTTCTCGCCAATGAACTCCTGGCAGATGCGCTCGGCCTGTTTGAACGTGGCCTCGGTCATGTTCGGGATGGCCAGGCGCAACACCTTGTCCTCCAGCAACATGCGCACCTCGAACATTTGCGCCAGCTCGAAGTCCGACAAGCGCGTGACCATCGCCCCCCGGTTGCGCTGGAACATCACCAGCCCCTCGGCCTCAAGCCGCTTGAGCGCCTCGCGCACCGGGATCTTGCTGACGTTGAACTGGCGCGCGATGTCGTCCTGGCGAATCGGCTCGTCTTCGTCGAAGTGCCCGGCCACGATGGCATCGCGCAGGTGCCGGGTGATGATCTCGGACGTGGAGGGCGTGTTGCCCAGGTCCGGCGCGTTGAGTTTGGGTAGGTTCACGGTGGCAATCATTCGAGGGGATTTAGGGATATGGTATACGAATTATCTGGAAACGTTCGCCCGGGAGCGCGACGCGTTGCCACACGATGACGGCGACGGCGGCTCGAAACCGTCCTCCGACAGGCACTGGCGCAGGTGCGTCAGCAGCGTCGCGACCTTGGGCTGCGCCTGCCGGCTCTTGAGCCACGCCAGGTGAATCGGCAGGCCGTCGGTGGCCAGCGGCGCCAGCACCTGCACCAGGCTGCCGTCTTCCAGCTGACGACGAATCAGCCAGGTCGGCAGCTGTGCGATGCCATGCCCGGCCAGCACCGCGGCCACCTGGCCCTCGGCATCGCCCACCGCCATGCGTGCCGGCATGATCCGACGCTCGGTATGCCCGGGGCGGGCGGTAGGGAAGTGCCACGGGCCGACCATGCCGTCATTGAGCCCGTACACGATGCAGCTGTGGCGTTCCAGTTCGAGCTCGTTGCCGGGCTCGCCATGGCGCTCCAGGTACGCGGGGGCGGCGCAGAACACCACGCGCTGCGAGCCCAGGTAATGGTGCCCCACCGCCGCCGGCCAGCTTTGCGGCCCGCCGATGCGCACGAACAGGTCGATGCCGGCCTCGACCGGGTCCACGAAGCGGTCGGAGAAGGTCACGTGCGGCATCAGCAGCGCATGCTCGCGCACGCAGGCCAGAATCGCCGGCAGCCCGTGCAGGCGCCCGAAGGCCGCCGGCAGGTCGATGCGTACCCGGCCGCGTGGCTCGGCGTCTTGGGTGCTCAGCGCCAGCTCTGCCTCTTCTAGTTCGGCCAGCACGCCGGTGCAGGTGCGATAGAACGCCGCCCCGGCTTCGGTCAGCGCCACGCGCCGTGTTGTGCGTGCCAACAGGCGCGTGTGCAGCCGCGCCTCGAGCCGCGCGACGCTCTTGCTGACTGCCGAGCCGGTCAGGTTAAGGCGCTCGGCCGCGGCCTTGAAGCTGCCCAGGTCGGCCACGCAGACGAACACGTCGATGCCCTTGAGGCGTTCCGAAGAATACATGTGCCCACCCCATTGATGAATTGCAGTCACTTTACCCGGTAAAACATATCGCCAATACGCCGTTTGTTCCCGAGTAGCCTGATTCGACCTCTACTGCACAACAGGTTGCGAGCATGCACGACACCAAGCCCACCGTCCTCATCACCGGCGCCACCGGCCAGATCGGCGGCGACACCCTGCGCTTTCTGCAAGGCGACGACACCATCGAACTGGTGGCCGCCGTGCGTTCGCCGGCCAAGGCGCAGCCCTTCGAGGCCCGTGGCATCCGCACGGTGATCATGGACTTCGACCACGAGCACACCCTGGCGCCGGCCCTGCAGGGCGTCGACCGGGTGCTGCTGGTGACCGGCTACAGCGTCGACATGCTGCGCCAGAGCAAGGCCTTTCTCGACCGCGCACGCCACGCCGGGGTGCAGCACGTGGTGCACCTGGGGGCCTGTGGCGACGACGACGCCACCATCGGCCACTGGGCATGGCACCAGTTCGTGGAGCGCTATGTGCAATGGTGCGGCTTCAGCTTCACCCACCTGCGCCCGGAGTGCTTCATGCAGAACCTGCTCAGCTACGACGGCACCCAGGCCGTGCGCAACGGCGTGATCGAACAGTACACCGGCCACACGCGGTTCAGCTGGGTCGACGGCGAAGACGTGGCGCGGGTGGCGGCGCAGGCCCTGCTGCACCCGCAGCGCCATGCCGGGCAGACCTACCGCCTGGGCTACGACGTGAAGTCCTACGACGAGGTGGCACAGGTGATGAGCGAGGTACTCGGCCAGCCGTTTCGCTATGACGCGCAATCACCCGACGTGTTTCTCGAAAACATGCGCGCCGCCGGCGCCGAGATGGCCTACATGAGCTGCGTGCACGACAACTTCACGCGCATGGCCGCCGGCACCATCCCCGGGGTCGACCAGGTGTTCGACAACTTCCAGGCCATCACCGGCCGCGAGCCGGTGCGCTGGGTGGATTTCGTGCGCAAGCACCGGGCTGCATTCGCCTACTGAACGAATACATGTCTGAATCTTTTTGTAAGAGGTAAATGCCATATTAGAAGTGGGTCAATCTTCATTTTAAAATACAATAGTGTATGTTTGTGCGCGGTGCGCCTTGCGCCGTCGTGCATAACAATAAAATGAGGTATTGCCCCCTATGATCGGGTTGAGACATCTGCGTATCAGCACCCGCATCACCGTGCTGGTGATCGGTATCACCCTGTTTGTCGTGTTGCTCAGTGGCTGGCTGGGGCTGACCCTGCAACGCAGCCTGCTGCAGGAGAAGATGGCCGGTGTCGGCACTGCGCTGGACACCGCATCCACCCTGCTGGCGCATTATGAGAAGCAGGCCGAGGAAGGCCACCTGAGCCGCGCCGAGGCGCAGCGCCAGGCGGCAGAAATGGTCAGCCGCATTCGCTACCTGGGCGACAACTACCTGCTGATCCTCGACCTGCAGCACCGCATGCTCATGCACCCCAAGGCACCCGCCCTGGTGGGCAAGTCGCAGGCCGATTTCAAGGACGTCAACGGCAAGCCGTTCGCCCGCGAAATGATCGACCGGGCCGTGGCCCAGGGGCGCGGCACGGTCGAGTACTGGTTCCCGCGGGCAGCCGGGCAGGCGCCGGAATTCAAGGTGTCCGAGGTGGTGCTGTTCAAGCCCTGGGGCTGGGTGCTGGCCAGCGGCATCCACCCGCAGGACGTGCGCCACGAAGTGAACACGGTGCTGCGCATGCCGGCGTTGCTGGTGCTGGTGGCGTTGCTCGGCATGGCGCTGTGCGCCTGGCTGCTGATTCGCAGCATCACCCGGCCGCTCAACCACACCGTGCAGGCGCTGGCCCGCGCCACCGATGGCCACACCGACCTGACCTTGCGCCTGCCCACCGACGGCTTCGACGAGCTGACCCAGGTGGCGCACAGCTTCAACCGCCTGGTGGAGGCTGCGCACCGCGTCACCCGCAGCATGGCCAAGGCCAGCCAGCGCATCTCCAGCACCAGCGACAGCCTGGGGCAGATCACCGAGGCGGCGCAGCGCAGCATGCAGGCCCAGCAACTGGAGACCGACAGCGTGGTCACGGCCATGAGCGAGATGGTCAGCACCGTGCAGGACGTGGCGCACAACGCCAGCGTCGCCGCCAGCGCCACCCGCGATGCCGAGCAACAGGCCACGGCCGGCAGCGCCACGGTGCGCGATGCCGGTGAGGCGATTGGTGCGCTGGCCGAGGCGCTGGAGCACAGCCGCAGCGTGGTCGACCAACTGGCCACCGACTCGGGCAGTGTCGGGCGCGTACTGGACGTGATCACCGCGATTGCCGAGCAGACCAACCTGCTGGCGTTGAATGCTGCCATCGAGGCGGCGCGCGCGGGTGAGCATGGGCGTGGCTTTGCGGTGGTGGCGGACGAGGTGCGCACGTTGGCGCGGCGTACGCAGCAGTCGACGCTGGAGATCCAGCAGATCATCAACCGCGTGCAGGCCGGTGCCAGCCAGGCGGCGGCGCAGATCGGCGCCAACGTCGAGTCGGCGCAGCAGCCGGTGGCGGCCTCGGCGCGGGCGGGGCAGGCGCTGGCGTTGATCGATGCGTCGGCGTCCACGGTGAGCCAGATGACCTTGCAGATTGCCAGTGCGGCGGAGCAGCAGGCGGCCACGGCAGACGGTATCAACCGCAGCGTCACGCGCATCCACGACGCCTCGACGGTGAGCGCGCGCACCATCGAGCAGACGCGCCAGTCGTGTGATGAGCTGAGGGCGTTGGCGCAGCAGCTGGAGGAGCAGGTGGGGCAGGTGGTTACGGGGTAAATTGTGAGGGCCCCTTCGCGGGTCAAGCCCGGTCCCACAGGATCTCACCCGCCACGCCAGCATTTTGGACGCACCGCAAGACCCTGTGGGAGCGGGCTTGACCCGCGAGAGGCCTGACCAGGCACTGCAAGACAATCGGACTGTCATGGCCACCCTGGAATGCAAAACGCCCCGGCAAGCCGGGGCGTTTGTTCATCTACACACGATGCCAGCGCGTTACCAAAGCGCCACGGTGTAATCCACGTTCACCCGCAGCTCGTTGTCATCCCTGAACGCCGCAGTCGAGGCAAAGTCATTGCGGTACCACGCATGGCGCAACCGCAATGCAACGTTCTTGAACGTGCCGCTCTGCACCACGTACGACAGCTCGATGTCCTTCTCGCTCTCGCTGCGCCCGCTGCCGCCCAGCGCATTCGGCAGTTCGATGCGGCTGCCGTCCAGGTAACGCAGCATGCCCTTGAGCCCCGGTACGCCCAGGGCGACGAAGTCGTAGTCATAGCGCACCTGCCAGGTACGCTCCTTGGGGTTGAGGAACTCGCTGCTCAATGCGCCCTCGCTCACCACCATCGGCTCGGACCCGGCGATGTACGGCATCGCCGTATCGCCGCTCAATTGCATGTAGCCCAGCCCCAGGCTGTGTGCGCCCAGGCTGTAGGTGCTCATCACGCCGAAGGTACGGTTGTCGACCTTGCCGGCCCTGGCCGGGCCGTCCTCGCCGCTGATGTGGTAACGCACATCGGTCTTCAGGCGCCCGTTCGCCACCGCACGGTTGTCGACGAAGCCGACGTAGTCCTGGCGATAGATGTCCTCCAGCTGCGCATGGTAGTACTTGAGCACCAGTTGCTCGGACCACTGATAGTCGCCGCCGCCATAGGTAAAGCTGTCCGACTCGGCTGCACCATTGAAGCGCCGGTTGGGCGCGGCGACGGTGATCTTCTGGTAGTTGGTGGAATCGCGCTGGTTCATGCGGTCCAGGCGCCCGCCGCTGAGGGTCAGGTTGTCGATGTCCTGGGACTTGAACTGCACCCCGCGAAAGGTCTGCGGCAGCAGGCGCGTGGGGCTGGCGAACAGGATCGGCGAAAACGGTGCCAGGGTGCCGGCCTGCAGTTCGGTCCTGGAGACCTTGACCTTGCCGGTCAGGCCCAGCTCCGAATAATCGTCGCGCGGGTCGCGGTCCCTGGGGTCGAACGGCAGCAGCCCGGTGCCGGTGCGCGCGGGGCTGGAGTCCAGTTTCAGGCCCAGCATGGCCTGGGCATCCAGGCCGAAGCCGACGGTGCCCGGGGTGTAGCCGGAAGTGAAGCGCAGGATGAAGCCCTGGGCCCATTCGCGCGTCGCCGACTGCGCCGATTCGCCCTTGTAGTCACGGTCGAAGTAGTAGTTGCGCGCGGTCAGGGTGGCCTTGCTGTCTTCGATGAAACCCTGGGCCAGCAGTGCCGGGCTGAGCCCGCACAGGGTGCCGAGGGCGAGGGTGGTGTTGACCCGTTTCAGAGTGCTCATGGATCTGCCTTTTTTATTATTGTTGTGGGGGTTTATTCAGGGGCATGCAGCAGGACCCATTGCTGGTCCTGCACGCTCACCAGTGCACGCGCGCGCTGGTCATGGCCGAAATGGTCGGTGGCGCTGAGGTTGTACACGCCATGGGTGCCGACCACGTCGCGGGTCTGCTCCAGCTGGTCGCGCAGTTGCTGGCGAAATTGCGCGGTGCCGGGCTCGGCACCCTTGAGCGCCGCCGGGGTGGCCGCCTGCACCAGCAGCATGGCGTCGTACAGGTAGGCGCCGAACGGCGACAGGCTGTTGTCGCCGTACTTGGCCTGGTAGTCCTGCGCGTACTGGCTGGCGATGGCCTTGGAGGGGTGGCTGGCGGGCAGCTTGTCCCACACCACCACCGGGCCCACCGGCAGTATCGCACCGTTGAGCGCCTTGTCGCCGATGCGCAGGAACGCGCTGTTGGCCGCGCCGTGGGTGTGGTACACGGTGCCCTTGTAGCCCAGCCGGCGCAGCTCGGTATGCGGCAGTGCCGCCGGGGTGCCGGTGGCGCCGATCAGCACCGCGTCGGGCTTGCTGCTCATCACCTTCAGCGCCTGGCCGCTGACCGACGAGTCGGTGCGGTTGAAGCGCTCGTCGCGCACCAGCGTGATGCCTGCCGCCGGCGCCATTTCGCTGAGCACCTTGTGCCAGTCTTCGCCCCACACATCGTTGTAGCCGATGTAGGCGAGGGTCTTCACACCGTTCTGCTGCATGTGCTCGATCAGCGCCTGGGCCATCAGGGTGTTGGTCTGGGCGATGGTGAAGATCCAGCTCTGCTCGCCGCTGGCGGGGCTGAACGGCGCCAGGGCGATCTGCGCGGTCTGGCTCTCCTTGGCGATCTGCGCGACTGCTGCCGAGGTGGGCACGGTGGTCGAGCCGATCAGCAGGTCGACCTTGTGCTCGCTGACCAGCTTGCGCGCGTTCTTGGCCGCGGCGGTACTGTCGCTGGCATCGTCCAGTACCACGTATTTGACGGCCTGCCCGGCAATCTCCCTGGGCAGCAGCGCCACGGTATTGCGCTCGGGGATGCCCAGCGAGGCCCCCGGGCCGGTGGTGGAGAGAATCACGCCGACGGTCATGTCGGCCTGTGCAGCGGTCGACAGCGTGGCCAGCAACAGCAAGGGAATAATCGGTTTCATGCAAGCTCCTGATATTGTTTTTATGGGTGTGGCAAGTGCTGCGGGGCGCTACGTGCCGGTAGCGCTGATCACCTCCGTGGTGGCGGTGGGCGCGGGTGCGCGGCCCAGGTAGCTTTCGACCACCCGGGGGTTGCTGGCCAACGCCTGGGCGTCGCCTTCAAGCACGATCTCGCCGACCTCCAGCACGTAGCCGTAGTCGGAAATCTTCAGCGCAGCGCGGGCGTTCTGCTCCACCAGCAGGATCGACACGCCGCTCTGGCGCAGGGTGTCGAAGATGGTGAAGATCTCGCCGATCACCCGCGGCGCCAGGCCCAGGCTCGGTTCGTCGAGCATCAGCAGGCGCGGTTTGGCCATCAGCGCGCGGCCGATGGCGAGCATCTGGCGCTCGCCGCCCGACAGCGTGCAGGCGGCCTGCTGGCGCCGTTCGAGCAGGCGCGGGAACAGCCCGAACACCTCGTCGAGGGTCTGCTGATGGTCGCGAAAACCGCGCCGGTGGCGGCTGAAGGCGCCCAGGCGCAGGTTGTCCTCCACGCTCATCAGGCCGAACAGCTCGCGGCTCTCGGGCACCAGCACCATGCCCTGGTCGATGCGCTGGGCCACGTCGTGGTGGCCCAGCAACGCCTGGCCGGCGTAGGTCACCTGGCCCTGGCAGGGCAGCAGGCCGATCAGCGCCGCCATCAGGGTGGTCTTGCCGGCGCCATTGGGGCCGATCAGGCTGACGATCTGGCCTTCCTCCAGGTGCAGGTCGAGGTTGCGTACCGCCTCGACCTTGCCGTGGTTGATCGACAGGTTGCGCACATCCAGCAGGCGACTCATTCGACACCTCCGAGGTAGGCGGCCAGCACCGCAGGGTTCTGCTGGATCTGCAGCGGGGTGCCGCTGGCCAGGGGCTGGCCGAATTCCATCACCACGATGTGGTCGGCCAGGCCCATCACGAACTCCATGTCGTGCTCCACCAGCAGCACGCCCAGGCCCTCGCCACGCAACTGCTCGAGCAGTTGCGCCAGCGCCTGTTTCTCGCCATGGCGCAGGCCGGCGGCGGGTTCGTCGAGCAGCAACAGCAACGGGTCGCTGCACAGCGCGCGGGCGATCTCGACGATGCGCTGCTGGCCCAGCGGCAGGCTGCCGGCCGGGGTGTGCAGGTATTCGCCCAGGCCCACCCGCTGGATCTGGCGCGTGGCCTCGGCGAGCAGGGCGGCTTCTTCCTTGCGTTCCAGGTGCAGCATCGAGCGCAGCAGCCCGGCCTTGCCCCGGGCATGGGCGCCGAGGGCGACGTTCTCCAGCACGCTCATCTCGCCCAGCAGGCGCACGTGCTGGAAGGTGCGGCTCACGCCCAGGTGGGCAATGGCGCGCGGCGACAGGCCTTCGATGCGCTGGCCGTTGAAGGTGATCTGCCCGGCATTGGGCGTCAGCACCCCCGACAGCAGGTTGAACAGGGTCGACTTGCCGGCGCCGTTGGGGCCGATCAGCGCGGTGACCTCGGCGGCATTCACCGACAGGCCCATGTTCTTGTTGGCCACCAGCCCGCCGAACTGCTTGAGCAGCCCCTGGGCCACCATCAGCGGCTTGCCGGCCGCCGGCATGCTGCGCCGGGGCAGGGCCGGCGCGTCATCCAGCGCCAGGGTGCGCGGGCGGCTGGCCGGCAGCACGCTGCGCAACACCGGCAGCAGGCCGCCCCGGGCGTACTGCAGCACCAGGATCACCAGCACGCCGAAGAAGATCATCTCGACGTTGTCGGCATGCCCGAACAGCTGCGGCAGCACGTCCTGCAGCACCTGCTTGATCAGGGTCAGCAACGCTGCGCCCAGCAGCGCGCCCCACAGGCTGGCGACGCCGCCCAGCACGATCATGAACAGGTACTCGATGCCCATCACCACCGAGAACGGCGTGGGGTTGACCACCCGCTGCAGGTGCGCGTACAGCCAGCCCGACAGGGCCGCGAGCAGGGCGGCGATGATGAACACCTGCAGGCGGCTGCGTGCGGTATCGATGCCCATCGCCTCGGCCATCCCGGCCGATTCCTTGAGGGTGCGGATGGCACGGCCCTGGCGGCTGTGCAGCAGGTTGTCGAGCAGCCACAGGCTGGCCGCCAGCAACAACCCGATCAGCACCGCGAAATCGGCCGAGCCGCTGATCTGCCAGCCCAGCAGCTCGATGTTCGGCAGGTTCTGCAGGCCGCCGAAGCCGCCCAGGCCCGGCAGGTTGCCGAACAGGTAGAACAGCGCCAGGCCCCAGGCCAGGGTGCCGATGGGCAGGTAGTGCCCGGCCAGGCGCAGGGTCAGCAGGCCCAGGCTGGTGGCCACCACCAGGGTGATCGCCAGCCCCGCCAGCAGGCCCAGCCACGGCGACAGGCCGTACTGGGTGGTGAGCACCGCGCTGGCGTAGGCGCCAATGCCCACGAATGCGGCCTGGCCGAACGAGGTCATGCCGCCGATGCCGGTCAGCAGCACCAGGCCCAGGGCCACCAGGCTGTACAGGCCGATGTAGTTGAGCAGGGTCACGTGAAACGCGGGCAGCACCAGCGGCGCCAGGCCCGCCACCAGCAGCAGGGCCAACAGGGGGATCAGTCGCAGGGCCATCAGTGTTGCTCCTCCAGATGCGGGTTTTTCAGCGACAGCCACAGCAGCACCGGGATCACCACGGTGAACACGATGACCTCCTTGTAGGCCGAGGCGCCGAAGTTGGCGAAGCTCTCCAGCACGCCGACGAAAAACGCACTGGCCGCGGCTATCGGGTAACTGGCCAGGCCGCCGAAGATCGCCGCCACAAAGCCCTTGAGGCTGATCAGAAAGCCCGAGTCGTAATACAGCGTGGTCAGCGGGCCGATCAGTACCCCGGAGATCGCGCCGATCAGCGCGGCCAGGCCGAATGCGGCCTTGCCGGCCAACTGGGTGGGGATGCCCACCAGCTGTGCGCCGGTACGGTTGAGCGCAGTGGCACGCAGCGCCTTGCCGTACAGGCTGTGGCCGAAGAAGGCATACAGCAGGCCGATCAGCAGCAGCGCGCTGCCGATCACCAGCAGGCTCTGCAGGCCCACCGGCAGCTCGCCGAGCATGAACACCGACTCGGCCAGGGCCTCGGTGCGCACGCCCTCGGCGCCGAACATCAGCAGGCTCACGCCCACCAGCGCGATATGCACCGCCACCGACACGATCAACAGCAACAGCACCGAGGTCTCGGCCACCCGCTGGTACACCAGGCGGTACAGCAACGGCCCCAGCGGCGTGACCAGGGCCAGGGTCAGCAGAATCTGCAGCAGCGCTGGCAGGCTCGCCAGGTCGAGGTTGCCCAGCACCGCCCACAACAGCAGCGGCAGGCTCAGGTAGCGCGCCAGCAGGCCCGGCAGCCGGCGCCATTGACGGCGCCGTGCGGCGTCGGTGCAGTCCAGTGCGCAGGCGGCCAGCGAGCAGCCCAGCAGCAGCCACACGGTGCCGGGCATCAGGCCCAGCTGCAGGGTGGCCAGGGTCAGGGCGCTGTAGGTGACGAAGTCGCCCTGGCACACCAGGATGGTGCGCGTCACCGAGAACACCAGCACCAGGGCCAGCGCCACCAGTGCGTAGATCGCGCCCGTGGTCAGGCCGTCCTGGGCAAGAAACGCCAGTATCGAGAAATCCATGGGCAGGCCTCAGCGAGCAGTGGGCAAGGGGGAGGTGGGGTGCCGGCCGCAGAGGGCGGTCGGCGTCGGTGCGGCGGTGCCGTACCGGGGGCGTGACGGGTCGGGCGCGCAGGGCGGGACCCGGCGAGAGCGTGCAGGCGCGTGCATAGTGAAGTACTCGTTTTCTATTCTTATTGTGGTGCGCCCCTGCCCGGGGCAGGGCAACATGCAAGGCGTTTAAATACACATGTGCATGTGTATGTATAGACTACGCGCGAAGGTGGGCGGCTTGTCAACAGGCGCCGCAGCGGCGCGCCTGTATTCGCTGATTTATTCGATTATCTATTTGAATTTATTGAATAAATATTTTTCAAGACGAGCGTGCCAATACCCGCTGGATGGCGGGTATTGGATATACAAAGATACATTTGTGTATTTGCAATGTGCCGAGCGGGTCGGCACAGGCGCTCAGGCCGGGGCGTGGCTGCACGCGGGGAGGAGGATGCCGGCCATGCGCTGGCTGCGCGCCAGGCGTTGTTGCGGGGTGTCTTCGCTGTGCAGCAGCGACAGGCTGATCTGGTAGGCGTAGATCAGGTAGGCGCGGTCCTGGGCTTCGTCGCTGGGCACGCCGGCCTGAATCAGCAGCCCCTCGATGTAGTTCAGGCGGTGGCTGTCCACCTCGTCGATGGCCTGGCGCGCCTGCTTGTCGCGCCGCGCCCAGCCGCGGATGCCCAGTTCGATCGAGGCGGCGTCCTTGGCGGTCTGGCCGTGGGAAGGCAGCTCCAGCAGGCGCTGCAACTGCTGCAGCGGCGAGCTGTGGGCCGTGCGCAGGTTGAGGATCACATCCTCGGTGGCGCGTGCGCGCCAGTTGCCCAGGATGCCTTCGAGCAGTTCGCCGCGGCTTTTGAAGTGGTAGTAGAAACTGCCACGGGTGATCTTCAGTTCCTTGGCCAGGGTGTCGACGCGCACGGCGTCGACGCCGCTGGTGACAAGCACTTCCTGTGCCGCATGAATCCAATCTTCCCGCGTGAGGTTGGTGCGTGATGACATTGTGTAGGGCCTTGTCCAACAAGCTGGATAAGCGCCAGGGCAGCGCAGGGTTCGACGCTTGGCCTTGGCAGCAAACCGTCATTCTAACGCCCGCCGCAACGGCGAAGCTATTGCCGGCATTGGCCACAAGGCCAGTGCCGGGTGTCCGCATCCTGCCATACATGACAGTACATAGGTGTAGGTACGGTTGCTCATTATTTGAAAATAGTCATGTTTTTTCATTGACTCAGGTCAAAACGGTAAATAGCATGCAGATACACAACTGTATGTTAAGAATAAAAACCGGAGGCCGACATGAGCGCAACTGCAAAGACTCTGCTCGCAGCAGGGCACCACACCCACTACCACGAGGCCGGCCAGGGCGAGCCGCTGTTCCTGCTGCACGGCTCGGGCCCGGGTGTTTCGGGTTGGGCCAACTGGGCCGCCAGCGTGCCGGTGTTCGCCGACCGCTGGCGGGTGATCGTGCCGGACATCGCCGGCTTCGGTTTCACCGAGTTCAAGGATGACGCCCGGTACGACATCAAGCTGTGGGTCAGCCACCTGATCGGCATCATGGATGCCCTGGATATCCAGAAGGCCTCCTTCATCGGCAACTCGTTCGGCGGCGCCCTGGCCATCGGCCTGGCGGTGTTCGCCCCCGAGCGCGTCAACAAGCTGGTGCTGCTCGGCACCCCGGCCGGCGAGTTCGTGCAGACCCCCGGCCTGCGCGGTGCCTGGGAATACGAGCCGTCGCTGGCCAACATGCGCCAGCTGATGGAGCTGTTCCCCTACGACAAGGCGCTGATCACCGACGCCATGGTGCAGGCCCGCTACGAGGCCAGTGCCCGGCCCGGTGCCCAGGCCGCCTTGCGCAAGCTGATCCCGCAGCCCGCCGCCGAAGGCCAGACGATGGTCAAGGGCTTCCCCGCCGCCGCGCTGGCCAAGATCGTGGCGCCGACGCTGGTGGTACACGGTCGCGAAGACCGTGTGGTGCCGCCGGAGTGCGGGCTGCTGATCGCCAACAGCATTGCCGACGCCGACCTGCACCTGTTCGGGCGCTGCGGTCACTGGGTCCAGAGCGAGCAGCCACGGCGCTTTGCCGCGCTGGTTCGCGACTTTCTCGGCGAGTAATCCGGCATGAGCAGAAACGTGATGGAGCGGGTGCTGTGGCAGCTGTGCGTGGAGCGCGCGGCCAAGCAGCGCTTTCGTGAAGACGCCGCAGGCTTCGTGCAGCGCTTTGCCCTGGCCCCCGACGAGGCGCAGATGATCCTCGACTTCGACGTGGCCGGCCTGCAGGCGGCCGGGGTCAACCCGATGCTGACCATGGGCTTCTGGCAGGAGCTTTCGCCGCAACGCAGCATGCGCGTCTACAAGCAGCGCCTGGGCTGTACCGATGAACAAGGCGCGGGGTTTTCCGCCGCGCTCAAGGGGTGAACCGATGGGCAAGATAGTGGGCGGCTTCTGGATGCCGCATGACCCGGTGATGTTCGTGGCGCCCGAAGCGCCACCGGCCGCACAACGCGATGCCGTATGGGGCGCCTATGCCCAATGCGCCGAGCGCCTGGCCGCCTTGCAGCCCACGGCGGTGATCATCGTCGGCTGTGATCACTACATCCTGTTCGGCCCCCATTGCCTGCCGCGCTACGTGATCGGCACCGGCGACGTGGACGGCCCCATCGACCGCCTGCCGGGCCTGGACCGGGGCGTGGTGCGCAACCACCAGGCGCTGGCCGAGCACATCGTCCATCACGGTGAAGGGCAGGGCGTGGACTGGACCGTGGCGCGCAGCTTCACCGTCGACCATTCGTTCTCGATCCCGCACCAGCTGGTGGTCAAGCCGGCCGAGGCCCTGCTGGGCCGTGAGCTGCCGAGCATCCCGGTGTACCTGGCGTGCGGCGTCGACCCGTACATCTCGCTGGAGCGCTCGGCCGACCTGGGCCGGCAACTGCGCGCGGCAGTCGAGGCGTTCGACGCCGACGAGCGCGTGGTGATCATCGGCAGCGGCGGCATCAGCCACTGGGTAGGTACCGTCGAGATGGGCCAGGTGGCCGAGGACTTCGACCGCGAAATCCTTGCCCACGGGGTCAACGGCGACCTGCAGGCACTGTGCGCCTACCGCGACGAAGACATCCTGCGTCGGGCCGGCAACGGCGCGATGGAAATCCGCAACTTCGCCTGCGCCATGGCCGCCCTGGAGCGTCCGCGCGGTGAAGTGATCGCCTATGAAGCCGTGCCCGCCTGGGTCACCGGCCTGGGCTTTGTGCAACTCAACAACGAGGAGCCGGCATGAGCCGCGTACTGCTTTGCCAGCGTGACGAGCTGGCGCCGGGCGAACTGAAGAAGGTCGCCAACGGCGATGGCGATGCCCTGTGCGTCTACAACCTGGGCGGCACCTTCTACGCCACCACCGACATGTGCACCCACGCCACCGCCTCGCTGGCCGAAGGCGACATGGAAGACGACCTGATCACCTGCCCGGTGCACTGGGGCCAGTTCCATATCCCCAGCGGCAAGGCCGTGACCTTCCCCTGCGAACGGCACCTGCGCACCTACAAGGTCATCGTCACCGACCGCGAGGTGTATGCCGACACGGCCCTGGAAGCCGACGAGGCGCTGGCCGACGCCGACAGCCCGGTCTGACCGGGCGCCGTCCAACCGCATACCTGTGAGTCTGAACCATGGATAACAACAAGCACATACCGCTCAGAACCCTCGAAAGCACGCCCGCCCTGGGCAACCTCGACCGCCTCTGCGACATGCAGGAGGGGCGCCTGTCGGGCAAGGTGTTCTGGGACGAGGCGATCTACGAGCAGGAGCTGGAGAAGATCTTCGCGCGCTGCTGGCTGTTCGTCGCCCACGAATCCCAGCTGCCCAGGTCCGGCGACTACCTGACCACCTCGATGGGTGAAGACGAAGTGCTGGTGGTACGCCAGAAGGACGCCTCGATCAAGGTGTTCCTCAATGCCTGCCCGCACCGCGGCAACAAGGTGTGCTTTGCCGAGGCCGGCAACGCCCGCGGCTTCATCTGCAACTACCACGGCTGGTCGTTCGGCGCCGATGGCGGGCGCCTGATGGGCATGCACGAATCCAAGTGCTACGAAGAAAGCCAGTTCGACAAGTCCAGGCATGGCCTGCGCGAAGCCCGCGTGGCCAGCTACAAGGGCCTGGTGTTCGCCACCTTTGCCAGCGATGCGCCGACCCTGGAGGAGTACCTCGGGCCGATGACCTGGTACATGGACGTGATGCTCGACATGGACGAGGGCGGCAGCGAGTTCCTGGGCGGCTGCATCCGCTCCACCATCGAGTGCAACTGGAAGATCGCCGCCGAAAACTTCGTCGGCGACATCCTGCACGGCGGCTGGACCCACGACTCGGCGGCCAAGGCCATGCTCGGCGGCCCGGTGGCCAATGTCGGCGAACTGCCCGAATCCTACTCGGTGAACTGGAACGGCCACGGCTACGAGTTCGCCACCGACGTGGTCGGCAACGCCGCCACCCTGGGCGAAAAGGACATCAACAAGTACCTGCACGTGCTGCGCCCCAAGGTCGCCGAGCGCCTGGGCGAGTTCCGCTCGAAGCTGATCGGCGCGATCTCCTCGTTCACCGTGTTCCCCAACTTCTCGTTCCTGCCGGGGCAGAACACCGTGCGCATCTGGCAGCCGCGTGGCCCGCACAAGATCGAGCTGTTCACCTGGGTCATCGTCAACAAGAACGCTCCGCAGGACATCAAGGACAAATGGCGCCGTGGCGCGATGATGACCTTCTCGCCCACCGGCGTGTTCGAGATGGACGACGGCGAGAACTGGGAATACTGCACCAAGACCAGCCGTGGCGTGGTCACGCGCTACCAGGACCTGTACGTGGGCCTGGGCATGCACACCCGCCTGGACGACAGCGAGCTGCCGGGCAACGTGTTCAAGGGCCAGCTCAACGAATGCAACGCGCGGGCGTTCTACCAGCGCTGGAAAGACCTGCTGCAGGCACCGACCTGGGCCGACGTACCAGACCGCAACGGCACGCTGCGCTGAGGGGGCGAGATGACACACCAACTGCAGGACACCCCGGTGTCCATCGACGAGGCCCGCCGGGTCGAACAGTTTCTGCTGCGCGAGGCGCGCCTGCTCGACAACGAGTGCTGGGACCAATGGCTGCTGAGCCTGAGCGAAGCCATCCACTACTGGATGCCCGGCATCGAGAACCGTCGCCGCGAAGACAAGTCCGGGCCCTACCGCCTGGAGCACATGGCCTTCTTCGATGACGGCATGCGCGAGCTCAAGCGCCGCGTGGCGCGCTTCAAGCAGCCCTCGGCCTGGGCCGAGAACCCGCCCACGCGCAACGTGCACCTGGTCAGCAACATCGAGGTGTACGCCGGCGCCGAGCCGGGCGAGTACCTGGCGTACTCGTGCTTCGTCAACGTGCGCAGCCGCGGCCTGGACGAACACGCCCAGCTGGCCGGGCGGCGCGAGGACGTGCTGCGCCTGGAGGCCGAGGGCCTCAAGCTGCTCAAGCGCAAGATTCTGATCCCCAACGCGATGTTGCTGTGCAAGAACATCAACACGTTCCTATGAGGGCCTGCACATGGCTTGGTTGAAAGGGCAGGTGGCACTGGTCACCGGCGGTACCGGCGGCATCGGCAGCGCCATCGTGCGCCGCTACGTGGCCGAAGGCGCCAGGGTCGCGGTAATGGGCCGCGACGCGGCGCAACTGGCGGCGCTGGCTGCCGAGCTGGGCGATGCGGTGATCACCGTGCAGGGCGACGTGGCGCGCTATCAGGATAACCAGCGCGCCGTGGCCGCCACCCTGGAGGCGTTCGGCAGGCTCGACACCTTCGTCGGCAACGCCGCGGTGTTCGACTATTTCACCCGCCTGGACCGCATCGCCCCGCAGGATTTCGAGGGTGCGTTCCAGAAACTCTTCGCCACCAACGTGCAGGGCTACCTGCTCGGCGCGCAGGCGTCGATCGAGGCGCTGCGCCAAACCCGTGGCAGCATGATCTTTACCTTGTCCAACAGTGCCTTTTATGCCGGCGGTGGTGGCATTCTGTACGTCACCGCCAAGCATGCGCTGGTGGGCATGATCCGCCAGCTGGCCTACGAGCTGGCGCCGGACATCCGGGTCAACGGCGTGGCGCCGGGGGCGACCAACACGCCGATGAAAAGCCTGGATGGCCTGAACAGCCGCAGCGTACCGCTCAACCAGATCCCCGGGTTCGAGGCCGGTGCCGCGCAGGCTGTGCCCCTGCAACGGATTGCCGAGCCCGAGGACCACACCGGGCACTACGTGCTGCTGGCCTCGCGCGAGAATGCCGGGTTGACCACCGCCAACATCATCCACAGCGATGGCGGCTGGGAGATTCGCAGCGCCGGCCCCACGCGGTCGCGCAAGGCCTGAGCCTTGATAACCAGAACAAGAGAGATGCGTGATGACAACAACAAGCCTGAGTGCACCGCAACAGCAACTCCTGAACCTGTTCGCCGGGCTCGACCTGCCGGTGCTGGCTGCGCCGATGTTCCTGGTGTCGGGCCCGCGCCTGCTCGCCGCCAGCTGCCAGGCCGGCATCGTCGGCAGCCTGCCTGCGCCCAATGCGCGCACCGTCGAGCAACTGCAGCAATGGCTGGAACAGATCGTCGGCGAGCGTGACGCCGCGCAGCAGCGTGGCGAGCAGTGGGCGCCGTGGATGCTCAACATGATCGTGCACAGCACCTACGACCGCTTCGAGGCCGAGCTTGAACTGGTGCGCCGTTACCAGCCGCCGATCGTCTCCACCGCCCTGGGCAGCCCCAAGCGCGTGCTCGACACCGTGCACGCCTATGGCGGGGTGGTGATCGCCGACGTGATCAGCCCGGCCCTGGCACGCAAGGCCGTGGCCGCCGGCGTCGATGGCCTGGTGCTGGTGTGCAACGGCGCCGGCGGGCATACAGGCAACTACAACCCGTTCGCCTTCGTCGCCGAAGTGCGCGAGTTCTGGGACGGCCCGCTGGGCCTGGCCGGGGCGATCTCCAACGGGCGCGACATCCATGCCGCGCAGGTGCTGGGCTGCGACTTCTCGCTGGTGGGTACGCGCCTGATCGCCACCCACGAAAGCCTGGTCGAGGACGCCTACCGCGACATGCTGGTGGAGTGCTCGCTGGACCAGGTGACCACCACCAAGGCGGTCAGCGGTGTGCTGGCCAACTGGATGCAGCCGTCGCTGGACAAGGCCGGCATCGACCCGCGCAGCGAAACCCGCCCCAGCATCGACTTCTCCGGCGACATCGCCACCGCCAACAAGGCGTGGAAACACGTGTGGTCGGCGGGGCAGGGCGTGGGCCAGATCACCCGCACCTGCAGCGTGGCCGAGCTGGTCGACGAACTGCACCAGGGCTATCGCCAGAGTCGCGCGCGCGCGTTGTAAGCCAACCGGACCCGTTCAGGAGCAACCCCATGACCCACCCCAACCTTCAGGCCGCCGCCGCAGCGCTGGCCCAGGCCCGCTCTACCCGCACCCCGTGCGGGCGCATTTCCGAGCGTTTCGACATCCAGTCGCTGCACGACGCCTACGCCGTGCAGGAACTCGCCACCCAGGCCGCGCTGGCCGCCGGCCGGCGCCTGAGCGGGCGCAAGGTCGGCCTCACCTCGCTGGCGGTGCAGCAGCAACTGGGCGTCGACCAGCCCGACTTCGGCATGCTGTTCGCCGACATGGAATGCCACGATGGCCAGGCCATCGACAGCACGCGGCTGATCCAGCCCAAGGCCGAGGGCGAGATCGCCTTCGTGCTGGGGCGCGACCTGCCCGACCCCGACACCACCCTGGGCGAGCTGCTGCGCGCGGTCGACCATGTGCTGCCGGCGCTGGAGATCGTCGACTCGGCCATCGAGGACTGGAAGATCACCCTGGTCGACACCGTGGCCGACAACGCTTCCTCGGGCCTCTACGTGCTGGGCAAGACCCCGATCAGCCTGCACGGCCTGGACCTGGCCCTGGAAGGCATGCTGCTGGAGAAGAACGGTGCCCAGGCCGCCATCGGCGTGGGTGCCGCGTGCATGGGCAACCCGCTGGATGCCTGCCTGTGGCTGGCGCGCACCATGGCCCTGGCCGGGCGCCCGCTGCAGGCCGGTGACGTGCTGCTGTCCGGCGCGCTGGGGCCGATGGTGCCGGTGGTGGCGGGCGACAGCCTGCGCCTGCGCCTGACCCGCCTGGGCGAAGTGAGCTGTCGCTTCACCTGAGCCGTGCCGGCTTGAACCCGGCGGCCTGACCGACCGCCGGTACCTACAACAATAAAACCAGTGAGCAGCGGGCCGACGGCCTGCCGCGCTCACGAGGGCGTGCAATGTACGACTTCTTCAACGACCCCACCCAGCTGGCCCCCGCCCAGGTGCTGTACGAACCGCGTGCCGACGGCAGCTTCGTGCTCAGCTCGCCCGAGCCGCTGCAACCCTATGCGCGCTGCATCGGCCAGTGGCTGGAACACTGGGCCGTGCAGGCGCCGCAGCGTGCCTACCTGGCCGAACGGCGCGGCGCGGGCTGGTTCAGCCTGACCTACGAGCAGGTGCGCCAGCGCGTCGGCGCCCTGGCCCAGGGCCTGCTGGAACTGGACATCGCAGCCGGCCGGCCGCTGCTGATGCTTTCGGAAAACGACCTGGACCAGGCGCTGCTGACCCTGGCGGCGATGCACGTGGGCATCCCGGTGTCGACCATCTCGGTGGCCTACTCGCGCAATACCGGCAGCGGCTGCGCCAAGCTCAAGGCGATTGTCGAGGTGCTCAAGCCGGGGCTGATCTTCGTCAACGACGGCGATGCCTATGGCCGCGCCATCGCCCTGGTCGACCCGGACTGCCCGGTGGTGGCGGCGCGCAACGCCCAGGAAATCCCCGGTGCGCTGGCTCTGCCGCACCTGTACAAGGCCGAGACCCCGGCGGTGATGGCCGCCTTCGCGCGCCTGGATGGCGACACCCCGGCGCGCTACCTGATGACCTCCGGCTCCACCGGTGCGCCCAAGGCCGTGGTCAACACCCACGGCATGCTCTGCGCCAACCAGCAGGCGATTGCCCAGTGCTGGCGCTTTCTGGAGCAGGGCGAACTGATCGTGCTCGACTGGCTGCCCTGGAGCCACGTGTTCGGCGCCAACCACAACTTCAACCTGGTGCTGCGCAACGGCGGCACCCTGTACATCGACGACGGCCTGCCGGTGCCGGGGCAGATCGACCGCACGCTGGAGAACATCCGCTCGGTCAGGCCCACGCTGTTCTTCAACGTGCCGCGCGGCTACGAGATGCTGCTGCCGCACCTGGAGCGCGACCCGGCGCTGGCCCAGGCCCTGTTCGGGCGCCTGCGCATGCTGTTCTATGCCGCTGCCGCCCTGCCGCAAAGCAGCTGGAGCCGGCTGGTGGCGTGTGCCGGGAAGGTGCGCGACACGCCGCTGTTCTTCGCCACCGAATGGGGCTCCACCGAAACCTCGCCGGTGGTCACCAGCGTGCATTTTGCCGCCGACAAGGCCGGCATCATCGGCCTGCCGGTACCGGGCACCGAGCTCAAGTTCGTGCCGGCCGGCGACAAGCTGGAGATGCGCGTGCGCGGCCCCTCGGTGTTCCCGCGCTACCTGGGCGACCCGGCCAGCACCCTGGCGGCGTTCGATGAAGAGGGCTTCTACCGTATCGGCGACGCCGGGCGCCTGGTCGACCCGGCGCGCCCCGAGCTGGGCGTGCAGTTCGACGGCCGCGTGACCGAGGACTTCAAGCTCAGCAGCGGCACCTGGGTGTCGGTGGGCACGCTGCGCCCACGCCTGGTCAGCGCGCTGGCGCCGTATGCCAGCGACTGCGTGATCGGCGGGCATGACCGCGACATGATCGGCGCGCTGGTCTACCCGTCCCAGGCCCTGCGCGACCTGCTCGGCGACGAGGGCCAGCACATGAGCGGTGCACAGCTGGCGCTGCAGCCCGAGGTGCGCCTGGCGCTGTGCGCGGGCCTGCAGGCACTGGCCCGGGAATACCCGGCCTCGTCCCAGCATGCCGTGCGCCTGGTGATCCTCGATTCGCCGCCCAGCCTCAACGACGGCGAGATCACCGACAAGGGCTACATCAACCAGCGCACCGCCTTGAGCCTGCGCGCCGAGGCCGTGCAGCGCCTGTACGCCGACAGCCTCGACCCGAGCGTCATCCTCCTCGCCGAAGTCTACGGAGAAGCCGTATGAACCCTGCAAAATTCAATGTCGCCATCATCGGCTCCGGCAATATCGGCACCGACCTGATGATCAAGCTGCTGCGCCACGGCAAGCACCTGAAAATGGCCGTGATGGTCGGCATCGACCCGGCCTCCGACGGCCTGGAACGCGCCCGCCGCCTGGGCGTGGCCACCACCCACGAAGGGGTCGAGGGCCTGGCGCGCATGCCCGAGTTCGCCGATATCGACTTCGTGTTCGATGCCACCTCGGCCGGCGCCCATGTACGCAACGACGCCTACCTGCGCGCACGCAAGCCCGGCATCCGCCTGATCGACCTGACCCCGGCAGCCATCGGCCCGTACTGCGTGCCGGTGGTGAACCTGGAGCAGAACCTGGCGCAGTTGAACGTCAACATGGTCACCTGCGGCGGCCAGGCGACCATCCCGATGGTGGCCGCGGTGTCGCGGGTGGCCAAGGTGCACTACGCCGAAATCGTCGCCTCGATTGCCAGCAAGTCCGCCGGCCCCGGCACCCGCGCCAACATCGACGAGTTCACCGAAACCACCTCCAAGGCCATCGAAGCCATCGGCGGTGCAGCCAGGGGCAAGGCGATCATCGTGATGAACCCGGCCGAGCCGCCGCTGATCATGCGCGACACCGTGTTCGTGCTCTCCGAAGCCTGCGAGCAGGCCCGCGTGCAGGCCTCCATCCACGAGATGGCCCAGGCTGTGCAGGCCTACGTGCCCGGCTACCGGCTCAAGCAGCAGGTGCAGTTCGAGGTGATCGAGCCCCAGGCGCCGCTGTTGATCCCGGGCCTGGGCCGCTTCAGCGGGCTCAAGACCTCGGTGTTTCTCGAAGTCGAAGGCGCCGCCCACTACCTGCCGGCCTACGCCGGCAATCTCGACATCATGACGTCCGCCGCGATGGCGACCGCCGAGCGCATGGCCCAGGCCATGGCGCACAACTGAGGATGCCCGCATGACGTTCAATCCCGCCAAGAAGCTCTACATCAGCGACGTGACCCTGCGCGACGGCAGCCACGCGGTGCGCCACCAGTACTCGCTGCAGAACGTGCAGGACATCGCCCGTGCGCTGGACAAGGCCAGGGTCGATTCCATCGAAGTGGCCCACGGCGATGGCCTGCAGGGCTCCAGCTTCAACTACGGATTTGCCGCCCACACCGACCTGGAGTGGATCGAGGCCGTGGCCGACGTGATCAGCCACGCCAGGATCACCACCCTGCTGCTGCCCGGCATCGGCACGGTGCACGACCTCAAGGCCGCATATGACGCCGGCGCCCGCGTGGTGCGCGTGGCCACCCACTGCACCGAGGCCGACGTGGCCCGCCAGCACATCGAATATGCGCGCGGGCTGGGCATGGACACCGTGGGCTTTCTGATGATGAGCCACATGATCCCGGCCGAGCAGCTGGCCGCCCAGGCCAAGCTGATGGAAAGCTACGGCGCCACCTGCGTGTACATGGCCGACTCCGGTGGGGCGATGAACATGCAGGACGTGCGTGATCGCTTTCGCGCGTTCAAGGCCGTGCTCAAGCCCGAGACCGAAACCGGCATGCATGCCCACCACAACCTCAGCCTCGGGGTCGCCAACTCGATCACCGCGGTGGAGGAGGGGTGCGATCGCATCGATGCGAGCCTGGCCGGCATGGGCGCGGGCGCCGGCAACGCGCCCCTGGAAGTGTTCATCGCCGCCGCCGAGCGCCTGGGCTGGAACCACGGCACCGACCTCTACACGCTGATGGATGCAGCCGACGACATCGTGCGGCCGTTGCAGGACCGCCCTGTGCGGGTCGACCGCGAATCGCTGGCGCTGGGCTATGCCGGGGTCTACTCCAGCTTCCTGCGCCACGCCGAAATCGCCGCGGCGCGCTATGGCCTGAAAACCGTCGACATCCTGGTCGAGCTGGGCAAGCGGCGCATGGTCGGCGGCCAGGAGGACATGATCGTCGACGTGGCGCTGGACCTGCTGGCCGCCGCCGGACGCGCGCAGTGACGGAGGGTACGCACATGAGCTTCACCCTGCAGATCCAGCCGGTCGGCCTGAGCTGCCCGGTCAACGCCGGGCAGAGCGTGCTCGACGCTGCCCTGGCCGATGGCCTGATGCTCAAGCACAGCTGCCGCACCGGCACCTGTGGCAGTTGCAAGGGCCAGGTGCTCAGCGGCGAGGTGGACCACGCCGACAGCCCGCTGGCAGTGCTCAGCGAAGCCGAGCGGGCCCAGGGCCTGGCGCTGTTCTGCTGCGCCAGGGCACGTTCCGACCTGGTCATCGACGCGCCGGAAGTCACCGAGCTGCGCGGCATCGGCATCCAGCAGATGGGCGTGCGCGTGGCCAGCCTCGACAAGGTCAGCCACGACGTGGCGGTGCTGCGCCTGATGCTCGCGCCGGGCGCCGCATTCGCCTACCTGCCGGGGCAGTACGTGCAGGTGCTGCTCAAGGACGGCAGCCGGCGCAGCTACTCGATGGCCACCGCAGCGGCGCGCGACAACCAGCTTGAACTGCACATCCGGCACATGCCGGGCGGGGTGTTCAGCGGGCATGTGTTCAATGCGTTGCAGCCCAGGGCGATCCTGCGCATGGAGGGGCCTTTCGGTTCGTTCTACCTGCGCGACAGCCAACGGCCGATGGTATTGCTGGCCAGCGGCACCGGCTTTGCCCCGGTGCAGGCGCTGCTCGAGCAACTGCGCGAGCGCGGCGACAACCGCTGCCCGGTGTACCTGTACTGGGGCGGGCGGCGCCGTGAGGACCTCTACCGGCATGAACAGCTCCTGGCCTGGGAGGCGCAGTTGCCGTGGCTGCGCTACACCCCGGTGCTGTCCGAGCCGGGCCCGGCCTGCGACTGGCAGGGTGCCACCGGCTTCGTGCACCGCCAGGTGCTGCAGGACTTTCATAGCCTCAAGGACTTCGAGGTCTATGCCTGCGGCGCGCCGATCGTGGTCGACTCGGCGCGACGCGATTTCGTCGAGCAGCGGGGGCTGGAGCCCGCGCATTTTCATGCCGATGCGTTCGTGTAGCTCAGGCCGGGCGAGCCCACGCACAGCGGGTGGGTGATGGCGTCACCGTCCTCGGCCCTCAGGGCCCTGGCCGGTGACGCACCCATGCAGCCCGGATACAAAAAGTTACCTTGGGAAAACCCATTCAAATCAACCCATTAGGAAATTTACGGGATTCAGATACAAAAAATTTCAAAACTCCCGTGTACAGCTGAGGAAGGCCAGGGGTAATTTCTCCTACAAGCTGCGCGGTCAACTCTGCAATGGAATGCAGCCTGTAGCATCCCGGATCTTCATGCCTCCACCGGGGTTGCACCTACAACAATAGAGGGAGCTATCCGTGAACTGCATTTTCTGTGCAATCGCCAAGAAAGAAGCACCGGCTGCCGTTGTCTACGAAGACGAGCAGTGCCTGGCCTTTCTCTCGATTCAGCCGATCACTCCTGGCCATGTCCTGGTCATTCCCAAGGCCCACGCAAGCGGCCTGGGTGATATCCCTCCTCAAACCTGTGGCCACATGATGCGTGTGGGTCAACGGATGGCGGCCGCCCTGCGTGAAAGCGGCCTGAGCCTCGAAGAACAGCCCTGTGAAGGTATCAACCTGCTGCTGTGCGATGGCGCAGTGGCCGGGCAGACCGTAGGTCACGCGCACCTGCATGTGCTGGCCCGCTTTGTCGGTGACGGTTTCAACCTGGGTCATGCGGACCTCCCGATCGCCACGCCACAGGTGCTGGGCGAGCGCGCCGAGCAGATCCGCCGAGCCTTGGCCTCGCTACCACCGAACTGACTGCACCTCGCTCTGGTTCAACGGCACGCCCGCCACTAGCGGGTGAGTGTCTGGCTGTGCGCAGCCCGTAAATCAACAACCTATGGCTATCTACGCAAGGAGGCGAAGCTATGTATTGTCCTGTGGAAACTTAAGTCGTGCGCTGGGCTGAGTTGAATACTACAGATCACAATAAGAAGGGATTTCTCATGCCGTCACTCGCCAGTAACAAGGCTGACTTGCCTTCGGCAAGTATGCAGTTGGTAAAGGATGATTCCGCCGGTTCGGCCATCTACAGTTTCTATGATTCAGTCCTCCAGGAGTTGTGCCAGTCTGACAAGGTAAAGGTCAGGCAGGTGGTAACGCCTGCGCAATTCATCGAACTTTCTCGTGCCCGTAGCCGGTTGTATGGGCAGCGCAAGATCTATTACAAGACGCTGTTTGGCAACTCGGTCGACAACACCGTGTGCCTGGATGAATACGACCCGCGTTCCTATGTGTTTGCCTTTTATCATGATGGTGAAATCATCGGCACTCAGCGTATTACGCCGTTCCCTCACGAGTCGGGTGAGTTCATCAGCCATGAACAACTGGTGCAGTTCTCCGGGCCCAACTACGAGCACGAATGCGTCGAACTTTCGCGCCTGATCGTCGACAAGCATGCCCCGGTCAAGAACGTGGTCAACGGGCTGGCCATGACCGGTGCCTCGCTGGTGGCCCTGCAAGGCGGCTACAAGACGTTCATCACCTATGTGAAGCCACGGCTGGCGCCGAAGTTCGACAGCTTCGTGTTCGACCAGGACGGCATCTTCTTCCAGATCAAGGCCCGTGGCGATCACTACTACGCCCTGTACAAAGGCGATCTGATGCCGTCGGTGACGCCCTTCTTCGGCCTGCCCAGCTGCCCGGCAGACCTGAAGGACGTCGATGACCTGATTCGCCATACCTTGGCCGCCCGTCACGCGAGGCAGTCACTGGCGGGATAAGCATCACACAATAACGACAACATTGAGGTTGATCCAAGATGGAAGCCAGGAACAAAGAAGTGGTCATCGAGTTTTACGAGCGCATGTTTGGTCAGCGTGAACTGGCGGTTGCCGATACCTTGATTGCCGAGGACTACGTGCAGCACAACAACGTGTTCATTCCCCCGCGCCGCGAAGGCTTCAAGACCTACTTCACGCAGTTCTTCAAGACGTTCCCCGAGTCGGGTACCAGTATCGAGCGGGTCTGCGCCGAAGGCGATTATGTCTTCCTGTATGCCAAGCACTGGGCCAAGCACAGGTTCTTCACGGTGAACTACAAGGTGATCGATATCTACCGTGTTGAAAATGGTGTGCTGATGGAACACTGGGACACTATCGAAGGCCTGGGCTTCTTTTCCAAGTTCATCTACATCATCAAGTCCGTGCTGCGCCTGTAACGCCGTATTCGCCTGACCGTATAACACGTGTCATGAACGATTTATCAACACGCCAAGGAAGAGAGTGAAATGACTGAAGTGACCGCGTTTCGCAAAGAGCTCAAAGCCATCTGTGACGCCGAATGGGAAAAGATCAAGGCCGGCCGTTTCTTCCAGATGATGAAGCGTCCCGAACTGCAGCGTGAGCTGTACATCAAGTCGATTGTCCAGGTGTACCACTACACCAAGAACAACGCGATCAACCAGGCGGTGGCGTGCTGGAACCAGGACCACAAGAAGGTCGGCCTGCTGCGTTTCGCGATGAAGCATGCGCTGGAAGAGCTGGGCCACGAAAACATGGCGTACAACGACCTGATCGCCATTGGCGTGGACCCGTCGGAGTTCGAGAAACCGATGCTGCCGGCCACCGAGGCGTTCTACGGCTACCTGGACTTCGTTTCCGTATGCCGCGGCATCATTCCGCGCCTGGGCTACAGCTTCTGGGCCGAGGACTGCTATGAGCACCTCGAACCCCTGATGGACGTGTGCAAGAACCATCTCAAGCTGACCGACCAGCAACTGACCTTCTTCGTCGCCCACGCGATCATCGACGAGAAGCACTCCGAGCAGGTCAACGCCGCCATCGACCGCTGGGTCGTGACCGACGAAGAAAAAGAGGCGGTCAAGCAAGTGGCCCGCACCACGGTCTACCTGATGGGCAAGATCCTCGAGTCGGTCGCCGACGAGTTCTGATTGATCGGTACCAGGCGTCCTCGCGCACCCCGCTGCGCGAGGACTTTTTCACATGGCGTGCACAACAATAAAAACGATTGGCTGGTCATGGCGTTTGTCGAACCGCCTGGCGGCCACGGTCAATCCACCAGGAGGTGCCATGAGTAGTAATAGCGACATGATTACCTGGGGCATGATGCTGCGCAAAATTCCCTCGATCACTCGGGCCATTCCTCGGCTCGTCAGGGGCCTCAAGGTTTCCAAACTCAAGGCCGATCAGCCCTGTGGCCTGGGCTGGGCCTTCGAACAGGCGGTTGCGCGCAACCCTCAAGGGCCGGCGCTGCTCTACAAGGACACGCGCTTCAGTTACGAACAGGTCAACCAGTGGGCCAACCGTTTCGCCCACTACCTGCTGGCCCGTGGCCTGAAAAAAGGCGATGTGGTAGGCATCTTCATCGAGAACCGCCCCGAATTGCTGGTCAGCGTACTGGCCGTGAGCAAGATCGGCGGCATCTGCGCCATGCTCAACACCTCGCAGACCAACAACGTGCTGATCCACAGCCTGGGCCTGGTCAACCCGTCGGCGATCATCGTCGGCCAGGAGCTGGTGCCATCGTTCGAGGCGGTGCGCGACGAGGCGGCCATCGACAGGCAGCGCACCTTTTTCCTGGCCGACACCGACACCACGCGCGATGCCGGCACCGCCCCCGAGGGCTACGTCAACCTGACCCTTGCCAGTCAGGGGCACGCTACGGCCAATCCGGCGACTACCCAGCAGGTCTACCTCGACGACGCCTGCTTCTACATCTACACCTCCGGTACCACCGGCCTGCCCAAGGCCGGGGTGTTCAAGCATGGGCGCTGGATGAAGGTCTACGGCAGCTTCGGCATGATCGCCCTGGACATGCGCCCCGATGACATCGTCTATTGCACCTTGCCGCTGTATCACGGCACTGGCCTGTGCGTGAGCTGGGGTTCGGCATTGGCCGGTGCCTCGGGCTTCGCCATCCGCCGCAAGTTCAGCGCCAGCCAGTTCTGGGAAGACACGCGCAAATTCAAGGCCACCACCATCTGCTACGTCGGTGAACTGTGTCGCTACCTGATCGATCAGCCTGCGGCCGGCAACGATGGCGACAACCCGGTGGTTAAGATGATCGGCAACGGCCTGCGTCCGGGCGTGTGGCTCGACTTCAAGAAACGCTTCAACATCGAGCGGGTCTGCGAGTTCTACGCCGCCAGTGACGGCAACATCGGCTTTACCAACATCCTCAATTTCGAGAACACCATCGGCTTTGCCATCAACGCCTGGTCGCTGGTGGAGTACGAACACGACACCGGCGAACCACGGCGCAACGCCGACGGATTCATGCAGAAGGTCGGCAAGGGCGGTCAGGGCCTGTTGCTGGCCAAGATCGACGACGACGCCCCGTTCGATGGCTACACCGACCCGGAGAAGAGCAAGAAGGTGGTGCTCTACGACGTGTTCGAAAAGGGCGACCGCTACTTCAACAGCGGCGACCTGATTCGCGATATCGGCTTTGGCCATGCCCAGTTCGTCGACCGCCTGGGGGACACCTTCCGCTGGAAGGGCGAGAACGTCTCCACCACCGAAGTCGAGAACATCATGGTGCAGCACCCCCACATTGCCGAAGCCGTGGCCTACGGGGTGGAAATCAAGAACACCAACGGTCGCGCCGGGATGGCCGCCATCACCCCGTCGGCGCCGCTGGAGCAGCTGGATTTCTGCGACCTGCTGCGCTTCGTCAAGAGCCAGATGCCTCACTACGCGGTGCCGATGTTCTTGCGCGTCAAGACCTGCATGGAAACCACCGGCACCTTCAAGTACCAGAAGACCAAGCTCAGAAGCGAAGCCTTCGACCCCAGCCAGACCGGCGAAGACCCGGTGTATGCCTGGCTGCCGGGCACCGAAACCTACGTGCGGGTGACCGATCAGGTGCTGCAGGACATTCATGGCGGCAAGTTCCGCTACTGAAGGGCAACCGCGCCAGCGGCGCACCGCAAGGCCTGCCTGCATGCATGCGCAAGGCTGCTCACTGGAGCGGGCGGCCTTGCGTCCCACTTTCAGCTTCACCGCCCTGCAACTTCTGCCTGCCGGATTCTGCAGCAGCCCGTCGTGACCCTCACCGCTTGATTGCGCGCCTGATGCTCTGCCCCTTGCGGTACAGGGCATTCCGGAGTACAGCTGATGGCAGGATGCCTTCAGTTGTGGCATCGCAGGAGCGTTTCATGATGTCGACCCCCTTACTGCCGGTGCCGCTGCCGCACAAGCGTGACGTGCGCCTGGCCGTGCTGCTGTTGCTGGTGATCTGCGTATCGCTGGCATCGCTGACGGCCTGGAAGATATGGGCTGCACGTCAGCGCGCGCTGAACGAGGTTCAGGTACACAGCCTCAACCTGACCCAGGCACTGGACACCTATGCCGAGGGCATCATCCGCCAGAGTTCGATGATGCTGCTGGGCCTGAGCGAGCGGCTCGAAGTCGATGGCGGCGGGCCGCAGCAACTGGCGCGCCTGGCCGGGCTGGTGGAGGAGCAGAACGAACTGCTGACGCAACTGCATGGGCTGACCGTCTATGGCCCGACGGGCGAATGGCTGATGTCGACCAACGGCCCGATTCCGGACGGTGCGAACAGCGCCGACCGCGAGTTCTTCATCCACCATCGCGACAACCCGTCCCGCGAGGTGTTCATCGGCCCGCCGATCCGCAGCCGCTCCACCCAGGACTGGGTGATCACCGTCAGCCGGCGTTTCGAGCAGCCCGGGGGGCAGTTCGCCGGGGTGATCGCGGTGACCCTGGGGGTGGAGAACTTTCTGCGCCTGTTCGGCAAGATCGACGTGGGCAAGGACGGTGCGATCGCGCTCACCTACACCAGTGGGCGCATCCTGGTGCGCTACCCGTTTCGCGAGCAGGACATGGGCCGCGACTTTTCCCGGTCGCCGATCTACACCCGCTACCTGGTGGAAAACTCGGTGGGCACGGCTTCGTTTGCCTCGAGCCTGGATGGGGTGGAGCGCCTGTATGCGTTTCGCAAGAACGAGCACCTGCCACTGGTGACCACCGTGGCCATCGGCAAGCGCGAGGCCCTGGACGCCTGGCGCATGGAAGCGTGGCTGACGGTGGGGCTGGTGCTGGCGTTGCAGGGGGTGATCGCGGTGATTGGCCGGCTGCTGATCCGCGACATGCGCCATCGTGCCGAGATGGATGCGCAACTGCTGGTGGCGCGCGAAGAACTGCTGGCCACCAACCGGCAGCTGGCGGTGCTGGCCACCCACGACACGCTCACCGGGCTGGCCAACCGCCGGCGTTTCGACGAGGTGCTGGCCAGCGAAGTGCGGCGTGCCCAGCGCGAGGCCCAGCCGCTGGCGCTGCTGCTGATCGATATCGATCATTTCAAACGCTTCAATGACGCCTACGGACACATTGGCGGTGACGAATGCCTCAAGGCGGTGAGCGCCTTGCTGCGCGAGTGCGTGCGCCGCCCGACGGATGTGGTGGCGCGTTATGGCGGGGAAGAGCTGGCGATGGTGCTGCCCAATACCGAGGTGGCGGGCGCGGTGGTGGTGGCCGAGACGGTGCTGGCGCGGTTGGCCGAGCTGAACATCGTGCATGCTGGCAGCCCGTTCGGGCGGGTGTCGGTGAGTATCGGCGTGGCAGGCATGGCGGGGCAGGGCGAAACGCCCCTGACGCTGGTGGCGGCGGCCGATCAGGCGCTGTATGCGGCCAAGGCGGCGGGGCGTAATCGGTGTGTGGTGTTCGAGGGGGGCGGTGCCGCCCATCGCGGGTCAAGCCCGCTCCCACAGGGGTAGCGCAAGCCTCTGTAGGAGCGGGCTTGGCCCGCGAAGAGGCCCTCACAGACGACACAAAAGCCTTATTGCCGCAACCACTGCGGCGTATTGAAGTTGCTCAGGCGCCGGTCCTCCTCTGCACACTCCACTGCCTGCAACGGATGCTCCAGCAACGCCCGCAGCAGGCTGCGCTCACCGGCCTGCCATGCCGCCTGCAAGCTCGCCTGCTGGCGCACCGGGATCACGCAGAACATCGGCTGCCACTGCTGGCCCTGGCGCACCATCGCCGCGCAGTCCCCGGTCACCGCCACGCTCAGCAACTGCTCGAGCAACCCGCGCTCGATCAGCGGTGCATCACACGCCAGCACCACCAGCCAGGCATGCCGCGCCACCGCAAGCCCGGCCAGCACCCCGGCCAGCGGCCCGGGAAACCCAGGCTCGGCATCGCCCACCAACTGGTCGGCAAACGCCCGATAGGCGTGCTGGTTGCGATTGCAGGAAAGGATCAGGTCATCGCTCAGGTCACGCACCACGGCGTGCACGTGCGCGATCAGCGGGCGCCCCTGCCAGGACAGCAGGCCCTTGTCCTGCCCGCCCATGCGCTGGCCACGGCCGCCGGCCAGCAAAAGAACGGAGCAGGGGGGAAGTACGGCGGCGGTCATTGCAGGGTTCCAGTCCATAAGCGGGCTAGCACCATCCCATGACCGCCGCGCGGCTGTCCATCAGCTTTGTTCGACCACCGCAGTGTCGGCCTGGGCGTCACGCCGGCGCCAGCCGGTCACGCGCATCACCACCACGAAGAACACCGGCACGAACACGATCGCCAGCGTGGCGCTGAGCATGCCGCCGATCACTCCGGTGCCGATGGCCTGCTGACTCGCCGAGCTGGCGCCGGTGGCAATCGCCAGCGGCACCACGCCCAGGATGAACGCCAGCGAGGTCATCACGATGGGCCGCAGGCGCAGGCGCGCGGCCTGCACGGTGGCCTCGACCAGGTCATGCCCTTCGTCCACCAGGCTCTTGGCGAACTCGATGATCAGGATCGCGTTCTTCGCCGACAGGCCGATCAGGGTGATCAGGCCGACCTTGAAGAACACATCGTTGGGCATGTCGCGCAGGGTCACCGCCAGCACCGCACCGAGCACGCCCAGCGGCACCACCAGCAGCACCGAGGTAGGGATCGACCAGCTTTCGTACAGCGCCGCCAGGCACAGGAACACCACCAGCAGCGACAGCGCCATCAGCATCGGTGCCTGCGCCCCGGACAACTGCTCCTGCAGCGACAGCCCGGTCCATTCCAGGCCAAAGCCCAGCGGCAGGGCATCGACCAGGCGCTGCACCTCGGCCATCGCCGCGCCCGAGCTGTAGCCCGGTGCCGGCTCGCCCGACACGGCAATGGCCGGGTAGCCGTTGTAGCGGGTCAGTTGCACCGGCCCCGATACCCACTGCGCCTGGGCGAAGGCCGACAACGGCACCATCTTGCCGCTGGTGTTGCGCACGTGGATCTTGAGCAGGTCCTCGACCTGGCTGCGCTGGTCGCCCTCGGCCTGCACCACCACCCGCTGCATGCGGCCCTGGTTGGGGAAGTCGTTGACGTAGGTCGAGCCGATGGCCGTGTTGAGCACCGTGCCGATGTCGTCGAACGACACGCCCAGCGCGTTGGCCTGCTTGCGGTCGATCAGCAGCTGCACCTGCGGGCTTTCGGCCAGGGCGCTCTCGCGCACGTTGGCCAGCACCGGGCTTTTCGCGGCCTCGGCCAGCAACTGGTCACGCGCCGCCATCAGCCCGGCATGGCCCACGCCGGCACGGTCCTGCAGGCGGAACTCGAAACCGGTCGAGGTGCCCAGGCCATCCACCGAGGGCGGCAGCACCGCATAGGCCACCGCGTTCTTGAACTGGCTGAAGGCGATGTTGGCGCGCTCGGCGATGGCCTCGGCGCTGTCCTTGGCGGTGCGCTCGGACCAGTCCTTGAGCGTGGTGAACACCAGCGCCGCGTTCTGCCCGCTGCCCGAGAAACTGAAGCCCAGGATCACCGTGGTGTTGCCCACGCCAGGTTCGCCTGCGCTGTGCGCCTCGATCTGCTCGGCCACCTGCACGGTACGGTTGCGGCTGGCGCCGGGCGGCAGCTGCACGTCGGTGATGGTGTAGCCCTGGTCTTCGGTAGGCAGGAACGAGGAGGGCAGCTGGCTGAAGGTCCAGCCCAGCGCCACCAGCAGCAGGCCATACACCACCAGGTAGCGGCCGCTGCGCTGGATCGCGTGCATCACCCAGCGCTGGTAGCCGTTGCTCATGCCTTCGAACTTGCGGTTGAACCAGCCGAAGAAACCGCGCTTGACGTGGTGTTCGCCCTTGGCGATCGGCTTGAGCAGGGTGGCGCACAACGCCGGGGTCAGGCTCAGGGCAAGGAACGCCGAGAACAGGATCGATACCGCCATCGACGCCGAGAACTGCTGGTAGATCACCCCCACCGAGCCCTGCATGAACGCCATCGGCACGAACACCGCCACCAGCACCACGGTGATGCCGACGATGGCGCCGCTGATCTGCTGCATGGCCTTGCGCGTGGCTTGCTTGGGCGGCAGGCCTTCCTCGGCCATGATCCGCTCGACGTTCTCCACCACCACGATGGCGTCGTCCACCAGGATGCCGATGGCCAGCACCATGCCGAACAGGGTCAGCACGTTGATGGAGAAGCCCAGCGTCAGCATCACCGCGAAGGTGCCCATCAGCGCCACCGGCACCACCAGGGTCGGGATCAGCGTGTAGCGGATGTTCTGCAGGAACAGGAACATCACCAGGAACACAAGCACCATCGCCTCGATCAGGGTGTTGATCACCTGTTCGATCGACACCTTGACGAACGGCGAGGTGTCATACGGGATGTCGTACACCGCCCCGGGCGGGAAGTAGCGCGACAGCTCGTCCATCTTGGCCTTGACCAGGGTTGCGGTCTGCATGGCGTTGGCACCGGGCGCCAGCTGCACGCTGAAGGCGGTGGACGGCTTGCCGTTCAGGCGCGTGCCGTACTGGTACTCCTGGGCGCCGATCTCGACCCGCGCCACATCACCCACGGTGACCCGCGAGCCATCCGGGTTGGCGCGCAGCACGATGTCGGCGAACTCCTGGGGCGTCGACAGCTGGCCCTTGATCAGCACGTTGGCAGTGATTTCCTGGGTCGGGCTGCCGGGCAGGTCGCCGATGCTGCCAGGGGCCACCTGGGCGTTCTGCGCGGCAATCGCAAGGTTCACATCCTCGGGGGTGAGGTTGAAGCCGATCAGCTTCTGCGGGTCGAGCCAGATACGCATGGCGCGTTCCGAGCCATACAGCTGCGCCTTGCCCACGCCCGGTACGCGGCGCACCTCGTTCATCACGTTGCGCGCCAAAAAGTCGCTCAGCGCGGTTTCGTCGAGGCGGTCATCGTCGGCGGTCAGGGTCACCAGCATCAGGAACCCGGTGGAGATCTTCTCCACCTGCAGGCCCTGCTGGGTCACCGCCCGCGGCAGGCGCGACTCGACGATCTTCAGGCGGTTCTGCACATCGACCTGGGCCAGTTCCGGGTTGGTGCCCGGCTGGAAGGTCGCCGTTACCGTGGCGCTGCCCAGGCTGCTGGTGGACTGGAAGTACAGCAGGTGATCGGCGCCGTTGAGCTCCTGCTCGATCAGGCTGACCACGCTCTCGTCCATGGTCTGCGCCGAGGCACCGGGGTATACCGCGTACACCTCGATCTGTGGCGGCGCCACGTTGGGGTACTGGGCCACCGGCAACTGCGGGATGGCCAGCGCACCGCCGAGCAGGATGAACAGCGCGACCACCCAGGCGAACACCGGGCGGTCAATAAAGAACTGCGGCATGGATCAGGGCCTCACTGGGCGGTGGTCTGGGCGATGGGGGCAGCCGTGTCGGTGGCGGGGGTCACGCTCACCTGGTCACCCACCTTCACGTGCTGCAGGCCTTCGGTGACGATGCGATCGCCCGGGGCCAGGCCCTCGGTGACGATCCAGCGGTCCTGCTGCACGCTGCCCAGCACCACGGCGCGCTCGCTCACGCGCTGCTCGGCGTCCACCAGCAGCACCCGCGGCAGGCCCGCGCTGTCACGCAGGATGGCCTGCTGCGGCACGCTGATGCCCTTGGGCTGCACCGCTTGTTCCAGGCGCACGCGGATGAAGCTGCCGGGCAGCAGGTCCAGGTCGGGGTTGGGGAACTCGCTGCGCAGGGTGATCTGGCCGGTGCTCGGGTCCACGCTGATGTCGGAGAACAGCAGCTTGCCCGCCAGCGGGTAAGGGGTGCCGTCATCCTGGATCAGCGTGGCGCGGGCCTGGTCCTGGCCCACCTGCTTGAGCTCGCCGGCACGCAGGGCACGGCGCAGGGCGTTGATCTCGCGGGTCGACTGGGTCAGGTCGGCATGGATCGGGTCGAGCTGCTGAATGATCGCCAGCGGGGTCGATTCGTTCTGCCCCACCAGCGCGCCCTCGGTCACCAGGGCACGGCCCACGCGCCCGGAAATCGGCGCGGTCACGGTGGCATAGCCCAGGTTCAGGCGCGCACGCTCGAGCGCGGCCTTGGCCGCTGCCACTTCGGCGTCGGCCTGCATGGCGGCGGCGCGGGCGTTGTCATGCTCCTGGCGGCTGATCGCGTCGATCGAAATCAGCTCGGCGTAGCGCTGGTCCTGCAGGCGCGCCTGAAAGCGCGTGGCCTCGGCCTTGGCCAGGTTGGCGCGGGCGCTGTCGTAGTCGGCCTTGAACGGTGCCGGGTCGATGCGAAACAGCACGTCGCCCTGTTTCACGTCGCTGCCCTCACGGTACACCCGCTTGAGCACCACCCCGGCCACCCGCGCGCGCACCTCGGCAATGCGTGGCGCCAGGATGCGCCCCGACAGCTCGGTGCTGATGGCCAGGGGTTGCTCGTGCACGGTTTCGACGCTGACGGCGGGCTTGGGGGCTTGTTCTTCGGCGGGCGGCTTGCTGTCGCAGCCGGCCAGGGCCAGGCTCAGCAGCAACAGGGGCGCCAGGGTACGCAGACGGACGGGGCTTGAACTGGGCATGCGGATCTTCCATAAATGACCCGGCAATGCTAAGGCAGCCGCGCTACAGGCAGTTGTTAAGCTATGTAGGGCGAGTGTGAAAAAGTGTGAAGAATTTCGCGACCTGCGAATAAGCGCTATATCCTGCCTGACTTTCCCGGCCTTTCAAACTACCCATGCCCACTATCCTTCTGGTCGAAGACGACTGCGCCTTGAGCGAACTGATCGCCAGCTACCTGCAACGCAATGGTTTCAGCGTCAGCGTGATTGCGCGGGGGGACCACGTGCTGGAAGAGGCGCGGCGCAGCAAACCCGACCTGGTGATCCTGGACCTGATGCTGCCGGGCCTGGACGGCCTGCAGGTGTGCCGGCAGCTGCGCGCCGAATCGCTGCTGCTGCCGATCCTCATGCTCACCGCCCGCGACGACAGCCACGACCAGGTGCTGGGCCTGGAGATGGGCGCCGACGACTACGTCAGCAAGCCGTGCGAGCCGCGCGTGCTGCTGGCGCGGGTGCGGACCCTGCTGCGGCGCAGCAGCATCAACGAGCCGCATCTCGAGAGCGACCTGATCGTGATCGGCGGGCTGCGCATCGACCTGGCCGAACGCACCGTGCTGTGGCGCGACCAGACGGTGGAGTTGTCCAGCGGCGAGTTCAACCTGCTGGTGGTGCTGGCGCGCAATGCCGGCAGCGTGCTCAGCCGCGACTGCATCCTGCAGCAGTTGCGCGGCATCGAGTTCAACGGCACCGACCGCTCGGTGGACGTGGCCATATCCAAGCTGCGGCGCAAGTTCGACGACAGCGCCGGCGAGGCGCGCAAGATCAAGACGGTGTGGGGCAAGGGCTACCTGTTCAGCCGAGTCGAGTGGGAATTCTGAGGAGCGGCCACGGCCATGCTGAAAATTCTGGTACGCCTGTATCTGGTGACCATCGTCGCGTATGCCGGGTCGATCTTCCTGATCCCCGAACTCATCCTGCATGTGTTCCATGACCGCTACATCGCCTACAACCAGGACCAGGCGCGGGGCGTGCAGCGCCTGATCGTCAACCAGTTCCACCTCAAGCACCGCGACAGCTGGCCCCAGGTGGCCGAGGCGCTGAATACCGATTTCGCCCCCCTCAGCATCGAGCTGCGCCGGCGCGCCGACCTGGACCTGAACGCCGAGGAGCAGGCGCACCTGCAGGCCGGCCAGTACGTGGTGCGCCTGGGGGAGTGGGGCTATTACGAAACCGCCCTGGCGCCGCTGGACAGCGAGTGGATGGTGGTGCTGCGCAACCCGCCGGACCCGGCGGACATCTACCTGCTGTCGTGGGGCATCACCGTGCTGATCGGTGCGGCGCTGCTGGGCTGCCTGCTGTTCTGGGTGCGCCCGCACTGGCGTGACCTGCAGCGGCTCAAGGCCACGGCGCAGCGCCTGGGCGAAGGCAACCTGGCGGAGCGCACGCTGATCTCGCCACGCTCGAACATCGGCGCGTTGGCCAAGGTGTTCGACACCATGGCGGCGGATATCGAATGCCTGCTGACCCAGCAGCGCGAGTTGCTCAATGCGGTGTCGCATGAGCTGCGCACGCCGCTGACCCGCCTGGATTTTGGCCTGGTGCTGCTGTACGACGAAATGCCCCCGGCCAGTCGCAAGCGCCTGCTGGAACTGGTGGGGCACGTGCGCGAGCTGGATGCGCTGGTGCTTGAGCTGCTGTCGTACAACCGCTTGCAGAATGGCCAGGGTGGCGAGCGGGTGGAGGTGGCGCTGCCCGAATTCGTCGACAGCATCCTGGGCAGCTATGCCGAAGAGCTGGATGGGCGCGGGGTGAGCCTGGAGGTGCGTGCCGAGCCGGATCTGCCGCGCTTTGTGCTGGACCCGCGGTTGACGGCGCGGGCGGTGCAGAACCTGATCCGCAACGCCATGCGTTATTGCGGGCAGCGCATCCTGCTGCGCCTGAGCGTGGATGCCAAGGGCGCGTGCGTGCTGACCGTCGAGGATGACGGCATTGGCATTCCGCAGGAGGAGCGCGAGCGCATCTTCCAGCCGTTCTACCGCCTGGATCGCAGTCGGGACCGTGCCACGGGCGGGTTTGGCCTGGGGTTGGCGATCAGCCGTCGGGTGATCGAGGGGCAGGGTGGCACCCTGACGGTGGGGCAGTCGGCGTTGGGGGGGGCACAGTTTCGCATCTGCTTGCCGCGGGGGCGGTAGGGGCCGCTGCGCGGCCCATCGCGGGTCAAGCCCGCTCCCACAGGTTTTGCTCAGGCCCGGGGTCCCCACGGTACCTGTGGGAGCGGGCTTGACCCGCGATGGGCTCACGACGATCTTGCAGATCTTTACGCGGTCCTTGAGTCACCACCTGTGGGAGCTGGCTTGCCAGCGAAGAGGTCAAGCCCCACAGGTTTTGCACAGGCCCCGGGTCCCCGCGGTACCTGTGGGAGCGGGCTTGCCCCGCGATGGGCTCACCACGATCTTGCAGATCTTTACGCGGCCCTTGAGTCACCACGTGTGGGAGCTGGCTTGCCAGCGAAGAGGGCGGCACTGACACCCCCCCGCAGTCGAATTCACGGCCCCGGCCGCTGCGGCCGCACCGACACCCCGAACGCATTGCCCATGCGCTGCCCCGTGGCCGACTGGTTGAACAACCCCAGCTGGTTCGGCGCGCGCCGGCTCACATCCACCTCCATCGCCTTGCGGTTGGCCTGCGCCGCGCGCTGCCCGTTGCCGTTCTGCAACTGGCGCGTCAGGCAGTCGTACGCCAGCGCCCGCGCCTGGCCCACCTGCACGTCGATGCAACCCTCGTCCTGACCCGCCTGCACCACGCCACTCGACAGGCCACTCAGCAGACCGGCAACCAGCCACAACCCCGCGATTCGACAGCCCATGTCCATGCCCTCCCTGAAGCGGTTTCCCCCAGTCTAGCCCCAGGCGACTTCCCACATCGTTAAGGTTTTTTGCCTACCGCTGTCACATCAGATTCATACACAGGCCCCACGATGGCGACTTTCGGGGGAGACACCGGTTTGCGCCACTGCCTTGCCAGAATCGCCGTGCTGCTGTTGGCCGTGCTGGCGATGCCGGTGCACGGCGCAGGCCCGATCCGTTTCGACATACCGGCCCAGCCACTGGACGAGGCGCTGCACGCCTTCGGCCAGCAGAGCGGCATGGCGGTACTGGTGGACCGGGAGCTGACCGCACGCCAGCGCTCGATGCCGCTGAGCGGCGCGTTCAGCGCCCGCGACGGCCTGCGCAGGCTGCTCGAAGGCACCGGGCTGATGGCCCGCTACAGCGGCGCCGAGGCCTTCACCGTGCAGCGCGTGGCACTGCCGGCAGCCGCGCCGAACCCGCGTGCCACAGGCGGGGCC